>NZ_JBITZP010000021.1:0-151261 GCF_044546945.1 Kitasatospora sp. NPDC053057 | reverse complement strand
ATCGTCATGAGTCCACACAACCCTTGATGATCACGCGGTGGCCGTTGCCGTTCTCACCCGGCTCCCGGGAAAGATCACGAAGTCGCACTGGAGTACTAGCAGGACGGGCGGTCCGGCGCCAGAGGGCGTCCCCAACTCGGCCCTGGATGGATGACGTTCAGATGAAAGTGGGCATGCCAGGAAATCCCGTCCGGCATGCTGTGCCGCGTGACCATGCGGATGGAGGCCGAAACCGTGAGCGCGAACCTGCCGGAGACCGTCGCCGAGGGGGCGGTGATCCTGCCGGCACCCCCTCGGGTGGTGGACGACCTGGCCCGTGACCTGACCCAGGCCGCCGCCGCCGTCCGGGCGGTGTCGCGCGGCGGCCGCACCACCGGAGGCGACGTCGCGGTCGCCGCCTACACCGCCGTGGTGTGCACCGGGCGTTCGGCGGCCCGGGCCCTGGAGGAGGCGGCCGCCTGGTGTCGGCAGGCCCCCGAGGCCGAGGTGCACTCGCTCGCCTGGGCGCGGGTGCCGGGCCACCGCCACGATGTCTTCGAGTACCGCGTCACCATGGCCGTCAGCTTCCCCGACGACGAGACCGGCGAGCACCTCGGCGACACCCACCACGCCTGCCGCTGAAGTCGTATCATCGCCGACATGGGTGATAGGGGTACGAACGAGATGACCGGCGCGACGGACGGCACGCCCAACGAGACTGCGGGGAGCACCACTTCGGTCGCCGACGGCGATGGCGGCGCCGAGGGCGGCCCGCGCGAGCTGTCCAGGGCCGCCGCCGTCGGCGCCACGGCGCTGGCCGTCCTCTGCGGCTGCGCGGTGCTGCTGGCCATGTTCCACTGGCTGGGCTGGGCCGTTCCCGGAGTCGGCTGGATCGTCGCCAAGGTCGGGATCAAGCTGGCCGTGGGCGGCTTCGCCGGGCTGGCCGTCGCCGCCGCCTGGCTGCGCACCAAGTTCCGGGCGCAGCAGCGCGGTTGATGGGCCTGCTGCTCAGCCGGCCGGCGAGGCCGGGCAGGTCAGGTCGTGCTCGGGCGCCTGGCCGTCCAGCAGGTAGCGTTCGACGGTGTCGGTGACGCACGGGTCGGAGCCCGGGTACTGGCCGTGGTTGCCGTTGCCGTTGCTGGTGACGGTGACCAGCTTCGAGCCCCGCAGTGCGCGGTGCGCACCGACCGCCGACTCGTAGTACGTCGCCGGGTCGTGCAGCGAGTTGAGCATCAGCACCGGCGGCAGGTGGGCGCCGGTGACCTTGACCTTGGGTGCCGGGTCCGTCGGCCACAGCGCGCAGACCGAGCTGAAGACGAGGGTGCGGGCGCCGACCAGCGGGTAGCGGGCGGTGTTCTCCGCGCCGCGCTCGATCCAGGTGTCCATGTCCTTGTTCCACTTGGTGTCCCCGCACGTCACCGAGAAGAACTCGGCGAGGAACTCCGGGCTGAGGTACTGGCCGAACAGCTGGCGGGCCGTCTGCTTGGCCGCCGGGTCGGCGCCCTGCCAGTCGTCCAGCGCGGTCAGTGCCCGGGCGAGGGCGGGGAAGGCCTTGTCGCTGTAGATCGCGCTGATGGTGCCGTTGTCCAATTGGTTCGGGCCGAGCGTCAACGAGCCCTCGGTGATGGGCTGGTCGTGCAGGGCGGCGCGCCGCTGCTCCCAGTGCGCCTTGACCTCCTCCGGCGTCGTGCCCCAGTGGTACGTGGCGTCCCGGGCGGCCATCCAGGGCAGGAAGTCCTGTTCGAAGCGGCGCTGGAAGCTCATCGGCTGGCCCAGCTCGTACTGCTCCCAGGTGCCCTCGAAGCCGACGTTGCTGTCCAGCACCATTCGCTCGACCCGGTGCGGGAAGAGCGTGCCGTAGTAGGCGCCGATCATGGTGGCGTAGGAGGCGCCGTAGTAGCTGATCTGCTTCTCGCCGAGCAGCGAGCGGAACAGGTCCATGTCGCGGACGGTCTGCTCGGTGGTCAGGTAGGGCAGCAGATCGCCGCTGTGCTCCACGCAACCGGCCACCAGCTCACGGGAGTTGGCGATGATCCGGTCGACCTCCTCGGGGGACTGGTCGCGCCAGTCCCCGGCCAGGAACGCCTGGAACTGCTCCGGGGTCTGGCACTGGGCGTGGGTGCTGCGGCCGACGCCGCGCTGGTCGAAGCTGACGATGTCGTACGCGGCGGCCACCTTGGGGGCGCCCTGGACGAGTGCCATCGGCCGCAGCAGGCCCTGCCCGCCCGGACCGCCCGCGGCCTCCATCAGCGTGCCCTTCCGGTGCGCCAGGTCGGCGGTGCGGTGTCGGGAGACGGCGATGGAGAGGTCCGGCCCGGCGTCGGGGTGGTGCCAGTCGCGCGGGACGGCCATGGTGGCGCAGTCGAGCGCGGGCCCCCCGTCACAGGGCTGCCAGTGGAGCTGCTGGCCGGCGTAGCGGGCGGGCACGCGTTCGGCGTCGCCGGGGTTGCGGCCGGAGTCGGCGTTCGCCGTGGCGGGCAGGGCGAGGCCGGCGAGGACCGCGGTGGCGACGACGGCGGCCGCGCGGCGGGTGCGGGATGCGGTGGTGTTCACGGGAACGATCCTGTCCGACATCGCATCTGACGCACGATGATGCTGGACACCGTCTTCGGGGTGGTGCTGGATACAGCCCCGGGCGGGGGTATCCAGCACCACGGCGGTCAGAAGCCGTTCAGCGGCCGTCAGTAGCCGGCGGTGAAGCGGGTGCGCCGGTGGACGGGCTGCTCGGCCTCGTCGAGCAGCACGATGGCGAGGTCCTCCATCGAGATCGCCGAGTTGCCGTCGGCGTCGACCAGTAGCTCGTCCCGGCCGAGCCGGAAGCGGCCGGTGCGCTCGCCGGGTTCGAGCATCGCGGCCGGGCTCAGGTACGTCCAGTCGACCTTCTCGTCCGCGCGGTAGAGGTCCAGTTGCTCGCCGCAGGCCAGCGCGATCGGCCGGATCTCGTCGGGGAAGCCGGGGGAGTCCACCAGGATCGTTCCGTCGGTGCCCGGGACGATCAGGCTGCCCGCGCCGCCGACGGCGAGCAGGCGCACGCCGGTGCCGGCCAGGCCGGCCAGCAGGCCCCGGGTGGTGGCGGCCAGTTCGTGCTCGCGGCCGGGCGCCGGGCGGGTGGCGGTGATCACCAGGTCCTGCCCGGCGGAGATCCGGGCGACGTCCTCGGGGTTGCTCGCGTCGCCGACGGCGACGGTGACGGCGGACGGCAGGCCGTGCGGCTTGGCCGGGTTGCGGACGACGGCGGTGACCTCGTGGCCACGGGCGAGCGCCTCGGTCACGACCCGGCGGCCGACGTTGCCGGTGGAGCCGAACACGGTGATACGCATGAAGGTTTCTCCTTGGATCTTCGAGCGGGGTGAAACGTAGGGGGTACTGCGCCGTCAGGCGTTCTCGCGCGCGGGAGCCGACTGGACGGCAGGGGCAGGGGCAGGGGCAGGGGTGCGGGGCCGCTGGGTCTGCGCGACGATCAGCGAACCGAGCACGACCACCGCGCCGAGTGCCTGCAGTGGACTGAGGTCCTGCCCGAGCGCCAGCCAACCGACCAGGGTGGCGACCACCGGGCTGAGCAGGGAGAGGAAGGACAGCGAGGTCGGCGGCAGGGCGCGCAGACCGCGGAACCAGATCGCATAGGTGAGGGCCGCGCCGATCAGGCAGAGGTAGGCGTAGCCGAGCACGTTGTCGGCGGTGTAGTGGGTCGGCGGGGCGCCCTCGCTCAGCAGGGTGACCGGCACCAGCAGCAGACCGCCGGCGGTGAGCTGCCACCCGGTGGTGGCGAGCAGCGGCGCGGGGGAGACCCAGCGCTTGGAGAGCACGACGCCGAAGGCCATCACCACCGCGCCGCCGAGCGCGGCGGCCACCCCGATCGCGTCGAGCCGCGCGTTGGCGCGCAGCACCAGCAGGCTGACGCCCGCCACGCCCGCGATGCCGGACAGCACCGTGCGCAGGGTGAGCCGGTCGCCGAGCAGGGCGGCCGAGAGGCCGGCGGTGACCAGCGGCTGGACGGCGCCGACGGTGGCCGCGATCCCGCCGGGGAGGCGGTAGGCGGCGATGAACAGCAGGGCCTGGAAGCCGCCGATGTTGAGTGCGCCGAGGACGAGCGCGCGCCACCACCAGCCGCCCTTGGGCAGGGTGCGGGTGAGGGCGATCAGCAGCAGTCCGGCGGGCAGGCAGCGGATGACGGCGGCGAGGAGCGGACGGTCGGGCGGGAGCATCTCGGTGGTGACGAGGTAGGTCGTCCCCCAGGTGGCAGGGGCGAGGGCCGTCACCAGCACGACGGCGAGGCGATTGCTTAGCACTAAGCCAATGTAGCTCAGCGCTAAGGCATCCTTCAGGGGATATCACCGGTGACGTGGCTCACAGTTACCTCATCGCTAAGGAAATTCCTGGGCATCGCCTACCCTGAACCCGTGGCAGATCATCTCGACCGCGTCGTCGCGCAATGGGGCGCCGAGCGCCCTGACCTGGACGTCTCCCCGATGGAGGTGTTCGGCCGGCTCAAGCGCCTCTTCCGCCTGGTGGACGCCGAACTCAACCGCACCTTCGCCGAGCACGGCCTGGACGCCCCCTCCTTCGACGTCCTGGCCACCCTCAAGCGCAGCGGACCGCCGTACCGCCTCACCCCCACCGGCCTGATGGAGTCCGCCATGGTCACCTCCGGCGCGATCACCCAGCGCCTGGACCGCCTGGAGGCCCGCGGCCTGGTCACCCGCACCCGCAGCGACCAGGATCGCCGCAGCCGCGACGTCGAGCTCACCCCCGAGGGCCACGCCCTGATCGACCGCGCCCTGCCCGCCCACGTCGCCAACGAGCACCGCATGCTGGCCGGCCTCGACGAGGCGCGCAAGGCCGCCCTCATCGACGGGATGCGCGCCCTGCTCGCGGACCTCGGCGAGGGCTCCGGCTGACCCCTGGTCAGCCGTTCGCGGGGCGTTGAGCGTGGAATGGCCGATACCGGTGTCACGCCGGGCCGGTCCGTTCCGGGAGTATTGGCACCGAAGGCGAGGCATGTCCGAAAGGAGATCGTTCCGGTGCGTATGCGCAACGCGGTGCTCGTGCTCGCTTCCGCCGCCCTGATGGCCCTGGTCGGTACCGGCAGCGCCGGTGCCGCCGCCAACGCCAGGGCGGACGGGGAGCTGTGGTCCCCCAAGGGTTTGAACGTCGGCGTCTGGAAGACCTGGACGGGCGACGGGCACGGCGGCTACAACGGCCAGTTCCAGTGGGGGAAGAGGGACAGCGGCGTCTGGGTGCAGATGCGGATCACCTGGGAGTCCGGGCGCCTGGAGCAGAAGAACATGACGTTCGGGAAGCTCTACTCCTACAACGGCGCGTACGACGTCTACCTGCGCGCCTGCGACTCCAGCGGCTGCGGCGGCTGGTGGTAGCCGGGAGCCCCGGGCGGCCTACGGGTTGACCGCCACCGCCTTGAAGAAGGTGTAGTGGAACGTCCCGCCCGGTTCGGCCGCCCGGCGCAGCTCCGCGATGCCGAGGTCGAAGGCCTCCGCGGTGGTCAGCCCGGCGGCCAGCGCCTCCGATCGGACGGCCTTGACCATCGCGACGAAGGTCCGCCGCGTGAAGCCGTCCACCAGGGCCGGGCGGCCGCCGTCGGCGTAGACCGTACGGGGGCGGACCGTCACGTCCGCGAAGCCGGCCGCCGTCAGCAGCGGGTACAGCCGACGGCCCAGCAGGGCGTCGCCGCCCGCCCCGGCCTGGAGCCGCACCAGGTGGTCGATGGTGCGGCGGGCCGCCGGGGTCTCCGGGTGGAAGAAGGCCGAGCCGTGGTCGCCCTCGATCACCGTGATCGTCCCGCCCGGTCGCAGCACCCGCCGCAGCGCGGCCAGTCCGGCCGTCGGGTCGGGCAGGTGCTCCAGTACGAAGCACAGGAAGACGTGGTCGAACGCGCCGTCCGGGAAGGGCAGTCGGTGCAGGTCGCCGTGGTGCCAGACGACCCGGGCGGTCGGCGCCGCGTCGGCGATTCTGGCCCGGGCCTGGGCCAGCGACTCCGCCGAGACGTCCACCGCCGTCAGCAGCATGCCGGGGCTGGCCGCCAGCAGGTGCGCCGTCTGCGCGCCCACACCGCAGCCCGCCTCCAGCACCCGGCTGCCCGCGGGGTAGGCCGTGCCCGCGTGCAGCAGTTCGGCGAGGGTGTCGGCCTGGTCACCGAGGCGCTGCGCCTCGGTGTCCGAGTAGCCGTGGACGTAGGGGGCGGGGGCGGGGTGGGCGCCGGTTCCGGCGGCGATGGCTTCGGTGGTCATGGCTCAACCCTCGCGCCACTATGGACCGGTGAACAGGTCCAAAGAGAGCGACGTGGGCAGGTCCAAAGATGCCGACAGGTCAGGGGAGACCGGCGCCGACTTCCTCCAGCTCGACGCCGCCGACGCCCCGCCCGGCGGCCTCACCGACTGGCTGGCCCGCCGGCTGCGCGAGGCCGTCGCCGACGGGCGCCTCCCGGCGGGCAGCCGACTGCCCGCCAGCCGGGTGCTGGCGGCCGAACTCGGCGTCTCCCGAGGGGTGGTGACCGACGCCTACCGTCGCCTCGCCGAGTCGGGTCAGCTCGCTGGGCGCGGCAGGGGCGGCACCGTCGTCGTCGCCCTGGCGCCCGCCGGGCCGCGGGACCTCCCGGAGGCCGTCCCGTCGGCCCGGCCGGCGCCCGTCCTGTTCCGGGACGACCCCGGACCCGAGGTGTTCGACCACCTGCGCGGCACCCCCGCCCGGATCGACCTCACCCCCGGCGTGCCCGACCTCGCCGCCTTCCCCCGCGCCGCCTGGCTGCGCGCCGAACGGACCGTCCTCGACGGCCTCGCCGCCCACCACCTCGGCTACGGCGACGTCCGCGGCACACCCGCCCTGCGGCAGGCCGTCGCCCACTGGCTCGCCCGCAACCGGGGCATCCGCGCCGACCCGGAGGAGGTGCTCATCGTCGCCGGGACGGCCCAGGCACTCGCCCTGCTCGGCCGCGCCCTCGAACGGAGGGGCATCACCGAGGTCGCGGTCGAGGACCCGGGCTCGCTCGGCGCCCGCCAGCACCTCGCCCACTGGCTCGCCGCCACCCCGCCCGTCCCGGTCGACGCCGAGGGCATCCGGGTCGACGCCCTGCGCGCCACCGGAGCGCCCGCCGTCCTGCTCACCCCGGCCCACCAGTACCCGACCGGCGTCGTCCTCGGCGGTGAACGGCGCCGCGAACTGCTGCGCTGGGCAGCCGAAGGAGGGCTGGTCATCGAGGACGACTACGACGCCGAACACCGCTACGACCGCCCGCCCCTGCCCGCGCTGCGGGCCGAACTGCCCGACCGGGTCTGCTACGCGGGCAGCATCTCCAAACTGCTCGCCCCCGCCCTGCGCACCGGCTGGCTGCTGGTACCCCCGCGACTGCGCGACGCCGTGCTCGACGCCAAGCGCTTCGCCGACCTCGGCAATCCGGTCCTGCCCCAGCTGGTGCTGGCCCGGCTGATGGAATCCGGCGAACTCGAGCGCCACCTGCGGCTGTTGCGCCGCCGCCACCGCCGCCGCCGGGACGCGATGATCGCCGCCATCCGCACCCACCTGCCCGCCGCCACGGTGCACGGCGCGGCCGCCGGACTGCACCTGATGCTCACCCTCCCTGAGGAACTCGGCTGCAGTGACACCGAGTTGGCGACATTCGCGCTCGCCCGCGGGGTCAAGGTCCAGCCGCTGTCCTGGCACGCCCGGCTCCCCTACCCGCCCGGTCTGGTGCTCGGCTACGCGGCGGGCTCACCGGGCGCGATCGCCGAAGGGGTCGCCGTCCTCGGGGAGTTGGTGCGGCGTGCGGGGTGTCGGCCGTCTGCGCGGTAACCGCGGCCCGCCTGTGGGGTGGTGGGAACGTCGGCGCTCAGGCCTCCGGCCGCCACCACGGGTCGGCCTCGATCCGGGGCCGGCTCGGCCTCGTACTGCTCGGCCCAGAGGGCGACGTCGTCGATCTGCCGCACGACGGCGGACAGGTGGCCGCAGCAGCCACCGGTGTACTCCGGCCGGCCCAGTTCCACCCGGCGCGGCTGCCCGGTCGCCCTGGTGTCGCGGGGCGGAGAGGCGTTACGGCTTTTTGCCGGGCTGCCGGATGGCCGGTTCCTGGGTACGCTGACCGACCGTACTGCCGTTGCTGACCCTGGAGGCGTGATGGCCCCGTTTCGGCATGTTGCCCAGCTGGCCTCGGTGCTGCTGGTGGTGGGGGCCGCGCTGGGACCGGTCCCGGCCGGGTCGGTGACGCAGCGCAGCGGCGCCCACGCCGAGAGGACCGCACCGATGACCGTCCGGCACCAGGACTCCCGCGAGCTCGCGGGGCGTCGGATCGTGCTCTCCTACCCGGGCCCGACCCCGCCGCCCGAGACGCTGGAGGCGATCCGGGAGGGCCGGGCCGCCGGGGTGATCCTGTTCGGCGAGAACGTCACCAGCCCGGAGCAACTCGCCGAGGCGGTCGGCCAGTTGAAACGGGCCGCCGCCGAGGCCCCGCACCCGCGACCGCTGCTGCTGATGACCGACCAGGAAGGCGGCAAGGTCCGTCGGCTGCCCGGCGCACCCGAACTCTCCGCCCGTCGCACCGGCACGGCCCCGGTCCCGCTCGCCGCCGCCGTGGAGTCCGGCACCGGCGCCGCCGGGACCCTCACCGACGCCGGGCTGAACGTCAACCTCGCCCCGGTGCTCGACGTCTACGACACCCCGGACAACTTCATCGACCACTTCGAGCGCTCCTACGGCCAGGACCCCACCCGGGTGGGCGAGCTGGGCAGCGCCTTCCTCGCCGCCCAGCAGAGCCAGGGCGTGGCGGCCACGGCCAAGCACTTCCCCGGCCTCGGTGCCGCCGCCCGCGACGAGAACACCGATGCCCGGCCCGTCACCCTGCCCGTCCCGCTCGACCAGCTGCGCACCCGCGGCGAAGCCCCGTACCGCGCCGCCATCGCCGCGGGCGTGCGCCTGGTGATGGCCTCCTGGGCCGTCTACCCGGCGCTGGACCCCGACCGCCCGGCCGGGTTCTCGTCCACCGTGATCCAGGGCGAACTCCGCGACCGGCTCGGCTTCCGGGGCGTCACCATCACCGACGCCCTCGAAGCCGACGCCCTCACCCCGTACGGCCCCACCGGCCCCCGCGCCGTCGCCGCCGCGGCAGCAGGCATGGACCTCATCCTCTGCTCCGCCCGCGACCCCCAGCAGGGCCAGGAGGCCACGACCGCCCTGGCCGCCGCCCTCGACTCCGGCGGCCTCGACCGCGAGGCCTTCGCGGCGGCCGTGGCCCGGGTGGACGCGCTGCGGGACGGTCTGGGCTGACCGGGGGCGGGAGCCGTCACGCGATGCCGTCGCGCGCCGGCCCGTGCGGGATCGGTGTCAGTCCCGACCGGCAGAGTGCCGCCCATGGACACCGATGAGTTCTGGGCCGTCATCGCGGCCGCGAAGGCCGACACCACGCCCGCCCGCCCCTGCGCCGCCCGGCCGCCGCTGCCCGAGCTGGGCGAGGATTTCGACTTCGACGACCCGGTGGAGATGCACCGGCGCCTGCCGCGCCTGGCCGCGCTGTTCCTGGGGCCGGCCGATTGCTCGGCCGACTGCTCGGCTGACGGCCCGGTCAGCGGTTCAGCAGGGCGCGAAGGTCGATGATGCGGTAGCCGCGGGCGCGGGCGCCGTCGATGATGCGGGGGAGCGCCTCGGCGTCGAGGCAGGTGTCGGGGCCGCTCTCCTCGTCGGCGCCGACGTGGAACTGGAGGACGGCGCCCGGGGTGAGGGCGGTGAGGGCGCGTTCGACGGCGCGGTCGGTGGTCATGCCGTGGCCGGGGCCAAGGTAGCCCTTGGTGTCGGCGGTGAACTCGAGGTCGGCGTAGCCGAGGTCGTTGACCGTGGCGATGGCCTGCGGGCTGGTGGCGCTGTAGGGGAAACGGAAGAAGGGCAGTGGTTCGGTGCCGGCGGCGCGGCGGATCGCGGTGTCGGCGCGGCGCACCTCGCTCCGGGCCCGGTCGGGGGTGAGGGCGGTGAAGTCGGGGTGGCTGTAGGAGTGGTTGCCGAGGCCGTGGCCTGCGGCGGCGATGGCCCGCAGGGCGCGGGGGTGGTGGTCGGCGAAGTCGCCGGTGGGGAAGAAGACGGCCGGTGCGGCGCGGTCGTGCAGGACGGCGAGGACGGTGTCGAGTCCGGTCTCGTTCCAGGCGGCGTTGAAGGTGAGGGCGAGGACGCGCTCCTCGGTCGGGATCCGGCGGATCTCCGTGCCGAGCAGGGGTTCGGGTGCCGGTGCGATGCCCAGGAGGGCCGTGAGGGCGAGCAGTGCCGCAGCGGCGGTGCGCAGGCGCCCTCCTTCGAGTGCGAAATGAAATGTCATGTGTGAAACGCCTTGCTGGGAGGGGGCGGCGGGGAGCCGCCCGGCCGGACCGGGCAGGGAAAGCTTGCCCGGTCCGGCCCCAGTCTCGGCGGATCTGCCTGGAGATTTCTGACGGTTCATCATCCAGGCTGCCAGGCCCGTGATTTGGCAGGACGTCGGGCGCGACCCCCATGTGGCCCGGCGTGGCCGGCGGTGTGGGGGTGGTCACCTTCCACTGTGACGACTTGAAGAAATCTTCATCTGTCGCGATGATGCCTGTCGGCCGCGGCACGGACCCCGCCCGGCCGGACGACCACCGAGCCGGATTCGAGGGAGGGAACGGGCGATGCCGGTCCCGCTGTACCAGGCCAAGGCGGAGTTCTTCCGCACCCTCGGCCACCCCGTCCGGATCCGGGTCCTGGAACTGCTCCAGGACGGCCCCCGGCCGGTGCGCGAGCTGCTGGCGGAGATCGAGGTCGAGCCGTCCAACCTCTCCCAGCAGCTCGCGGTGCTGCGCCGCACCCAGCTGGTCACGGCCACCCGCGAGGGCAACACGGTGGTGTACGCGCTCAGCACCCCGGACGTCGCCGAGCTGCTGCGCGCGGCGCGCCGGATCCTGACCGAGCTGATCACCGACCAGGGCGCACTGCTCACCGAGCTGCGCGCTTCCGGCGGCCGGCCGCCCCGCTGAATCCGCAGCCTGCAGCTCGCGGCCGCGCCCATCCGGCCCGAAGCCCGCGTCCGACCCCGAGGAGAGCCGCACCATGAGCGACAGCGCCGACAGCCCGGTGAAGGGCGACGGTACGAGCGAGGAGAAGCGCCGCCGCAAGGCGATGCTGGTCCGCGCGGGGATCTACATCTTCGCCACGCACCTCTTCGCGGGCTTCGTCCTGCTGCTCTTCGCGCTCGGCGGCCGCAAGTAGCACGGCAGCGAGCGGCGGGGCCGGGCCTCAGCGCCCCCGGTCGCCCGGCACCAGGTAGCGGTCGCTGGTGCTGGTCCAGGCCTGGACGCCGGCGACCAGCTCCCGGGTGCCGTCCAGGTACCAGCGCCCCGCCGGGTGCCGCCGGCCCAGGTCGCGGCGCAGCTCCTCGTTCTCCTGCCGCAGCCGGGTGACCCGGGCGCGGACCGCGCGGACGGCCCGGCTGCGGGTGCAGCCGCGGACCCGTTGCAGGGTCAGGACGGTATTGAAGGCGGCCGCGCTCTGCCGTTCCTCCCGCTCCAGCGAGTAGAGGTCGTTGATCAGCGTCGCGGCGTCGGCGGTGTTGGCACGCAGGCGGTGCAGTGCGGGCTCCGCGTGCAGGGCGGCGGGGGCGTCGGCGCCGTGGACCCGTTCCAGTATGTTCATGAACGGGTAGAGGCAGCTGCCGTGGCGGCGCAGCCGCATGGTGTCCGCCAGGCCGAGGGCGGGGACGGTGCCGCGTGCGCGGTGCTCGGCCTCGGCGGGGAAGGTGGCCAGGCAGGCGCGCCACTCGCGGGCCGCCCTGGCGCGCCAGGCGGGGGAGGCCGCCTCGCTCTGGCGGTGCCACAGTTCCCGCCAGGCGGTGAGCAGCCGGTCGTCCGGGGTGTCCGGGCGGGCGCCGCCGTCGAGGGCGGAGATCAGCGGGTCGACCAGGGCGTGGGCCTCGGTGGGGCGGCGTCCGGGCGGACCGTCGAAGCGGTCGTCCAGGACGGTGAACCAGCCGAGTGTGTCGACCAGCAGGTCCAGTTCGGTGCCCCGGGCGCGCGGGAAGGCGTGGCCGATCAGCTCGTGCAGCGCGTAGGCCTGGTAGCCGGGCAGTTCGGCCGGGGCGAGCAGGCCGTGGTGGACCGTCCAGTCGGCGTGCCGGTCGGCGGCGGCGCGCAGTTCGGCGGGCGGCCGCGGGGTCGGTACGGGGGTGGCCCCGGTGCCGGTGAACGGGCAGCGGGCGGGGAGCGGCTTGTTCACCGGCTGCTCCGGCGCGCCGGCCTCGACCTCCGTGACGACGGCCTCCGTGACGGCGGCCGCCGTGACGACGGCCTCCGTACGGGGTGCCAGCCGTACCCGCAGTCCCTGCGCCTGGACGGTCGTCCACACCACCTCGCGGGCCCGCGCCCCGGGCACCGCCACCGGCCGCCAGCGGCGCAGGATCGCGGCCGCCGCGACGGTGAGCTCGGCCCAGGCGAAGGCCTCGCCGATGCACTTGTGCTTGCCCGCCCCGAACGGCAGGAAGGACGGCCGTCCGAGCCCGCCGCCGTCCTGCCAGCGCTCGGGCCGGAAGCTCAGCGGCTCGTCGTAGCGCAGCGGGTCGCGGTGCAGCGCGGTGAGGCTGTACAGCAGCTCGGTGCCGGCCGGGACCCGGTACGGGCCGAGGTCCACCGGCACCTGGGCGGTGCGCATCAGGAAGGCGTTGGGCGCGTGCAGTCGCACCACTTCCTGGGTGACGCTGCGGGTGTAGGTGAGCCGACCGAGCGCCTCCGGGGTCGGGGTGGTCCCGGCGGGCAGGTGTTCGTCCAGCTCGGCGAGGACGCGGGCCTCCACCTCGGGGTGGCGCAGGAGTTCGTCCAGCAGCCAGGTGAGGGTGGTGGAGACGGTCTCGGTGCCGGCGCCGAACATGGTGATCGCCTCGGATCGGACGTCGGCCTCGGTGAGCGGACGCCCGGTGGCCGGGTCGGTGGCGGCCCGCAGCAGGGCCGGCAGGGTGCCTGCGCGCCGGTCCGAACGGACCTTCCCGGAGCGGCCGTTGACGGCCTGGTCGACCACCCGGTTGAGCACCCGTACGGCGGCGTCGAAGCGCCGGTTGACGGGCAGCGGCAGCCGGGCGAACGCCGGGTGGGGGTAGAGGGACTGGACGATCTGGCCCTTCACCAGGTCGGGCAGGGCCCGGTGGAAGGCGAGGGTGGCGTCCTCGCTGAGCCGGGCGTCGAACAGGGAGCGGGTGACGATCTCCAGCGCCAGGTGGTTCATCTCCTTGGCCACGTCGAGGACTTGGCCGGGCCGCCAGCGTCCGGCCCGCTCCTCGGTGACCTGGTGCATCACGGCCAGGTACCCGGCCATCCGGTCCGGGCCGAAGGCGGGCTGGATGGTCCGGCGGCGGTCGCGGTGCGCCTGGCCCTCGGACATCAGCAGGCCGTCGCCGAAGGCCGTCCTCAGGGTGTCCTGGACGGCGCCGCGCGGACAGTCGCGGGCGAGCGCGACGAGCAGGGTGTGGACGAGCCGGGCGTCGGTCACCACGCAGACGGTGCGTGGTCCGAGCCGGATGCGGACCACGCCGCCGAGGCGGGCCAGCGAGCCGAGGAAGCCGAGCGGATCGCGCAGCAGGGCGGTGGCGTGGCCGAGGCCGGGCAGCGCGCCGGGGGCGAGCGGGGGGACGGCGGCGCGGACGGCGGGGACGGGGGGTGGTGTGGTTCTCGGGGGGACGATCCGTTTCCGTGTCTCTGCCAGCAGGACGTTGGTCGGCAGGACCATGACACTTCCTCTCACCAGGAGGACCGGTGCGGGCGGTACCGGGGGAAGGCACCGGCCGGCCGGCCGGGAGACGGGGGCCGGCGAGCGCGGGCCCCGCGTGCGCCAGGGGGCAGCGGGCGCACGCCATAGGAAACGCGCCGGTGCGGTGGGCGTTGCGCCGAACGCGCTCGGATCACTCCAACGGCCGATCCACTCGGCCCCGTCCGCCCGGATGGGCGTCCCGGTCGGCGGTACGTCCGGTGGCACCGGCCTGACCTGCGAGGATGCCTCCGTCCCGACGGTTCGTGTGCTGTCCGGACGGCAGGGTCTTTCGGCCCTCGCCCACACGGCCGTCCGAGGGCCAGCACGGTCGGACGGCGGCCCCGGGGCTCCGGCCGGGTGGCCGCCACGACCCCATGCCGGGAGCGCGCACCCCCCGAGTGCGCTCCCCGGCACCTTCGTGTCCGTCTTCGTCCTCGCTCTGCCGCCCCTTGCGGGGTGCTGCGACGGCGGTCTCGAACGAGTCCGGGAATTTCGCAGGAGGTTTCTGTTATTCCCGGCCGTCCCACTCGCTCTCCCTTGTGTCGGAAGGTCCGAGCCCCGCACCACAGGGCGCGGACCGTCGCACGAGGAAAGGAACGCGATGGGACACCGGAGCAGCGAACTCCGTCGGCGCAGGCGCCGCAGGCTCACCCGCAGGAGTGCCCTGGTCGCCATGGCGGTGGCGGCCGGACTGGTCGCCGGCGCCCTGGGCCTGCGCACCGCGCTGGAGCCGGGAGCGGTGCACAGCGCCGTCGCGGTGGCGGAGGCGCCGGTCGACGCGGTCGCGGACGACGGCGGGTCGGGGGAGACCGGCACCGCCGAGGGTGCCACCAGGGCGCCCGCCCCGAAGCGGGACGAGAAGGCCGCCCCGCCCAAGGCGATACCCAAGGACCAGCCCGATCGCGGCCTGGTCTACGCGGGGTTGAGCCTGCCGGCCAGCGACCGCTGCGGCAACATGCTGGAGGTCTCCGGCAGCACCCAGTGCAGCCACGGCCCGGACGCGCCGCCCAAGGACGTGGACATCCGCAAGGACGTCCCGCCGGTCGCGGCCCCGGCCGCCCAGGCGCCCGCGCTCACCCCGGCGGCGGGCGCCCAACCGCCCGCGGCCGCTGATCTGTTGAAGGGCGGCGCGCCCGTCCTCGACGCCACCCAGAAGGCGCTGCTCGGCGACTCCGGCACCGCCGCCGCGCCCCAGGACGCCGCGGCCCCGGCCGCCGGATCGGGCCTGGTCTGCGAGGGCGACGGCAGCAGCGGCAACCGCGTCCAGGTGGTGTACGTGCACAGCCCGGGCAACGACCGGTTCGCCCAGTACCTGTCCTCGTTCAAGAAGTGGGCCGCCGACGTCGACGTCATCTACAACGCCAGCGCCGCCGAGACCGGCGGTGTGCGGCACGTCCGATTCGTCACCGAACCCGACTGCACCGCCTCGGTGTTGAACGTGCAGATCTCGGACGCCGAGATCCAGGACTTCAACGCGAGCAACCGCGCCCTGGCCGCGCAGGGGTTCAACCGCAAGGACCGCAAGTACATGATGTTCACCGACGCCAAGGTGTACTGCGGGATCGGCACCTTCGCCGGCGACGAGCGCTCCGGCCAGGACAACCTGAGCAACTTCGGCCCCTCGTACGGCCGGACCGACTCCGGCTGCTGGGGCGGGCACACCGCCGCCCACGAACTCGGGCACAACCTGGGCGCGGTGAACAACAGCGCCCCCAACTCCAGCAAGGCCGGGCACTGTACGGACACCTGGGACCTGATGTGCTACTCGGACGCCCCCTACTACCCGACGATGCGGATCGTCTGCCCGGACCGCGCGCATGACGACCGGCTCGACTGCGGCCACGACGACTACTACAACACCTCGCCCGCGCCCGGCAGTTACCTGGCCACCCACTGGAACGTCGCCAACAACCGCTTCCTCATCGCGGGCAGCGGCAGCGGCCCGAACCCCACGCCCACCCCGACCACCGGTCCGACGGCCACGGGCTCGCCCACCCGCACACCCTCGCCGTCCCCGACGCCCACCGGCAGCCCCACCGCCACGCCGACCGGGTCCCCGTCGCCGACCGCGACCCCGACCACGGGCGGCACTGGCCCTGATGTGACGGCCAGTCAGATCACCCAGAACTCGGTCATGCTGAGCTGGAACCCCGTCCCGTCCGCCGCCGGCTACGACGTGCAGCTGAACGGCCAGACCATCGGCACCGTCCGCGCGACCGTGGTCGGCGTGGTCCGGCTGGCCCCCGGCACCGACTACACCGTGTCCGTCGCCGTCCGTGACGCGGCCGGAAAGGTCGGCAAGCCCGGCCGCCAGGCGAGCTTCCACACCCTCGCCGACGCCGGCCGCCCGCAGTCCGGCGCCCACTACACGATGGTCAACGGCCTCACCGGCCAGGCCGCCGACCTGTGGGGCAGCTCGATGAACGACGGCACCGTGGCGATCGGCTACCAGCGCACCGGCTACGCCAACCAGAAGTGGCTGTTCGAGGACGCTGGCAACGGCGCCGTGCGGATCAAGTCGGCGCGCTCCGGCAAGTGCCTGCAGCTCGGCGGCACGCCGGTCGCCGGTCAGTACGTCGCGCAGCAGCCGTGCGCCGACGCCGCCGCGCAGAAGTGGCAACTCACGGCCGGCGACGGCGGGTTCACCCTCACCGCAGAAGGTTCCACCCTGGTGCTCGGGCTCAGCGACCGTTGGTACTACGGTGGTTGGCTGCTGGAGCTTCAGCAGCCGAACGGCCGGCCGTACCAGAGCTGGTCGCTGCTGAAGACCTCGTAGGTCCGGAAGTCCGCTCCACTCCGTGCACCACGGGTGCGGCCGCCATTCACCCGAGGGCGGCCGCACCCGGCGCCACCGCTCCCCGCACCCCCACCGCCCGAGGACCGCCCGCCATGCGAATCCGCACCCGCCCGCTGCTCGCCTCCCTCGCCCTCGCCGCCGCGGCCGTCCTGCCCGCCGCCACACCCGCCGCCGCCCACGGGGACACCGTCCACCTGGACCTGCCCGGGCAGCAGAACGGCCGGATCAGGGCCGTCGCCACCTGGGAGAACGACCACGACCCGGTCACCGAGGACTTCGCCGGCACGCTCTCCGCGACCGCCGCCGACGGCCGGACCGTCGGGCCCTGGCGGCTGGTCCCGGTGCCCGGGCAGCCGGGGACGTACACCACCCGCGAGCTGCTGCCCGCCGGGCACTGGAAGATCGCCGTCGACTGCGCCTTCCCCTCGCTGGGCCACGGCGAACGTGAACTCGACGTCGAGGCGGCCGCGATCAGCGACCCGGTGCAGATGGACGCGACCGCCACCTCCGGGACGCCCGCCACCGCCCCCGCCACAGCCGCGGCAGCTTCCGCCGCCGACGCCGCCGCGGCCACCGCACCCGTCCACGAGAGCACGGACGACGCCACCACCTGGGCCGCCATCTGCACCGCCACCGCGGCCGTCGTCCTGGTCGCCACCGGCTTCCGGCTGCGCGCCCGCGCCCGCGCCCGCCGCTGACGGACCGCAAACCGGCGCCGCCCGCCGACCGTTGACCGACGAGGCACCGCCGGGCGGGAACCGACCGTGCACCGAGTACGTCCCAACGATCACCGGGCGTCACCGGACGCCCGGCCGATCGCAAGGGAGCACCCGCGCATGAGGAAGGTCCTGATCACCGGCGGTGCCGGCTTCATCGGCAGCACCGTGGCCTCAGCCCTGCTCGACCGGGGCATCACCCCGGTCGTCCTGGACAACCTGTCCAAGGGCCGCGCCGAGTTCGTGGAGAACCGCGTCTTCTACAGCGGCGACATCGCCGACACCGCCCTGCTGGAGCGGATCTTCACCGAGCACCCGGACATCGACGCCACCGTGCACTGCGCGGCCAGGATCGTCGTCCCGGAGTCGGTGGCCAAGCCGCTGTTCTACTACCGGGAGAACGTCGCCAAGACCGTCGAGCTGCTGGAGGCCCTGCAGCGCCACGGCTGCACCCGGGTGGTCTTCAGCAGCTCCGCCTCGATCTACGCGCCCACGCCGGACGGCCGGGTCGACGAGAGTTCCGCGGTCGAGGCGAACAGCCCGTACGCGCGCACCAAGCTGATGATGGAGCAGGTGCTCCAGGACTGGACCCGGGGCGAGGGGGCCGAACAGCAACGGGTCATCTCCCTGCGGTACTTCAACCCGATCGGCGCCGACTCCCGGCTGCGCACCGGCCTGCAGAACCTCAACCCCAGCCACGCCCTCGGCAAGCTGATCGAAGCGCACACCGACGGCACGCCGTTCACCGTCACCGGCGTCGACTGGGCGACCAGGGACGGCTCCGGCATCCGCGACTACATCCACGTGCAGGACCTCGCGGAGGCGCACGTCGCGGCGCTGCTCCGGTTCGACGAGGTGATCGCCCCCGACGCCACCGACCGCTACCGGGCGATCAACGTCGGGACGGGCGAGGGCACCACCGTCCGGGAGCTGGTCGCCGCCTTCGAACAGGCCGTCGGCACCAAGCTGGACGTCCGCGAGGCCGGTCCGCGCCCCGGCGACGTGATCGGCTGCTACGCCTCCGTGGACGCCGCCCGCGAGCTGCTCGGCTGGACGCCGAAGCAAAGCCTCGCCGAGGGCGTCGCCGACGCGCTGGCCTGGCGCGCCAAGTGGGCCGCCCAGCTCGGCGCCAGCTGATCGTCCCCGGCGTCTACTTCACGGCCTCGCCGGACCGCGCCCAGTTGTCGTGCAGGCGGTCCAGGTAGGACTGCGCCTGGGAACCGATCTTGACGCCCCGGGCGAACGCGAGCATGTTGCCCGCCCCGGCGTTGTAGCCGAGGGCGAGCAGCTCGTCCTTGTTCAGCGGGGCGCTCACCCGGACGGGTAGCTGGCCGGCGAGGTCGTGGAGGTGCCAGGCGGCGGCCTGGATGGCCAGGTTGCGGTCGTCCGGCAGCTCCTCCCAGCGACGGGAGGCGAACGGGCGGCCCGGCTTGGTGTCGTCGAAGGCGGCCCGGTGCATGTTGGCGATGCCGAAGGCGGCGTCCGGCTTGTTGCGCTGCCAGGCCCGTTCGAAATCCGGGTCGTGCGGTTTGTACGCCTCGTTGTAGAGGATCGCCATCAGCAGCTGGGGGTTGACCCCCGCCTCGGCGGCGTACTGGCGCACGGGCGCCGCGTAGTCGGCCGGTTCGTAGGTGCCGGAGGGCTTCGACGGCGGCGCGGACGACGCGCCCGGGGTGGCGGCGGGCGCCGAGGCCGAGGAGGACGGGGAGGGCGCCGACGAGGACGTGGCGGGTTCGTGGCCGCCCCCGCGGACGATGCCCCACCCGGCCGCCGCCAGGACGCCGATCACGATCCAGCGCCCCCAGCGCGGTCCCTTCTGCTCCTCGCCCACGGCTGCCGGCCCCTCCCCGTTCGCCCGTTATCCAGTTCGATCGCCGTACGGTCGACCGTGCCTCGCGGGAGGCCCGTCCGGCCCTATTCGGCGGGCTTCTGGCCCCCGTCGAGGTTGCGCAGGAAGTCCTTCGCCTTCTCGACGCCGGTGTCGATCTGCCCGCTGTACTTGCCGTCCGTGCGGTCGTCGATCACGCCGCCGACCTTCTCCAGGCCCTGCCCGAGCACGTCGCTGTGCTCGCGGGCGAGGTCGGTGGCCTTGTCCGCGAGGTTCTTCAGACTCTCAAACATGGTGACGCTCTGCTCCTCTGATGCGTTCCTGTTGGTGTGCCGACGTGGCGGGGATCATGGTCATCCTAACGAGGGCCGGGAAGGCGGCCCGCCGCCGCGGAACGACGGCGGATGACTCTGCTGAAATGGGTTTGTATGCTCCACACCAGCCTCTACAGACCTGTAGACGTGGGAACTGCCACGGGACCGGTGGCGTCCCGGCACGCGCGGTGGCGTGGCGCCGCCGCAGCCGAAACGATCGAGGGAAGTGCGCATGGCCGGCCAGCGGGCGAGAACGTCGTACCAGGACGCGGGAACCCGCATCGAGGACCCCGCCGTGCCCGCCCAGCGCTCCCGCGGGGCCGGCGGCGCCACCGACCCGGGCCGGGAGGCCCGCGCCCAGCGGGGTGGGGCCTCGCGCCGCAGGCAGCAGGCCCGCCGACGCGGCGGTCCGGTCGCCGCGCTCGCGGCGGTCGGGCTGCCGCTGCTCGGCGGGATCGCGGACGAGCTGAGCGGGCCGGGGGTCGGCATCCTGTTCGCGGTCGGCGCGGTGCTCGGCACCGGCATCGCGGCCCTGCTGTGCAGCCGGACCGGCCGCTGGTGGGTGGTGACGGCCGCCCCGGTGGTGGTGCTGCTCACGGCTTCGGGCGTCGAATACCTGTCCAACCCCGACAAGTACCAGGGCAAGGGCCTGGGCACCGGCGCGGTGCGCTGGGTGGTCGGGGCGTTCCCGGTGATGGCGGAGGCGGTGGCCGTCGCTCTGCTGGTGATCGTGGTCCGGGCGGTGCTCGAGCGCCGCAGGCCCGCCAGGGCGGGTGCCCCGAGCGGAAGGGGGCGCCGTGGCTGAGCACAGCAGCCGCCCGCACGGCCGGGCCCAGCGCCAAGGCTCGGCCGCACGCCGCAGCTCCGCCCCGCTGACCCTGGCCGGCCGCACCCTGGCCTGCACCGTCTCGGTCGCCGTGCTCGGCGCCAGCGGCTTCACCTGGTACGAGTACCGCAGCCTGGACGACGGCATGATCAAGTCCACCGCGCTGGCGGACGCCAAGAAGAACGCCCCGCCGCACCTGGACAAGTCCGTCAACCTGCTGCTGATCGGCCTGGACAGCCGCAAGGACATGGACGGCAACGACCTGCCCAAGCAGTTCGTCGAGGACGAGCTGCACGCCGGCTCCAGCGAGATCGGCGGCTACAACACCAACGCCCTGATCGTGCTGCACATCCCGGCCAACGGCGGCAAGGTCACCGCGCTGTCCGTCCCGCGCGACGACTACGTGCAGACCGTCGGCGCCGACGGCAAGATGCACAAGATCAAGGAGGCCTACGGCATCGCCAAGGAGGCCGCCGAGGCGAAGCTCAACGGAAAGGGCCTCTCCAAGGCCGAACTGGAACGGCAGAGCCGGGAGGCGGGCCGCTCGGCGACCATCCAGACCGTGCAGAGCTTCCTGGACGTCCCGATCGACCACTTCGCCGAGGTCAACCTGATCGGCTTCTACGACATCGCCAAGGCGGTCGAACCGATCCAGGTCTGCCTCAACCATCCGGTCGACGATCCGATCATCGCCCGGACCGCCACCCACGAGGGCGGCGGCACCGGACTCAAGCTGCCCGCCGGGATCAGCTCGCTCGACGCCGCCCAGGCGCTGTCCTTCGTCCGCCAGCGCCACCACCTCACCAACGGCGACCTCGACCGCACCCACCGGCAGCAGGCGTTCATCTCCTCCGTCGAGTACCGGCTCAAGCAGCAGGGCATCCTCAACGACTTCGGACAGATGCAGAAGCTGTTCGGGGTGGTGAAGAAGGACGTCGTGATCGACAACGAGTGGAACATCCTCGACTTCGCCCAGCAGGCGCCCAACCTCACCGGCGGCAACGTCGAGTTCAACACCCTGCCGATCACCGGGTTCAAGACCGTCGGCGGGCAGGAGGTCAACACCGTCAACCCGGACCTGATCAAGAAGATCGTCCGGCAGCTGTTCGATCGCGAACAGGCGCCCGCCGCCCCGGCCACGGCGGCCGGCTCCGCACCGAGCGAGACGGCCTCGCCCGCGCCCTCGCCGAGCGCCGCACCCAAGTCCGTGGTCGACGTCAACGCGGTGGCGGGCGCGGGCGCGGCCGCCACCGAGTCCAAGGCCCTGGTCGTACTCGGCTACCAGGCGGGCAGGATCGGCGACGCCCCCGCCCGGACCCGTGCCACCACGGTGACGTACGGCAGCGGTGCCAAGGCCGACGCCCAGGCGGTCGCCGCCCGCTACGGCGTCACCGCCGTCCCGTCCTCGGCGGTCGCGGCGGGCCACGTCCTGGTCAACCTCGCCGCCACCCGCACCCCGACCCCCACTCCGGCCACGCCCTCCGCAGGCGCCTCGGCCCCGGCCGACGGCTCCGCCGACCCGGCCGCCGGGCTGCCGATGCAGGGCCCGGCGGTGAAGGCCGGCGGGATTCCCTGCGTCGACTGAGTCGGGTGACGGCGGTCACCGGCCCGGCTGGTCGGGCCGGTGACCGCCCTGGCCCCGCAGGGGCTCGCGCAGATCCCGCAGGGGCTCTCGGTCGAGCACCTCGACGTACATGATCCGGCCGTCGACGACGTCCAGGATCAGGGTGCCCTCCGCGGGCAACAGCGGCACGCAGCGATGGCCCGGGCCGTACGGCTGTCCGGCCCGGTGGGGCTCCGTGCGGAAGCTCTGGCAGAAGTCGTCGCCGCAGCCGCAGTCTGCGACGAGGCGCAGATCCCGGGCGCCGGCGGCGAGTTCGGGCTCGCCCGCTGCTTCCAGGAGCGCCGTCAGTTCGCGGACGAGATCGGGGAAGACCTCGCGGACGAGGGGGTCGCCGGTCACGGGCGCGGAGCCTTCTCGCCGTGGACGGCGGTGTACTCGGCGGCGAGCCAGGGGGCCAGGTCGTCGATGAGGACGGCCAGGACGGCGCGGTCGATGGTGGGGGTGCGGGCGACGGCCGCGGCGAGACGCATCTGCTCGGCGCGGTCGGGGTAGTGGACGGCGAAAGCCTCGGCGGAGGCGGTGAGGTCGCTGGTCCAGCCGTTCCAGCGGGGCATCACCAGGGTGAAGCCGGTGCGGACGAGCCGGCGGGAGACCGCGCGGCTGAGCGCTGCGAGATCGGCGTCCGGGGCGATGGCATCCGGGGCGGCGCTGTTCGGGGTGGCGGCCGCCAGTCGTTCGCGCCAGCGGGGGAGGGCGAGCGCGAGGTCGCCGTTGGTCTCGCGGGCGAGCAGGGAGGTCGGGCGGTAGCGGGGGAGCTGCTCGGCGAGGTCCTCGCCGAGCAACGGGGTGCACAGGCAGGCGACGAACCAGCCCAGGTCGTACCGCTCCAGCTCGCTGAGCAGGGTGTCCGTGCCGAACAGGAGCACGCCGACGCCCTTGATCTGCGGGAAGGCCGAATCGAGGGTGGCTTCCAGGGCGTCGGCCTCGGCGTGGTCGTCCGGGGTGGGCTCCCGGTGCAGGGCGAGCAGCAGATCGAGGTCGGAGACACCGGGGATCGCGGTGCCGCGGGGGATGCTGCCGTACAGGTAGGCGCTGTGCAGCCGGGCGGGGCCGAAGGCGGTGGCGATCCGCTCCCGGGCGGCGTCGACCACCGGAGCGAACTCCGCCGGAACGCGGTCCGGCGAGCCCTCCCGCGCGATGTACCCGTCCTCGTCCAGTCCGTTGCTGATCATGGCGGCACTCTGCCGGTCCGCCGCACTGTTGGCCACCGATTAATTTCGTGGAGTTGACGCGGGGCCGGATTGTCAGGCGTGCGCTGCCACCGGCGTTCGCAACGGCCGGTGGCAGCGGGGGAGTCACACGATCAGGGGGTTGTGCCCGTTCCGGTCGTCGTGACCGTGGTGGTCGTGGTCTCGGTGGTCGTCGGAGCCCTCGTGGCGGTGGTCTCGGTGGCCGTCGGGGTTCTGGTGGTCGGGGTTCCCTTCGACGTCTCGGTGCTCGCCGAGGAGGTGGAGGCGGACGAGGACCCGGTCGCCGAGGACGTGCCGGACGAGGCGGTCGTCCCGGACGGCGTGCCCGAGGAGGTCGTCGATCCGGACGTGGTCGAGCCCGAGGTCGTCGCACCGGACGTCGTGGATCCGGGCCTGGTCGAGCCCGAGGTCGTCGCGCCGGAGGAAGTTGCACCCGAGGAAGTCGCGCCGGAGGAAGTTGCACCCGAGGAAGTTGCACCCGAGGAAGTTGCACCCGAGGAAGTTGCCCCGGAGGAGGTCGCCGAGGTGGATCCGGACGCGGAGGTGGACCCGGACGCCGAGGAGGATCCCTTCGTCGACGACGTCGCCGTCGACGACGTCGCCGTCGGGGTGGTCGGCTTCCACGGGACCGGCGGCGGGATGCCCGGCACCAGCGGGCCCCTCGGCTGATCGACCCGCTTGTCCACCACGTCGATCCGCCCGGTCAGCCGGGAGAACCAGCCGCCCGTCTCGACGTTCACCAGGATGATCTCGGTCACCGGCTGCGGCGCCGGCACCACCACGATCAGCGTGCTCGGTTCGAAGCCCGTCCAGGCCTTCCCGGTGTACTTGGCGTTGCTCACCAGCACCGGCGGCTTCAGCGGATTGCCGCAGGCGCACCGCACCCGGGGCACCCCCTGGGCGTCCACCAGGACGGCGGTGCCCGCCTGCAGCACCGACTGGTACTCGACCACGGCACCGCTCTTGTAGCTGTGGTTGGTCACCCGGGTGTCCACCCGCAGGTACGCCGAGGTCAGCGAGCGTAGGTAGGACGGGATGGCGGACTGCTCGATTCCCGCCGCCGAGGCCCAGGCCCGGCCGGCGTCGCCGCTGCTCACCATGCCGATGAGCCGCTCGGTGTCACAGCTGGGCTTGCTCATCGTCCCGCCGTACAGCCCCGCCGAGCTGCCCTGCACGCTGTGCAGGACGGCCGAGGAGCTGCTCTTCGCCGAGCCGCCCGGCTGGGTCGGCGCGGTGGTGGGCGAGGGGGTGGGCGCGGGAGCGTTCATGCCCTGGGTCTCCACCGATGGGGTGAACGGGGCGGGCCCCGGGTCGGCCGGGGCCTGCAGGGCGACCTCGTTGGCGGTGGGAACGGACTCGTTCTTGCCGCCCTGGTTGTTGACGACCAGCACGGTGGCCACCACGGCCGCCACCACCACCCCCGCGGCCACCGACAGGCCCTTCCCGGTACGCCACCACGGCCGTCGCGGGCCGCGCCCGCCCGCATCGGCGGAGGAGGACCCCGACGGGCCCGAGGGCGGCGGCGGTCCGGCCGCGCCGCCACCCGACGGCGGACCGGCCAGCGGGCCGGACGGGGGGCCGGAGGGCGGGCTGTAGGGCGGCTCGCTCGGCGGCCCGGAGAGGGGCGGTTGGGGACTCATCGAGGCTCCGTTTCGCAGGCGGCCGGCGCGAACGGCCGGCACGGGAAGCTCCTGCCACTGGGTTCCATTTCTCCCCCGGTGCCCAGTTCGCCGCAACAGCAGGTGCCGGCGCCGTCGCCGAGCGTGCCCGGCCGCGGTCGGTCACCCTGGGAACGAACCAGACCCGCGCGAGCAGAGGGAGGCGGCATGCAGCAGTCCACCACCGGGGACGCCGGTCCGCCCGGAGCCGTCCGCGGCTGGCTGGACGCGCTCGCGGTCGTGCTGGCCGGTCTCGTCGCGATGGCAGCGGTGGCCGCGCTCGGCCTCTGGCTGGCCGGCGCCGACGACCTTCCGGAGGGCGGATTCCCGCCCGTGCTCGCCGCGACGCTGGCGCTGGCCGTCGGCGGATCCGTCCAACTCGACGGTGGCGCGGGCAACTTCGCCGCCGTGGATGCCGGGGTCGACGCGATGCCGCTGACCGTCTCGCTGGTCGGCGCGGTCGTGATGGCCGAGGTGTTCCTTCGCCAGCTGCGCTTCCGTGCGGTCGCCGGGGGCGGTGAACTGCTCGGCCGGATCGCCCGGACGGTGGTGCTCTGGCTGATCGCCCTGGTGGTGATCACCGTAACCGCCAAGCACACCTTCGTGATCCAGCTCGGCGGCAGCCTGGTGCAGACCATCGGCGGCGCGCTCGGGCTCACCCCCGAGGTCGGCTTCCACGCGGACGGCCCCACCACGATCGGCATCGGGCTGGCCTGGCTGCTGCTGGTGCTCGCGGCCACCTTCGCGGTGTCCCGGCGGGCGCCACTGCCGCGCGGCCTGCTGCGCTACCAACTCGCCGTCCGCCCGGCCGCGTTCGCGCTGTGGATGGTGCTGCTGGCGTACGTGGCGATCGGCGCGGTCGCCGGGATCATCACCGCGATCACCCACGGCGACGCCCGGCAGATCATGGCCGTGCTGCTGCTCGCCCTGCCCGACCTGGTCTGGCTGGCCTTCGGCATCGGCCTCGGCGCCGCGTGGCACGGGCGGCTGGTCGGCGCGCTCGGCCTGCCCGTGCCCAAGCCGCTCAGCGCGGTGCTGCGCACCCCCGGCGGGAAGGAGGCGACCATCGACCTCGGCACCCTGACCGACCACGACGCCCGCAGCTGGTGCCTGCTGCCGCTGGCCGCCGTGCTGCTGCTCGCCGCCGCCTTCCTCGCCGCCCACCGCTCCCCGCGCACCGTCCGGCTCTGGCAGCACGCCGTCCGCTTCGCCGTGGCCACCGCCGTCACCGTGCTGCTGGTCGGCCTGTGGACCCGGATGGACGCCGACTACGGGCTGTCCGTGCTGGGCGTCGGCCTCGGCAAGGACGGACTGGGGGACCTGCTCGGCGCGGTCCTCGGCGGCAGCAATCCGCTGGCGGCGCTGGGCAGCGGCAGCCTGACGCTGCGCCCGGCGCTGTGGCCGGCGGTGCCGCTGGCGGCGGGTTGGGGGCTGGTGACCGGGCTGATCGGGGCGCTGCTCGCCGCGCGGGTGCGACGCCGCGGGGAGGTCACGCAGGACGCGGGCGGCTGAGCGCCGTCCGGGTGGCCGAGTACGGGCCCGGGCCGGCCCGGGCCCGTACTCGGCCACCCAGGCTCAGACCGCCCCGCCTCAGATTGCTTCGGCGATCAGGATGACCGCCGCCGGTACGGCCTGGCCGAGGGCGCCGCGCCACAGCTTCGGCTCGGAGATGAACAGGGCCGTCCCGCCGGCCACCATGAACGCGGCGATGTAGAGGATCACCGGCCGCCCCGACCCGGCGTGCCCGGTGTGCAGCAGGACCAGGCCCGCGACCAGGCCGAGAGCCAGGAACAGGTTGTAGAAGCCGACGTTGAAGCGCCACAGCCGGACCTCCGGCGCGTCCGCCGTGCTGCCGGTGAGCAGGTAGCGCACCCGTGGGTGCCCGTACAGGTAGCTCTCCAGCGGCCACACCACGAGGTGGATCGCGGCGGCGAGCATGGCGAAGACCTGGCTCACGGCGTTCATGTTCGACGGCTCTCCCTAACGGTCCCGGGACGGCGGGTGGACGGCCGGGCCGGCCCAGGCGGGCGGGTCCGGCACCTGGGCCGGGGCGGCGGGGGCCCGGGCGACCGCCGGGACGGCCCGGGTGGGCGGCCCGCCGCCGCTCCACGGAGCGGGCACGATGGCCGCCCGCAGCTCGGCGACGAACTGCAGACAGCTGGGGTACCGATCCCCGGGTGCCTTGGCGAGGGCGCGGGCGACGACCGCCTCGACCGCTTCCGGGAGGTCGGGCCGTTGCCCGCGCAGTTCGGGCGGCGGGTCGTTGAGGTGCGCCCAGAGCAGCGCGAGGTCACTCTCCCGGCGGAACGGCGGGGTGCCCGCGAGCAGCTCGAAGACCACGCAGCCGAGGCTGTACTGGTCGCAGCGCCCGTCCAGCGGCTTGCCGGAGATCTGCTCGGGTGCGGCGTAGTCCAGCGTCCCGACGATCTGGCCGACGCTGGTCAGCCCGCTGAGCGACAGGGACTTCTTGGTCAGCCCGAAGTCCGCCAGGTAGAGGTGCTCGGGGTGCTCGCTGTCCGTACCGGCGGCGACCAGGACGTTGCCCGGCTTGACGTCCCGGTGCACCAGCTCGTGGTCGTGCGCGGCGTCCAGCGCGGAGGCGATCTGCAGGGCCATCCGGGTGGCGCGCTCGATCGGCAGCGGGCCGCCCCGGCTGATCAGGGCCCGCAGGTCGCCGCCCTCGACGAAGCGCATCGCCAGGTAGAGGATGCCGTCGTGCTCCCCGGCCTCGAACACCGGGATGATGTGCGGGTGGTCGATCCCCGCGGCGGCCTTGGACTCGTGCATGAACCGCTGCCGGAACACCCCGTTGCGGGCCAGCTCGGGGGCCAGCAGCTTGACCGCGACGGTCCGGCCGAGCCGTAGGTCCTTGGCCCGGTAGACCACGGCCATCCCGCCGTGCCCGATCTCCTTCTCCAGCTGGTACCCGGCCACCTTCCGCCCGACCAGGCCGGCCGGCAGGCTCGGTGCCGAGGGCGGCTCGACGGGGATCACGGCTCACCGGTCCGGGTGGGCGCGTACGGGCTGTGCACGGGCGCCGCCGCCGGGGACGGCGCGGGCGAAGCAGTCGGGGAAGCCGCCGGCGAAGCGGTCGGAGGAGCAGTCGGAGAAGCCGCCGGAGACGCCGTCGCGGCTTCCGGGGGCACCGGGGAGGCCTCGGGCACTGGGGAAACCGGGGAGACGGGGGTGGACACCGGTGCGGGCGACGGCCGGTTGGTGGCCGCGTAGGTCTGCAGCTGCAGCCCGTCGCAGTAGCACCAGCGGTCGTGCACCGGGTCGAACACCCAGAGCGCCTCGCCGTCCGCGATGAGGCCGATCCGCTGGCCGCGGGTCCGCTCCCGGAAGGCCTCCAGGTCCAGCGTGCCCGCCGCGAGGTCCTCCAGCAGCGCGCGGTGGCGGGCGAGCGCGGCCTCGGCCTCGGCGAGCGCCGGGCGCGGGTCGGCGGTGCGGGCGGGCGGGCCGCCCGCGGCGGGTGGCGGCTCGGGGAGCGCGACCAGCAGCCGGCCGTCCACCCAGGCGGTCCAGCCGTTGGAGCAGAGGACCTGCGCCCAGTCGCCCTGCCGGGCGATCAGCCGGAGTGGGAGCAGCGGGTCGAGCCGGGCGGACGGCCGTGCCGGGTCCGGGGCCGTCCAGGTCGCCATGCCGTCCGGCGGGGCGACGTGGGTGGGGCGGAACGCGAACTCGTCCATGGGCGGGTGGATTCCCTCCGCCGCGCGAGCCGGAGCCGGTGGCCGGGGCTGCGTGCGGCACTGTCACCGCAGATCGGTTTCCACTCTACCGGCGGCGGCCGGGGCGGCTACTTGCGCATGATCGTCGGCTCGCGCCGCCGCAGCAGGGCGAGCACCGCCAGCCCGTACGCCACCGCGAGGACGAACAGGGCGGCCATGTCGATCAGCCAGCCGGTGCGCTCGTGGCGGAACATCGGGTCCTCGGTGATCGGGCTGGGGCCGCCGAGCCGGTTCAGGTCGACGGTGCGGGCCATGGCGCCCAGGCCCCACCGGGACGGGATCAGCCAGGCGAACTGCTCCAGTCCGGGCACGCCGTGCAGTGTGAGCATCAGGCCGCTGAAGACGATCTGGACGATCGCGAGGAGCACCAGCAGCGGCATCGTGGTCTCCTCCTTGCCGACGAACGCGGAGACCACCAGGCCGAGCACCATCGATGTGAAGGCGAGCAGCGCGATCGCGATGATCAGCTCGGGCAGCTGGGGCATCAGCAGGCCGCTGGTCACCGGCGGCGGGGCGTTCGGCCGCGGCCGTGCGGTGAGCGTGACCCCGGCCAGACCGACCACGGTCAGCACCGCGGACTGGGCCGCCGTGACGATGCCGAGCACCACCACCTTCGAGATCAGGTACGCCGATCTGGACAGCCCGACCACGCGCTCCCGCCGGTAGATCGCGCGCTCCTTGACCACCTCGCGCACCGCGTTGGCCGAGCCGATGAGCACACCGCCGAGGCAGAGCGTCAGCAGACAGTTGATGGCGTTCTGGTCGCTGAGCCGCGAGCCGGCCATCGCCCGGCACATCATGCCGATGATGAACGGCAGCGCGATCATCACGGTGAGGAACAGCCGGTCGGCGGCGAGCACCACGGCGTACCGGCGCACCAGGGTGCCCAGCTGGGAGAACCAGCTCTGCGGCTTCTCCCGGCCGATCACGGGGGCGGAGGCGGCCGGTGGCTGCGCCGGGTGCGCGGCTTCGGCCGTCACGTACCGCCGGTACTGAGGCGAGGCGCGGAACCGCTGCTGGCAGGCCCCCTCGGAGTCGCTCTCGAAGGCCTCGAAGGCCTCCGGCCACTCCTCCTCGCCGAAGTACGCCAGCGCCTCGGTCGGCGGACCGTAGTAGGCCGTCCGGCCGCCGGGGGCGAGCACCAGCAGGCGGTCGCACACGTTGAGGCTCAGCACGCTGTGCGTCACCACGACCACCGTGCGGCCGTCGTCGGCCAGTCCGCGCAGCATGCGCATCACCGAGCGCTCCATGCCCGGGTCCAGGCCGGAGGTCGGCTCGTCGAGGAAGAGCAGCGAGGGCTTGGTGAGCAGTTCCAGCGCGATGCTGACCCGCTTGCGCTGGCCGCCGGAGAGGCTGGCGATCACCTGCTGGTCCCGATCCTCCAGCCCCAGTTCACGGATCACCTCGGAGACCCGGGCCTCGCGCTCGTGAGCCGCGGTGTCGCCGGGGAAGCGCAGTTCGGCGGCGTAGGACAGGGCGCGGTGGACGGTCAGCTGGGTGTGCAGGATGTCGTCCTGGGGGACGAGACCGATCCGGTGGCGCAGCTCGGCGTAGTCGTGGTACAGGTCGCGGCCGTCGTACAGCACGGTTCCCTCGTCGGCGGGGCGCAGCCCGGTGAGCGCGTTGAGCAGGGTGGACTTGCCGGCGCCGCTCGGGCCGGCCACCGCGAGCAGCGTCCTCTCGGCGAGCGGGAAGCCGACGTCGTCCAGCAGCACCCGGTGGTCCGGGCCGACCCGCACCACCAGGTGCTGGACGTCCAGGGAGACCTCGCCGCTGTCGACGTACTCGACCAGCCGGCCGTCGACCAGGCAGAACTCGCAGTGGCCGATGCCGACGATGTCGGCCGGGCCGATCGGGGCGTGCCGCACCGGGCGACCGTCGACGTAGGTGCCGTTGTGGCTGTCCAGGTCGACGATCTCGTGGCCGCCGCCCGGCAGTTCGCGCAGTTCGGCGTGGTGCCGGGAGACCAGCAGGTCGTCCAGGACCAGGTCGTTGTCGGGCGAGCGGCCGATCCGTACGGTCGGCCCGGGCAGTTCCAGGACGGCGCTCGGGCTGCGGAAGACGCTGGAGCTCTGCGGGACGAGCAGGGTCGGGCGCTCGCCGGGGGCCGGCTCCGCGGCGGGGGCGGGCAGGCCGGCGAAGGTCGCGGACGGGCCGGTGGCCGGATCGCCGAAGCGCAGCCTGGTGCCCGGGCCGACGTCCTCGTGGTCGACCCGGCGGCCCTGGTCGTAGGTGCCGTTGGTGCTGCCGACGTCCTCCAGCAGCCAGTGGCCCTCGGCCGTGCGCAGCACGGCGTGGTGCCAGGAGACCCGGGGGTCGTCCAGCACGATCTCGCTGGTCGGGTCGCGGCCCAGGTGATAGGCCCGGGTCGGGTCGATCAGCCGGGAGTCGCGGTCGGTGACCAGGACGAGGGGCGGCGCGGTGGGTGCGCCGGGGCGCTCTCCCATGCAGCGAATTCTATCGTCGGGCGGTGCCGTCGTGCTGCGCGAACGGTCTTTCCGGAGGGCGACATTGGGCTGGACCACTGCCTCGGCGCGCCACTATCGTTCGGCGTGTCCGCCCACGAGCGTAGGGATCCCATGACCATCTGGCCGCAGTCGCGCAGCTCCCTCTGCTTCGACCGGCCGCTGGACGAGGACCGGCTCGCCGCCGGACCGGCCCCCGCCCTGGAGCGGGTGCCGGTGTTCGCCGAGCGGCTGCCCGACTGGCAGGAGCAGCAGCGGCCGCTGCTGCTCGCCGGGCCGGACCGCCGACTCGGGGTGCTCAGCCTGCCGGTGCAGCCGTGACCGGGCTCGCGCTCTGGCTGATCGCCACCGACCAGCCCGAGGAGGTGGTCGCCCGGCTGGGGTGGACGCTGGACGCGCAGGAGCGGGCCCGGGCGGAGCGGGCCGACGAGCTGCGGCGCAGCCGGTTCACCGTGGTGCGCGGCGCCGTCCGGCAGCTGGTCGCCGCGCGGCTGGGCATTGGCCCGGCCGAAGTGCGCTGGCGGGAGGGGCCGCACGGCAAGCCGGAGCCGGTCGGGGCGGGCGCGCTGCGGGTGAGCTGGTCGGCCTCGGACTCCCTGGCGGTACTGGCCCTCGCGGAGGGCCGGGCGGTCGGCGTCGACGTAGAGCGGCTGCGCGAGGCCCGGCTGGCCGAGCGGATGGCCGCCCGCTGGTTCCCCTTCGAGGAGGCGCGCTTCGTCGCGGAGGCCGCCGAACCCGCCGAGCGGTCGGCGCGCTTCACCGCGCTGTGGTGCCGCCGCGAGGCCTGTGTGAAGGCGTACGGCGGGCGGCTGACCCAGGCGCTGGGGGTGTCCGTGGCGGGCCCCTCCCCGCTGCTGCTGGCCGACCCGGGGCCGCTCGGCGCCGGTCCGGTGGCGCTGTGGGACGTGCCCGTCCCCGGGCCGTACCGGGCCGCCGTCGCCACCGTCGGTGCATCGAAAGATGGGATCAACCTCCTTTACTGGCAAGTAAGTTGATTTACCGTCAGGAAATGGACGATCACCGTCGGCCGCTGGTAGCGTCCGGCCGTACCTCCGCTGAGCCCTTCCCGGCGAGCCGAAAGGCGCGTACGACGTGACTGCGCACAACGCTGCACCGCCCGACGCGACACCCCACGACCCGACCCGGACCGGTCGGCAGGTCACCGTCCACTTCGCCGCGACGACCGGCGGCTCCGGCCCGCTCACCCGTGGCCAGGGCAACATGATCCGGTGCATCCGACGCGACGCCCCCGAGCGGATCAACGAGGAGTCCGTCTGGCCCGTCCCGCCCGTTGCCTCCCTCGCCGCCGGCCTGCAGGCGCTGCGCGGGCTGGTCGAGCGGCACGAGTCGCTGCGGACCTCCTTCCCGCCGGGCCTAGGCCCGGATGGCTTCCCGGACAGCCAGGTGGTGCACGGGAACGGCCGGTTCACCGTCACCGTGATCGAGGCCGGCGGTCTGGACGATCGTGAACTCGACGCTCTGGCCCATGAGTTGGGCCGGGCAGACGTCGCCGTCCCGGTGGAGCTGACGGCCGTCCCGCGGATCCGCTTCACCCTGCTCGCGGACGGGCCGGAACTGCTCCGGCTGGTCGCCGTGGTGTGCCACGCGGGCGCGGACGGCGCCGCCACCGCCCAGCTGATCCAGGACTGGTACGCCCTCGCCGCCGGGAAGGAGCTGCCGCCCGTCACCGCCCCGACCCCGATCCAGATCGCCGCCGCCGAGCGGAGCCCGCAGGGCCGCCGCAAGGTGACCGGCGCCCTGCGGCACTGAGCTCACCCCCGACGCCGTGCACCGCGCGGTGGCCGCCGCCCTGCCCGGCCGGGACACCGCGATGGCGCCGCGCCACCACCGCATCCGGTATCGCGGCCCGGACGGCGAGCGGCTCGGCGCGGGGAGCGGCCGCGACCCGAGGTCGTCGCCCGGCTCGCGGCCCTCACCTGAACGTGGGACGGCGGGGCCGCCGGGGCGCGCTCACTCCAACGGGTGCTCGTCGTCCCCTCCGTCCGGCTCGCCGAACGCCCACGGCAGGCCCCAGGAACACGCCGCGGTCGCCCCGGAGGTGAGCCCCCAAGGGCTCGGCACCTCCTGCGCCTCCTCCTCGTCCCCGCCCTGCAGCGGCAGCCGGTCGATCACCGCGACCAGCGCGGGCGGCAGCTGCGGCGCCAGCCCCCGGTGCACCCGGGAGAGGATGTCGCGCCGGGCGGCCTCCGGCAGCAGCGGCCGGCTCATCCGCAACGGCCGCGGCCCGGTCGGGCGTTCGGCCGTCGACAGCTGCTCGGACCAGGCCCGCCAGTAGTCCGCGTCGTCGGTCTCGCCGAGCTTCAGATGGTGCAGGTGGAGGCAGTAAGCGGCCGTACCGCTGCCCGAACCGGCAGCGAAGCGCCACCAGAACTCGGCGCCCTCCTCCTTGCCGGTGGCGTACAGCAGCGCGCCGAACACCTCCGCCCCCTCCGGCTGGATCCGGCGCGCGTTGACCAGCAGGTCCAGCCCCCGGGAGGCGCACGGCGCGCCCAGCACCAGGGCGATCACCAGGCCGAGTTCGAAGGCGGCCTGCTCGTGCTCCGAGGGCAGGTGGGCCGGGGCGGCGGTGAGCCGGGCCTGCCGCAGGGCCGCGATCCGCTCGGCGTGGGCGCGTTCGCGCCGGGGTACGCGGAACACCGAGCGCTCCCCGCCGGTGGTGCACGCCCCGCCGTCCGGGTCGGCCTCCCGGCCGGTCGTCACGACTCGCCCTCCCGGTCCGGCAGTTCGCCCACCCCGAGCCGGCGGGCCAGCCGCTCCCGGGCGTGCCGCAGGTTGGAGTGCACCGTCGCCACCGGCCGCCCCAGGTAGGCCGCGATCACCCTGGCGTGCAGGCCCAGCAGATAGCGCAGGATCACCACGTCCCGCTGCCGGTCCGGCAGTTCCAGGATCGCCGCGTACAGTCGAACCTCGTCCGCCTCGCTGTGCAGCAGCCCGTCGGCGACCTGCTTGAAAGCCCCGATCACGGCCGCGAAGGTGACCGCCTCCACCTCGACCGGTTCGTCCGCGGCCACCCAGTCCCCGACGTGCCGGTTCGCCAGCCGCCAGGCGTACGCGGCCGGTTCCTCGAACCGCAGCACCTGCGGCCAGCAGCGGGCCAGGTCGGCCTTGACCGCCTCGACCACCAGCACGGCGTCGGCCGGGCTGCCTATCCGGGTCAACGCGAGCGCGTGCCAAGCGGGTTCATGGGTCTCGCAGAACGCGGCGTAGGTGAGGTCCAGGCGCGGGCCCGACTCGACCAGCACCGCCGTCCGCTCCGCCCCGGCCGCGCTGGTGCCCTCCACCGCCGTCCCTCCGCGGTACCCGCGCGCGGCGGTACCCCTGTCGATCGTCATCGAGCCTGCTTTCCATGGCCTCGGCTGTTCGCCGGCCACCCGAGGGTCGGACTGTCCGCGCCCATCCTCATTCCATCAGGCCCGTCACTCCAGGCTGCAAACCGAATACAGATTGTCATCCCATGTGATGGGCCGTTGAGTTGAGCCCCAGGGGAGACGATTGCCCCCCGGGTACGGTGGGCACCGATCGGACGGTGTCCGCGATGCCGAGGGGGAAGCCGGATGAGCCGCTACGACGGGGTCGACCTGCAGCTGAACGTGCCGCACTCGGCCCGGATGTACGACTACTTCCTCGGCGGCTTCACCAACTTCGCCGCCGACCGCGAAGCCGCCGGCCACGTCCTCGCCTCCGCCTCCTGGGTGCGCGACGCCGCCCACGCCAACCGCGCCTTCATGCGCCGCTCGACCCGCACCCTCGCGCGGGCCGGCATCGACCAGTTCCTCGACATCGGCACCGGCATCCCCACCTCGCCCAACCTCCACGAGGTCGCGCAGAGCATCCGGCCCCGCGCCCGGGTCGTCTACGTCGACAACGACCCGATCGTGCTCACCCACGCCCAGGCCCTGCTCACCGGCACCCCCGAGGGCCGCACCGCGTACGTCGAAGCCGACGTCACCGACCCCGCCGGCCTGCTTGCCGCACCCGGCCTGCGCGAGACCATCGACCTCGCCCGCCCGGTCGCGCTCTCGCTCAACGCCCTGCTCCACTTCGTCCCCGACGCCGGCGGCGCGTACGAGCTGGTCGAGCGCCTCAAGTCCGTGCTCGCCCCCGGCAGCGCCCTGGTGATGACCCACATCACGCCCGACTTCGCACCCGAGGAGGTCGGGCGCATCATCGGCGTCTACGAGGCCGCCGGCACCGCCCTCCAGGCCCGCACCAGGGCCGAGGTCGCCCGCTTCTTCGCCGGCTGGACCCTCCTCGATCCCGGCGTCGTCCCCCTCCCGCACTGGCGGCCCGACCCGGACGAGCCCTCCGTCCCCGCCGCCGACGCCGCCGGCTACGCGGGAGTGGCCCTCCGGCCCTGACCCGACGGCTGCCACGGCCCCGGGCGCCCGCCGCCTTCGGCATCGTCCTCGCGCGGAGGGCGGGCGCGGCCGTCATCCCCACCGTCCCCGCCCCTCCCGTCCCACCCGTGCGCCCCCGCCGCCCCGGGCCCAGACTGGTGGTGGATCGCCGCCGCCCGCGAGGGAGACGCATGCTGCTGGGACTCACCACCGCGCTGGTCGCCACCGTCTGCTTCGGCTTCGGGGCGGTGTTCCAGGCGCGCGGGGCGCGGTCGGCGCCGCGCGCGGACCGGGTGCGGGCGGGGCTGCTGGCCTCGCTGCTGCGGTCCTGGCAGTTCATCCTCGGCACGGCCCTCGACATCCTCGGCTTCGTGCTGAGCATCGTCGCCCTGCGCAGCCTCCCGCTGTTCCTCGTGCAGGCCGTCACCAACGCCAGCCTCGCCGTCACCGCGCTGGCCGCCGTCTGGCTGCTGGGCGCGCGGCTGCGCCGGGGCGACGTCGCGGGCATCCTCGCGGTCGTCATCGGCCTCAGCCTGCTGGCGCTGGGCTCCGGTCAGGAGGGCCGGGAGTACGCCCCGGCGGCCTTCCACTGGGCGCTGCTCGCCACCACCGTCGTGATGCTGCTGGCCACGCTGGTGCTGGTCCGCCGGGACGGCACCGCCGCCGTCGCCGGTCTGGGCCTGCTGGCGGGCGCGGGCTTCGGCATCACCAGCCTCGCGGTGCGCGTGCTGGACGCGTCCGGCCTCACCGCCGTGTTCACCGATCCGGCCGCCTACGCCCTGGCGCTCGGCGGGCTGGGCGGCTATCTGGCCTACGCCCTCGCACTGCAGCGCGGCACGGTGACGGCCGCGACCGCCGCCGGGACGGTGGCCGAGACCTTCGGGCCGGCCCTGGTGGGGGTGGTCTCGCTGGGGGATTCAGCGCGCCCCGGTTTCGCCGGGTGCGCCCTGACGGGCTTCGCGATCGCGGTCGGCGGAACGTTCCTGCTCTCCCACTTCGGTGAACTGGAGGGCGAGTCCGCCGAACTGTCGGCCCCGCGGCCGGACGCCGAGGCCGAGGCCGAGCGCGGACGCCGGGGCCGGGCCCGCCCCGGTAGCCCGGACGGCTCTGCCGTGCGAAGGTGACTTGCCGGACAAATCGGACGGCACGATGCCCCACGGAGCGGCAGGTGAGCGATGGCGGAGGACGCCGCGATGGCTGAGCGAGCCCAGGCCCGGTCCCGGCGGTCAGGGCCGACCGGCCGCCCCGTCGTGCTGATCACCGGCGCCTCCTCGGGAATCGGCCTCGCCACCGCCACCCGGCTGGCCGACGCCGGCTGGCAGACCCTGCTCTCCGGCACCGACCGCACCCGCCTCGACGCCCTCGCCGAACGCACCGGCGGACGCGCCCTGCCCGAGGACCTGAGCAAACCGGACGGCCCCGCCCGCCTCGCCGAGGCCGCGCTCGCCGCGGCCGGCCGGGTGGACGCACTGGTCGCCAGCGCCGGCCTCGGCTGGCGCGGCCCGTTCGCCGAGACCCCCTCCGACACGCTCGACCGGATGATCGAGGTCAACCTCGCCGCCCCGCTGCGCCTGATCCGCCTGCTGCTGCCCGGCATGCTGGAGCGCCGCCACGGCCGGATCGTGCTGCTCGGCTCGATGGCCGGGCAGGTCGGCGTGCGCGACGAGTCCGGCTACTCGGCCACCAAGGGCGGGCTGGCGATGTTCGCCGAGAGCCTCTGGTACGAACTGCGCGGCACCGGGGTCGGCGTGCGGCTCGTCCTGCCCGGCGCGGTGGACACCCCGTTCTTCGACCGGCGCGGCACCCCGTACCAGCGCGAACGCCCGCGCCCGGTCTCGGCCGAGCGGGTCGCGGCCACCGTGGTCGCCACCATGACCACCGAGCGGGACCGGCTCTACGTCCCGCAGTGGCTCGGTTTCCCGGCCCGGATCCACGGGGCCGCGCCCGGCGTGTTCCGCCGGCTGGCCTCCCGCTTCGGGTGAGCCCCCGGCCTGCTGCCGCCTTCGCGCTCGCCCTCGCGACGGGCGTCGAGTTCCTGCACCTCGCCCCGGCGGCGGTCCGCCTCCCGCCGCTGCGCCGCACCCTGGCCCGCCGCACCGCCGGCTACGGCACCACCCCGGGCCACCTCGCCCTCACCTTCGACGACGGCCCCGACCCGCGCAGCACCCCGTACGTCCTGGACGCCCTCGACGAACTCGGTGCCCGCGCCACCTTCTTCCTGCTCGGCACGATGCTGGAGCGCGCCCCCGCCCTCGGCCGCGAACTGGTGCTGCGCGGCCACGAAGTCGCGGTGCACGGCTGGCACCACCGGCAGCAGTGGTACCCGGTCCCGGCCCGCGACCTGCGCGAACTGCGCCGCGCCACCGAGGCGGTGACCGACCTGTGCGGCGCCCGCCCGCGCTGGTACCGCCCGCCGTACGGCGTGCTCACCGCCGGTCCGGCGCTGGCCGCCCGCCGCCTGGGCCTGCGCAGCGTGCTGTGGACCGCCTGGGGCCGCGACTGGACGGCCGAGGCCACCGGCGACTCCGTCTACGCGACCGCCCGCCCCGGCCTCACCGCCGGCGCCACCCTCCTCCTGCACGACTCCGACTGCACCTCCGCCCCCGACTCCTGGCGCGCCACCCTCGCCGCCCTCCCGCTGATCGCCGCCCACTGCCGCGACCGCGCCCTCACCCTCGGCCCGCTGCGCGACCACGCCGTGCCGCCCCTCGCCTCCGCCGCACGGTAGTCGGGACGGTCGGCCCCGGTCGCCCGACGTTCCAGGCGCCCCGCTACCCCAGCCCCACCCGCTCCAGCGCCGCCCCGAAGCCCTTCTGCCAGGCCTCCGGCGTGGCTCCGGGCGAGGGCTCGGGGTCCGGCCGGTCGAGGGCGGCGAGCGCGTTGCGGACCACCTCGGCGGGGCGGGCGGTGGCGACGTCGGCGTGGCCGAGCTCCAGTTCGTGCTGGAGGTTGTCCCGCCCGTGGCCCTGGACGACGTCGAGCAGCAGCAGTCGGCGCCCGAGCGCCCGGGCCTCGCTGCAGGTGTCACCGGAGCTGGTGACGACCAGGTCGGCGGCGGCCATCAGGGCCGGGATCCGGTCGGTGTAGCCGAAGGCGTGCAGGCGCGGCTCCCGGCGGGCGGCCGCCCGCAGCCGCCGTTCCAGCTCCCGGTTGCGCCCGGCCACGGCGAGCACGTGCGGTCCGGCGGCGGCCAGCGAGGCGGCGGTGCGGGCGATCGGCCCGAGCCCCCAGGAGCCGGACATCAGCAGCACGCACCCGGCGCCGGGTGGCACGCCGAACTCGGCCCGGGCCTCGGCCCGGCCCGGCGGGCGGTAGAACGGCTGCCGCAGCGGCGCGGGCAGCACAGCGACGTCGGCGTCCGGCCGGTAGCGGCGCACGGCGCAGGCGGCGACCTCGGAGGTGACCAGGAAAAGGTCGGTGCCCTCCTGCACCCAGAGCCGGTGGGGCGTCGCGTCGGTGCAGAACACGAAGTGCCGGAAGTCCCGCCGCGGCAGCCGGTTGACCGCCGAGGTGGCGGTGGCGAACACCGAGACCACCAGCTGCGGCCGCTGCGCCGCGACCAGCTCGCGCAGCGCCGGGACGAGCCGGCTGCGGGCGGCCGCGTCGGCGAGCACCGCGATCCGGGCGCCGGGGCGCAGCGCCGAGAAGTGGAAGGCGTCGTAGATCCCGGGCAGGTCGAGCAGCCGCCGGAAGACGGCCTCGCCGGCGGCGCCCGAGCGCTGCCCGAGCAGGGCCATGGCGTCCACCGTGCGGGTGGTCCAGCCGCGCTCGCGCAGGGTGTCGGCGCAGGCCTGGGCCATCACGTCGTGGCCCTGGCCGAGCGAGCCGGAGACCAGCAGGGCGTGCGGCATCGGGCGGCCCCGGTCAGCCGGCGGTGGTGGGGGCGGCGGTGTCGGCCCGGTACCAGTCGGCGTAGCGGCGCACGCCGTCGCTGAAGTTGGTCCGCGGCGACCAGCCGAGCAGCCGCTTGGCCTGGGCGGAGGAGATCCGCCGCCCGGTGTAGTCGGCCTTGCGCCCGTCGATGTGCTCGATGGTGACCGGGCCGAACAGCTTGTCGACGGTGTCGGCGATGTCGCGCACCGAGACGGCCGTGGAGCCCTCCAGGGCGAAGGTCTGGTCCTCGGCGGCGGGGGACAGGGCCCGGACGTGGGCGTCGGCGAGGTCCTCGACGTAGACGAAGTTGCGGCTCTGCCGGCCGTCCCCGGCGATGGTGATCGGCCGCCCGGCGAGTGCCGACTGGACGAACCGGGCGACGACCAGTTCGTCGCGCATCCGCGGACCGTACGGGATACCGAAGCGCAGGATGGTGAAGTGCTGCCCGTACAGCTCGCGGTAGCTGTGCGCCAGCATCTCGGAGGCCAGTTTGGTGGCCACGTACAGGTGCCCGCTGTGCTCCAGCTCGATCGGTACGTGTTCGTCCAACTCCTGTTCCTCACCGCCGAGTTGCCCGTCGCGGAGGGCGGCGCCGTAGACCCACACGGTGCTCGCCAGCACGGTGCGGCTCAGTCCGCTGCGCCGGGCGGCCTCCAGGACGGCCTCGGTGCCGTCGATGTTGGTCCGCACGGCCCGGACCGGGTCGGCGGAGACCTGCTCGACGTCGGCCATCGCGGCGAGGTGGTAGACGACCTCGCTGCCGGCCAGCGCGGAGGTCAGCGCCGGCAGGTCGAGGATGTCGATCCGGGCGTGTTCGGCGTCGGGGTTGAGGTACTTGTCGGTGGTGTCCACGGCGAGGACCTCGTGGCCGGCCGCGATCAGGTGGTCCACGACGTGTGAGCCGATGAACCCGCAGCCCCCGGTGACGGCTATCCGCACGGTCTTGCTCCCTTCGCTCCGCTACCCGGCCAGCCGTCGGTGCACGGCCGAGACGGCCTCGATCACCTGCTCGGTCTCGTCCTCGGTCATGTCGGAGTGCACCGGCAGGCAGACCTGCCGCGCGCAGACGTCCTCGGCCGCCGGCAGCGGCCCGCGCCGGTAAGCGGCCAGGACCGGCTGCAGGTGCAGCGGCAGGTCGTAGACCTCACCGGACAGCCGCACTCCGTACTCCTCGGCCACCGCCCGCTTGAAGGCGGCGCGCTCCACGCCGGGCGGCAGCAGCGCCACGTACTTGTAGTAGTTGCCGCGGCTGCCGGGTGGTTCGAGCACCGGCTCCAGCCCGTCCAGCCCGGCCAGCGCCGAGTCGTAGCGGCGGGCGACGGCCCGGCGGGTCTCGATGAACTCCTTGAGCCGGCGCAGGTGCACCGCGCCGACGGCCGCGTGCAACTCGCTCATCCGCCAGGAGTAGCCGAGCCGGACGTGGTGGTTGGTGCTGAAGGAGCCCTTGCCCTGGTCGCGGTAGATCCGGGCCTCGTCGCGCAGCTCCGGCGACTCGGTGAGGACCATGCCGCCCTCGCCGCTGGTGGTGACCTTGGTCGGGTAGAAGGAGAAGGCCCCGGCCAGGCCGAAGGTGCCGGCGGCGCGGCCGTCGTGGCTGCTGCCGTGGGCGTGCGCGGCGTCCTCGATCAGCGGGACTCCGTGCCGGTCGCAGAGCGCGCGCAGGGCGTCCACCTGCGGGGTGACCAGTCCGCCGATGTGGACGAGTACGACGGCCGCGGTATCCGGGGTGAGGGCCGCCGCGAGGGTCTCGGGGGAGAGCGCCAGGGTGGCCGGGTCGACATCGGCGAACACCGGACGGCCGCCGGCGTGGATCACCGCGCCGGCCGTCGCGTAGAAGGTGACGGCCGGGACGACCACGTCGCGGCCGCGGACGTCGACGGTGCGCAGGATCATCTCCAGCGCCGCCGTGCCGCTGCTCACCGCGACGGCGTGCGAGGCGCCGTGCTCGGCGGCGAAGGCCTGCTCGAAGCGCTCGGTCCACGGGCCGAGGGTCAGGGCGCCGGTGGTGAGCATCTCGGTCACCGCGTCGGCGACGGCCGCGCGGTCGTTCTCGTCGAACACGATGCGGGCGGCTGGAACGCCCATGGGCACCTCCGGCGGCGGGCTGGGATCAGCACCGATCAGGACGGGTCGGCCCGAACCGGGTGGAAACGGTCGGGCCAGAGGCCCATCACGCTACTTCGCCCGGGCGGTCGCGGCCCGTCGTCACCTCCGCACGGGTGATGCGCCGCTGCTCCCGCCGCAGGCGACCGGCCGCTCCCGGCTGCTCCCGGCGCAGGGCGTGCGCTCCGCCGTACGGGGGAGGGCCGTACTGCGTCCGCAGTACGCAAACGGCCTGCGCAGGGACGACGACGGAGCAGGGGTCGGCGATCAAGGATTGGTCATGCTGCGAGCGGACCGCCTTCGTGCTGCCGCACCCGCACCCGTCCCCGTCCGCATCTGCTTCCGAATCCGAAGGAGTCCGTTCTCCCGTGGCAACGTTCCTCTACCGCCTGGGCCGATGGGCCTTCGCCCGGCGCCGGCTGGTGGCCCTCCTGTGGGTCGCCGTGCTGGCAGTCGGCGGAGTCCTGGCGGCCAAGGCGCCCGCCGCACCCGACGACGGCTTCTCGATGCCCGGGACGGAGGCGCAGAAGGCCTTCGACCTGATGAACGAGCGCTTCCCCGGCGGCCACGCCGACGGCGCCTCGGCCCGCCTGGTGTTCGTCGCGCCCTCCGGCCAGAAGATCACCGCCGGGCCCAACCAGCAGATCGTGGAGAAGACGGTCGGCGAGCTCGTCCACGGCGAGCAGGTCACCAGCGCGGTGGACCCGTTCAAGATGAAGGGCGCCGTCTCCAAGGACGGGACGACGGCCTACGCCACCGTCAGCTACTCCGCCAAGGCGGGCGAGGTGTCCAAGGGCGCCACCGACGCCCTCCAGCAGGCCGCCCAGCACGGTCGCGACGCCGGGCTCAAGGTCGAGATCGGCGGCAACGCGCTGATGGCCAAGCCCGAGGCGGGCGGCAGCAGCGAGGCCATCGGCATGGCGCTGTCCGCGGTGGTCCTGGTGATCACCTTCGGCTCGCTGGTCGCCGCCGGCCTGCCGCTGCTCACCGCCGTGATCGGCGTCGGCCTCGGCATGTCGCTGATCACCGCGCTCGGCAGCACGCTCGGCCTCTCCTCGACCACCGGCACGCTGGCCATGATGCTCGGCCTCGCCGTCGGCATCGACTACGCCGTGTTCATCGTCTCCCGCTACCGGGCCGAGCTCTCCGAGGGCCGCACCCCGCAGGAGGCCGTCGGCCGGGCCGTCGGCACCGCCGGCTCCGCCGTGGTCTTCGCCGGACTCACCGTGGTGATCGCCCTCGCCGGGCTCTCCGTGGTCGGCATCCCGATGCTCGCCAAGATGGGCATGGCCGCCGCCGGGACGGTCGTCATCGCCGTGCTGGTCGCGCTCACCCTGGTGCCCGCCCTGCTCGGCTTCCTCGGCCGCAAGGTGTTGCCCCGCAAGGTCCGCAAGGCCGAGAAGGCCGGCGGCGCGGTCCAGCCGGCCGGGGCGAAGGAGAACGGCGGCGCCCGCTGGGCCCGGTTCGTGCTGCGCCGCCCGCTCGCGGTGCTGCTGCTCGGCGTGGTCGGCCTCGGCGTGCTCGCCTCCCCCGCGCTCGACCTGCGGCTCGGCCTGCCCGGCGACGAGGCCAAGCCCACCTCCACCACCCAGCGCCGCGCCTACGACCTGCTCTCCGAGGGCTTCGGCCCCGGCTTCAACGGCCCGCTGACCGTCCTGGTGGACGTCAAGGGCACGGCGGACCCGAAGGCCGCCGCGGGCGAGGTCGCCAAGGCCGTCTCCGGCGTGCCCGGCGTGGTCACCGTGACGCCGCCGATGTTCAACAAGGCGGGGGACACGGCCCTGCTCAACGCCGTCCCGGCCACCGGCCCGGCCGAGGCCGCGACCAAGGACCTGGTCCACACCATCCGCGGCCAGGCCGCCGGGCTGAAGGCCTCCACCGGGGCGACGATCCTGGTGAGCGGTACGACGGCGATGAACATCGACGTCTCGCAGAAGCTCACCGACGCGCTGCTGCCGTACCTCGCGGTGGTCGTCGGCCTGGCCGTCCTGCTGCTGCTGGTGGTCTTCCGCTCCGTCCTCGTCCCGCTCAAGGCGGCGCTCGGCTTCCTGCTCTCGGTGGCCGCCGCGCTCGGTGCGGTCGTCGCGGTCTTCCAGTGGGGCTGGCTGGCCCACCTGATCGGTGTGGAGCAGACCGGCCCGGTGATGAGCATGATGCCGATCTTCATGATCGGCGTGGTCTTCGGCCTCGCCATGGACTACGAGGTGTTCCTGGTCACCCGGATCCGTGAGGGCTTCGTCCACGGCGAGCAGCCCGGTGAGGCCATCGTCACCGGCTTCCGGCACAACGCCCGGGTGGTCACCGCGGCAGCCTTCATCATGATCGCCGTCTTCGCGGGCTTCATCGGGATGAGCGAGCCGATGATCAAGATGATGGGTCTGGGCCTCGCCGCCGCCGTCGCCTTCGACGCCTTCGTGGTCCGGATGACGATCGTCCCGGCCGTCCTCGCCCTGCTCGACCGCCGCGCCTGGTGGCTGCCGCGCTGGCTCGACCGCCTGATACCGGACGTCGACGTCGAGGGCAGCAAGCTACACACCGTCGCTCCCGAACCGGCCCCGGCCCGGGAGTCGGTCACCGTCTAGGCCCGGCACCGTCCGGCCCCGCCCGAGCACCCTTCGGGCCGGGCCGGCACCGCCCGGACCGGGCCGCCCACCGGGGCGGGCCGGTCCGGCGCCGGTCGGCTCGGAGACCGGTTCGAGCGCCAACCGTTACCGTTGCTGTCGGGGCCGCCGCCCGTACGGACGCCCCCGACCCGGCCGCGCCACACCCCACCGGGGGCGCGGCACGACACCGACTGGCAGAACCCGGCGAGGGTGCGGCCAGGGCACCCCGACCCGGAGAGCACGACCATGAGCGACACCTGGCAGCGCCTGCGCCGCGAGCACCCCCGGTTGCTCGACGTCGCCGGAGGCCTGGCCCTGATCGCGGTCACCGGCCTCGGCGCCACGGTCGACCAGACCACCGGGCACTTCGCCCCGGTCGACCCGGCCACCGGCTTCCTCGCCCTGATCGCCGCCGCAGCCGTGTTCTTCCACCGCCGCCACCCGCGCGCGGTGGCCGCCGTCACCCTCGTCTGCACCATGATGCTGACCTGGACCAGCCCCCGGCTCACCCCGATGCTGGCCACCCCGCTGCTGCTCGCGCTCTACTTCCTCGCCGTGCACACCGACCGCTCCACCGCGCTGCGCGCCTCGATCGCCACCGCCGTCCTGCTCACCGGGATATCCCTGCTGTTCGGCCCCGGCGGCCCGATCGGCGAGCGGATCAGCGTCCTCGCCTGGGCCCTGCTGCCCGGCGCCCTCGGCGACTCCATCCGCAACCGCCGCGCCCACCTCGCCTCGATCGAGGAACGCGCCGAACGCGCCGAACGCACCCGCGAGGAGGAGGCCCGCCGCCGGGTCGCCGACGAGCGGATCCGGATCGCCCGCGACCTGCACGACGTCGTCGCCCACCACATCGCCCTCGCCAACGCCCAGGCCGGCATCGCCGTCCACCTCATGGACAGCCACCCGGTGCAGGCCCGCGAGGTGCTCAGCCACATCACCGACGCCACCGGCTCCGCCCTCCAGGAGCTGCGGGCCACCGTCGGCCTGCTGCGCCGTGCCGAGGAGCCGGCCCCGCTCGAACCCGCGCCCGGCCTGGACCAGCTCCCCGAACTGATCAACACCTTCGAACGGGCCGGCCTGCCGGTCCGGCTCACCGTCGAGGGCGAGTCCCGGCCGCTGTCGCCCGGCGTCGACCTCACCGCCTTCCGGATCGTCCAGGAGTCGCTGACCAACGTCGCCAAGCACGCCCACGGCGCCGACGCCGAGGTCACCCTCTCCTACAGCGGCAGCCGGGTCGCCGTCAGCGTCGCCAACGGCCGCCCGACCGCCACCGGCCGCCCGCGCACCGCCCTGCTGCCCCCGCCCGCCCCCGGCGAGAGCGGCTTCGGCCTGATCGGCATGCGCGAGCGGGCCGGCGCGGTCGGCGGCCGCCTCGCGGCCGACCGCCGCCCCGACGGCGGCTTCCTGGTCACCGCCGAACTCCCGCTGCGCACCGGCGCCCGGGACGACGTCTCGCCCTGGCCGGACGATGCGGCCCGCCCCGAGGGCGCCACCGAGCCGGGCAGCCCGGCCGGGCCCGCCGCCAAGGACCGGCCCGCCCACGCCTTCTGGCGCGACTGCACGGTCCGGCCCGCGCGCCCCGACCACTCCGCCGACTCCACCGCCGCGACCGGTTCCCCCGGCTCCGTGGGCTCTTCCGGTACTCCCGACCCCGCCCGACAAGATCGCGCCATCCGAGAGGACAAGGACCACGCATGACCATCCGCGTGCTGCTCGCCGACGACCAGGCCCTGCTGCGCGGCGCCTTCCGGATGCTGATCGACGCCGAGGAGGACATGGAGGTGGTTGGCGAGGCCGCCGACGGCCGCGAGGCGGTGGAACTCGCCCGCGCCACCAAGCCCGACATCGTGCTGATGGACATCCGGATGCCCGGCGCCGACGGCCTCGGCGCCACCGCCGAGATCTGCGCGGACGAGGAGTTGGCCGGCACCCGGGTGCTCATCCTCACCACCTTCGAGATCGACGAGTACGTGGCCCAGGCGCTGCGCGCGGGTGCCGGGGGCTTCCTCGGCAAGGGCGCCGACCCGAAGGAACTGCTGGCCGCCGTGCGCACCGTCGCGGCCGGCGACGCCCTGCTCTCGCCCGCCGCCACCCGGGCCGTGATCGAGCAGTTCCTCGCCCAGCCCGGCCCGGCCGCCGCTGCGCCCGCCGAGCGGCTCTCCGTCCTCACCGCCCGCGAGCGCGAGGTGATGTCCATGGCCGCCACCGGGCTCACCAACGAGGAGATCGCCGAGCGGATGTTCGTCAGCCCGTTCACCGTCCGCACCCATGTGCACCGCGCGATGGCCAAGCTGGACGCCCGGGACCGGGCGCAACTCGTCGCGATCGCCTACCAGTCCGGACTGGTCCCGCCCGGCAGACCGTCCTGACGGGCCATCACCCCACCGCTCCGCGACTCGCGCCATTTGCCGCGATCGCGGACTGAGACAACGTCAGAACTCCTCCCGCTGAACCGTTCAAGATCCGGTCCTGGCCGAAAACCGCCGCCGAACTGGTGTATCAGCGAGTAGTCTGCCGATGACTCAGAATGAGGAGGATGTTCGTGGAAACCAAGGACACGGCCGGCGAGGTGCGGATTCTCCAGCCGTTGCCCGGGCGCACGGAGGACGGATCGCAGGCGTTCGAGCTGCGGCTCGCGCGTCTGCTCCGCGTGCTCGGGGCCGAGGTCGCACCGGGGGCGGACTACCCGAGCGCGGCCCGATGGGAGGTCCACAAGGCGCTCGCCGGGCGGTCCGAGCTGCCCGAGGAGTACTTCGAGCCGCTGCTGGAGGCGGCGGTCCACGACCCCAACCCGAGCTTCAACCGCCGCTTCGTCGAGCCCGCCCTCATCGCCTTCGGCCAGCGCCGGGTCCGCCTGGCCCTGCTCGGCTACCTGCAGACCGGCACCGATCCGGAGCGCGCGGGCGCCGCCCGGGCCTGGTACTGGACGGCACTGACGGTCGGCGGCGGCCGGAACGCGACCGCCGACGAGGGTGCGACGGTCCGTGACAGCTGGAACGAGGCCGCGCTGCGGGAGTTCGTCGCCAACGAGGACCTGGACGTCCGCCGCTGCATCCTGCCCGGCCTGCCGCTCGTACCGCGCGCCTACCCGGCCGAACTGCACGCCCTGGTCGAGGCGGCGGTCACGATCGCCCGCTCGCAACCCGACGAGTACATCCGCCACCGCGCCGAGATCCAGACCGGCCTCTGACCTTCGGGCACGCCCGCTCCGCGGGCGTGCCCGAAGGTCGCCCCCACCCGTCACCCGCCCCTGCCGCCCTGGCCCCATGGCCGAGGCAGGTCGTGAACTCGGGGGCCGGTCAGCCCGTGTTGACGGTGATGTCGCCGATGTCCGTGCCCAGGTCCAGCTTGAACTTGCCGTTGGGGTCGTTCTGGACACCGATGTGCTTCGAGCCGATGTCCGTTCCGGCGCTGACGCGGTAGGAGCCGGGCGGGACGGTGAGGCGGATCTCGCCGTTGTCCGTGCTGGCCTTGACGTCCTGGGGCTTGGCGGCGGTGAGTTTGATCGCGCCGCTGTCCGTCTTGGCCTGGATCCGGTCGCCCTTGAGCGAAGTGCCGTCGATGTCACCGCTGTCGGTGCGCAGGTCGACCGGTCCGGCGGCCTGGTCGACTGAGATGTTCCCGGCGTCGGTGTGCACCGACACCGAGCCCACCTCGGTGAGGTGGATCCCGCCGGAGGAGGTGCCGCCGCTGATCGGCAGCCCGGCGGGCAGCTCGACGGTGTAGCTCACCGAGCAGTTGTGCCCGCAGCCGCCGAGCACCAGGACTCCGCCCTCGACCCGGGTGGTCGTCCCGGGCTTGCTGTCCCGGTAGGTGATCTTCCGGTGGACGGAGGCACTTCCGGCGCCGGCCTTGCCGTGGATGGTGACCTCCCCGGAGGAGTCGTCGAGCTTGACGGCGGTGATCTTGTCCGAGACGGTCGCGTCGTCGTTGACCTCGGTCCCGACCGGGTCACAGGCGGCGAGCACCCCGACGGCGAGCCCGGCGACCACGACGGCCCCGGCAAAACGCTGATAGCTGCGGTACTGGACCATGATGGTTCCCCCCACGTCATGGACGATCGTCGCGTGCTGACCGACTTCGTGTGACCGCCCCGGTCCGGAGCCGTCGCGACGACCGTAGCGGGGGACGGGCGCCCGGGTCCCTGGTAAAAACCCCCCTATCCGAGGTCCGGCAGGCCCCACCCCCACCTCACCCCGCCGCCGTCAGGGCTTGCGCGCGACCGCGCCGTACACGCTCACCCGCTCGGCACCCGGCTCCGGCGCCGCCTCCGGCCGCCAGAGCCTCCCGGACGAGGTGTTCGTGAAGTCGGCGGACAGCCTGAAGCCCAGGTCAGCGCGCTCGTGGTGGTTGGTCGGCTCACCCCCGTATGTCCCTTTCGTCGCGCCCCGGCGCCCGTCCCGGCGGAGGATGGAAGCCCCGGGCGGTGGGCCCGGCGGAGCCGGCGGACCGGATGGAGTCGTCGGTAGGGCGCGACACGGGAGGCCGAGGTCGTGGGAATCGCTATGGCAGACATCCGCGAGTGGCGCGGCCAGCCGGTGGTCGACGAGAAGGGCCACCGCATCGGCACGCTGGAGTCGGTCTACGTCGAGACGTCCACCGACGAGCCGTGCTTCGCCACCGTCATGACCGGCATGACCAAGCGCCGCCTGGCCTTCGTCCCGCTGAACGGCTCGGTGGCCGGCCCGGGCTACCTGCGGGTGCCGTACCCGAAGGCCAAGGTCAAGCAGGCGCCGGCGATCGGCACCGACGACATCCTGCCGGCCACCGACGAACCCGAGGTCTTCGCCTACTACGAGCTGCCGTACGCGACCGGCGCCGGGGGCGAGCGCCGACTGGCCCGCCGCTGATCAGGGGCCCTTTCGGGAGGGTTCCGTCCAGCCGGGAATGAATACCCCGCCGGGTACACTTGTCAATCGACAGTCGATGTGAAAGGCGGCCCGGACATGCAGGTGGACGAGGAGGCGGTCGGCGCGGTCCTGAACCGACTGCGTCGAGCCCAGGGCCAGTTGGCCGGGGTGATCGCGATGATCGAGGCGGGTCGGGACTGCAAGGACGTGGTGACCCAGCTCGCCGCCGTCTCGCGCGCCCTGGACCGGGCCGGGTTCAAGATCGTCGCGAGCGGGATGCGCCAGTGCATGGCCGCCGCCGACGAGGACGCCGCTCCGATGAGCGAGGCCGAGCTCGAGAAGCTGTTCCTCGCCCTGGCCTGAGAAACCTCGCCAGCCCCGGAGGGCCGCGACGGATCACCCGTCGCGGCCCTCCGCGCATTCCCGTCCCCTTCCGACGCCCCACGAAGACGCCTCCGCCACGGAGTTCCCGAAGCGCCCGATGCTCCGTCACGTGTCGTTCACGCCCCGGTCGCTGGCCTTCGGATGAATGAGCCCGCCCGCAGTTGTACAGCCAACTGCGCGCATTCCTCCCTCCCAGCCTCCGTGACCAGCCGCGCGCGGCCCCGGCACCGTCCCCCGACGGACCGGGCCCCGCGCTGGCGGACAGGACAACCGTGGCCGCAGGCAGCGCCCTGACCCTGACCTCCTCCAGCAGCCCCGCCGAAGGCGACCGGCTCACCTTCCACTGGACCACCGACGCCCCCGACGCCAAGAACTGGGTCGGCATCTACGACGGCAGCCGCCAACCCGGCACCGGCTCCTCGCTGCTCTGGAAGTACACCCCCGGCACCTCCGGCGACGTCCAGCTCGACACCTCCGCGCTGACCGGCGGCCCGTACACCGCCTACCTGCTCGCCAAGGACGGCTACGGCATCCTCGCCCAGACCGAGCCGTTCGGCTTCCGGCCCAAGCCCCCGGTGGTCCGCCCGCACGCCGCCGTCGACTCCTTCACCGCCACCCCGGTCGCCCCCGGCGCCGCCGTGCGGATCAAGCTCGGCGGCCTCTGGTCCCGCCCGGCGGGCAACGCCCCCGGCACCGCGGCCTACCGCAAGCTCGGCGGCGCGGCCTGGGCCTCGGTCGGCGCCGACGGCACCATCACCGGGACGGCCCCCGCCGACCCCGGCCGCAACCCCGAGCCGGTCGTGGTCGGCGTCAAGGACAGCACCGGCGCCACCGACACCGTCACCGTGCTCGTGCCCGTCGTGGACCCGGCCGCCCCGCCCCGGCTCAAGGCCGCCGGCTGGAACCTGCACGAGGCCGGCTCCGGCTACACCGACGCGCTGGAGAAGCAGCTGCGCATCGTCCTCGCCCAGGGCCTGGACGTGCTCGCCCTGCAGGAGACGGCCGGCGAGCGGGCCAAGACCCTGGCGGACGCGCTCGGCTGGTACGCCCACCAGAGCCCGGGCAGCGTCGGCATCCTCAGCCGTTACCCGCTCACCGACCTGACCCCGGCCACCGCCGAGCTGCCCGCCGTCGCGGCCACCCTCCAGCTGCCGGGCGGTCGCGGCGTCCGGTTCTGGGCCGCCCACCTCGACGAGACGGGCTACGGCCCGTACGCGGTGCAGGACGGCAGCAGCGCCGCCCAGGTGCTGGCCGCCGAGAACGCCTCGGTCCGGCTCAAGCAGGCCAAGGCGCTGGCCGCCGCGGTGCGCGCGGACCTCGCCCGGCGCATCCCGGTGGTGCTGGCCGGCGCCCTCTCCTCGCCCTCCCACCTGGACTGGACGGCCGCCACCGCCGCCGCCCACAACGGCGTGGGTGCCCTCGACTGGCCGGTCACCGCCGCCCTCCAAGCCGCCGGGCTCACCGACACCTTCCGCGAGGAGAACCCCGACCCGGCCAAGGCCCCCGGCACCACCTGGTCGCCCACCCGCAAGCGGCGCGGCGACCGCCCCGAGCCCCAGGACCGCATCGACTTCGTCCAGTACGCCGGAGCGCTGAAGCTGGTCGAGGCGCACACCCTGGTCGCGGACTGGCCCCAGCCGGAGCCGAACGCCGCCGCCAACGAGTGGCCCTCCGACACCGCCGCCGCCGTCGCCACCTTCCAGCTCTGAGAGGCCAGTTCACGATGCCCGAGCTCTCCCGCCGCACCTTCGTCGGCGCCTCCGCGGCCGTCGGCGCCACCGCCCTGACCGGCCTGTCCACCACTCAGGCCGCGGCCGCCACCGCCGCGGCGGCCGACACCGCCCTCACCGGCACCATCAAGGACGTCAAGCACGTGGTCGTCCTGATGCAGGAGAACCGCAGCTTCGACCACTACTTCGGCACCCTGAACGGCGTGCGCGGCTTCGGCGACAAGCAGGCGCTGCAGTTCCCGGACGGCACCGACGTGTTCCGCCAGCCCGACGCCCGCCGCAGCGACGGCGGGGTGATGCTGCCGTACCGGATGGACACCTCGAAGTACAACGCGCAGAACGCCGGCGGCCTGGCCCACGACTGGGCGACCGGCCACCAGGCCATCAACAACGGTGCGATGAACAAGTGGATCGCCGCCAAGGGCGAGCGCACCATGGGCTACTTCACCCGGGACGACATCCCCTACCAGTACGCCCTGGCCGACGCGTTCACCCTCTGCGACGCCTACTTCACCTCGCTGGCCGGCCCCACCGACCCCAACCGGCTCTACCTGTGGACGGGCACCGCCGGCCCCGGCCGCGACGGCACCACCGGCCCCTGGATCGACAACACCCCGGTCACCGACAACCCCGTCGCCGACTGGACCACCTACGCCGAACGGCTGGAGGCGGCCGGCATCAGCTGGCGGGTCTACCACAACCCCAGCAAGGACGACCGCACCGGCGACTACGACGACAACGCCCTCTCCTACTTCAAGCAGTTCCACAACTTCCCGCACGACGACCCGCGTTACGTCAACGCGATGACCAAGTTCGACCCCTCCGACTTCGACCGCCACTGCAAGGACGGCACCCTGCCGACCATCTCCTGGCTGGTCGCCCCCTACCTGTTCTCCGAGCACCCGGAGGCCGGCCCCGCCTACGGCGCGCACTGGGTCAACCAGGCGCTGCAGTCGCTGATGTCCAACCCGGACGTCTGGCGGCACACCGTCTTCCTGGTCATGTACGACGAGAACGACGGCTACTTCGACCACATGGTGCCGCCCACCCCCGAAGCCGGCACCCCCGAGGAGTTCACCCACGGGCGCGCCATCGGCCTCGGCAACCGCGTCCCGCTCTGGGTGGCGTCCCCCTGGTCGCGCGGCGGCTGGGTCAACTCCCAGGTGTTCGACCACACTTCGGTGCTGCGCTTCATGGAGCTGGTCACCGGCGTGGCCGAGCCCAACATCTCCGCCTGGCGCCGGGCCGTCTGCGGCGATCTCACCAGCTGCTTCGACTTCGCCGCCCCGGACCACTCGCTCCCGAAGCTGCCCGACACCAACGCCCTGATGGCCCGGGCCGACGCGGGCACCAAGCTGCCCGGCGTCGCCCTCCCGGCGGCCGGCGCCCAGTCGATGCCGGTCCAGGAGCGCGGCGAGCGCCCGCACCGCCCGCTGCCCTACCAGCCGTGGGCCGACGTCGCGGTGGACCGCCGGACCGGCAAGGTCACCTGCACCATGAGCAACGACGGCTCGGTGGCCTTCCCGTACACCGTCTACCCGAACATCCTGCTCCCGTTCGCGGGTACCCCGTACACCGTCGCCCCCGGCGCGAGCGCGACGCACGTCTGGGACGCCGCCGCCACCGACGGCCGCTACGACTTCACCGTGCACGGCCCCGACGGCTTCGTGCGCCGCTTCGCCGGCACCGTGGTCCGGGACGGGCAGGACGGCCAGAACGACATCGGCGTGCCGATCGTCACCGCCGACCTGCGCGGCAGCCAGAAGCTCACCCTCCAGGTGGCCAACGACGGCCTGACGGACGTGGCCTTCACCGCCGCGCCCAACGACTTCGCGGGCAGCGCGCAGACCGTGTGGGTCAAGCCGGGCAAGCAGGTCAACCTCGCCTGGCCGCTGGACAAGCAGGGCCGCTACGACGTCGTGGTGACCGCCCACACCGGCCAGCGCTTCGTGCAGCGCTACGCGGGCTGGGTGCACTGATCCGTCTCCCCTCCGGCCGGGGGGCGCCGATCCGGTGACCCCCGGCCGTGGCTCGGCCGCGGTGACGGACCCCGCCGCTACCGTCGGGCCCATGCAGAAAATCACCACCTTCCTCTGGTACGACGACCAGGCCGAAGCGGCCGCCGCCCTCTACACCTCGCTGTTCCCCAACTCCCGCGTCACCGGGGTCACCCGCTACGGCGAGGCCGGCCCCGGGGAGCCCGGCTCGGTGATGACCGTCGAGTTCGAACTCGACGGCCGGCCCTACGTGGCGCTCAACGGCGGCCCCGAGTTCACCTTCACCGAGGCGGTCTCGCTCCAGGTGGAGTGCGACGACCAGCGGGAGGTCGACGAACTCTGGGCCAAGCTCACCGCGGACGGCGGCCAGGAGGGCCCGTGCGGCTGGCTCAAGGACCGCTTCGGCCTCTCCTGGCAGATCACCCCGCGCATCCTGCTCGACCTGATCGGCGACCAGGACCGGGCCAAGGCCGACCGCGTGATGGCGGCCATGCTGCGGATGCAGAAGATCGAGATCCAGCAGCTGCTCGACGCGGCCAGGGGCTGAGACCGTGACCGCCTTCAGCCACCGGAGCATCGTCTACCTGCGCGCCACCCCGGAGCGGGTCTGGCACGCGCTCACCAACGCCGACGAGTCCGGCCTCTACTGGGGCCACCGCAACGTCTCCACCTGGCTGCCCGGCGCGCCCTGGGAGCACCAGCGCACCGACGACTCCGGGATCGCCGACGTGATCGGCACCGTCGAGGTGTCCGACCGCCCGCACCGCCTGGTCACCACCTGGGCCGGACCGGAGGGGCGACGCGCGGAGGGGCCCTCCCGGGTCAGCTTCGACCTCCGGCACTGGCAGGACCTGACCCGGCTGACCGTCACCCACGAGAACCTCGCCGACGAGGACGAGCGGGCGGACGCCGAACGGGGCTGGTCGGCGGTGCTGTCCAACCTCAAGACCTACCTGGAGACCGGCCACCCGCTGCCCCAGCAGCCCTGGCTGATGCCCTGACCTCCGCAGGCCCGTCGCAACGGGCCCGGATCAGCGCCCGGCCCCCGCCGCCGGGCGCTCCCGTTCGCCCTGCCGCTGCCCGCCCCGCACGGCGCGGCGCAGCCGGGCGAGGCGGGAGAACCGCTCCCGGCTCACCAGCGAGGCCCGGTCCAGCTCCTCCATCAGCCGCCGGCTGCGGTGCTCCAGGTCCAGCTCGTCCAGGATCCGGTCGACCTCGGCCAGCATCGAGCCGTGCAGCTGCCAGGCCTCCGGGTGCTCCTGGACCTTGCGCAGCAGCACCTCGGCGACGTTCTCCCGGCAGGTCCAGGCCGCCGCCAGTTCGGCGGTCAGCCGCTCCTCGGCCTCCTCGGCGCTGCGGCTGACCTGGGTGGTGACCAGCACCGCGAAGCTGACCATCGCCCCGCCGACGTGCGCCAGCAGCTCCTCCAGCCCGACCGCGACCTCGGGCGGGAACAGCCGCTCCTGCGGCCCGCGCCGCTTGGCCAGGTCGGTCAGCGAACGGGCCAGCACCCGGATCACCACCACGCAGATCTCCAGGGTGTCCAGCCCGGTGCGCAGCACCAGCCGGGAGAGCAGTCCCTCGCTGATCCGGGGGTTGAACCGCAAGCTGTCCTCGGCCTGGCGCAGCGCCGCGTCCACGTCCGCGATGGCCTGGTCGAGCCGACGGGCCTCGTGCAGCCGTTCGACGGCCCGGGCCACCGGGGTGGGGCGGCCCAGCTGTTCGGAGATGTCGAGCAGCAGCTGGCGGGCCCGTCGGGCGAGGTCCTCGATCGACTCCCCGGCGGTGTCGACCCAGACCGGCGGGGCGAAGAGCAGGTTGAACAGCAGGCCGACGGCCGCGCCGATCAGTGTCTCCAGCACCCGGTCCCAGGCCTGGGAGGCCAGTTTGGTGACGCCCAGGATCAGCATCGCGCTGATCGCGACCTCCTGGACGAACTCCTCGACCCGGACGAACCGCCCGATCACCAGGGAGGCCAGGATGATCAGCCCGAGACTCCACCAGGAGAGCCCGACCACGGCGCTGAAGCCGATCGCGATCAGCACCCCGACCACCACCGAAACCACCCGGCGGACGCTGGTCTTGAGCGTGGAGTAGACGGTGACCTGGACCACCAGCAGCGCGGTGAGCGGCGCCGTCAGCGGGGCGGGCTCACTGCTCAGCTGGGTCGCCACCCCGTAGGACAGGGTGGCGGCCACGGTGGCCCGCAGGGTCTGGACGGCGAACGGGTCTCGGGCGCCGCGGCGGACCGTGGCCGTGAGGGACTCCGGGAGAAGAACCATGTCGGCCTTCTTTCCCCGCGGCCGCCACTCACACTGCAGGTCGCCGAAGGGAGTACACGTCTAGGGGGTGTCTTGCGAACCTTTGCCGGGTCCGCCAAGATCCACAAGACACCCCCTAACCCTCGCGGTTGAAGCGCAGCTTCCAGGGGGCGAGCGCGGACTCCACCTGCACGCCGATGCTCATCTTCGAGGCGCCCTCGATCCGCTCCTCGAACCGGATCGGCACCTCGCGGATGGTCAGCCCGCGCTGGATCACCCGGTAGTTCATCTCGACCTGGAACGAGTAGCCGTTGCTCTGCACGGTCGGCAGATCGATGGCCCGCAGGGTGCTCGCCCGCCAGGCCTTGAAGCCCGCGGTGGCGTCCCGGACACCCAGGCCGAGGATCGCGTTGACGTAGAAGTTCGCCCAGGCGGAGAGCGCCTTGCGGTGCCAGGGCCACTCCTCGGCGGTCGAGCCGCCGGGCACGTAGCGGGAGCCGAGCACCACGGCGGTGTCGCCGGCGAGCAGGGCGCTCACCATCTCGGGTATCACCGAGGCCGGGTGCGAGAGGTCGGCGTCCATCTGGATCACGACGTCGGCGCCCTCGTCCAGGGCCCGGGCCATGCCGGCCAGGTAGGCGCGGCCGAGGCCGTCCTTCTCGGTGCGGTGCAACACGCCGACGGTGCCCCCGGAGTCGGCGGCCAGCTTGTCGGCGAGCTCGCCCGTGCCGTCGGGGGAGTTGTCGTCGACCACCAGCAGGTGCAGGTTCGGTACGGCGAGGTCCGCGAGGAGCCCGGCGAGGACCGGAAGGTTCTCCCGCTCGTTGTACGTGGGGACGACGACAACGACCTTGGGGGAGGCCTCGACCATGTTCTGTTTTCCTCCTGCCCTCGCCGGCCGGCACCCCGTGCCGCACCGGTCCGTTGTCCTGGACGACCTGCGCTGCTGTCAGACCGTGCGAGTGTAGCCGGGCCGCGGACCTCCGCCCGCCCGGGGTGCGCCGGGTCCGTTACGCCGTGCCGTAGACGGCGGCCAGGTTGTCCCGGGCGGGGTGGGCGCGGCCGGCCGGGCCGGCGGCGAAGGCGCGCAGGACGTTCTCGGTGACCTTGCGGACCACGTCCCCGGCGTGGGAATCGATGCCGTGGTCGGCCTTGCCGCCGCCGGGGCCGTTCGCGTCCAGGGTCTCGACCCAGCGCATCGTGCCGCTGGCGAAGACCCCGGCGCCGCTGGGCACGGTGTAGTACGCGGTGTCGGAGTGGGAGGGCCGGCCCTCGCAGACCACGGGGGAGTGGGCGATCACCTCGATCGGGCGCGGGGTGGGGAAGGCGGTGTCGACCCGGTCGTACTCGACGCCGACCAGGTGGGGGAAGGACGCCCCGGCCGCGACGCCCGTGCCCTCGAAGGCCCAGTGGTCCGGCGAGGTGACCACGTACGGGGCGTCCACCGGGTAGCCGTCGTAGATCACGCCGAGCATCGAGCTCTCCGGGTCGGCGCCCGGTCCGACCCGGAAGTCGGTGGTCGCCGGGGCGCCGGCCTGGTGGCCCGGGTCCTGGGCCCAGGCGTCCTTGTAGCAGACCACCGTACGGTCCGGCCCGAGCTCGGTGGGCTCGAAGCGGACCCGGCGGAAGCAGCAGTTGGCGCCCAGGATTGCCAGGTTCGTCCCGGCGTCGCGGGCCGCGACCACGTTGGCGCGCTGTTCGGGGGACCAGTACTCGTCGTGGCCGAGCGACAGCACGGCGCTCGCCCCGTGCAGCAGCCCCGGGTCGCGGGCCACGTCGATCCCGGTGGTGTACGCGAGCGGCAGCCCGAGCTTCTCGGCCAGGGCGACCAGCGGCGCCTCGTAGACCAGGAACAGCCCGGCGCCGTGGTCGTAGCCGTAGGGCCGGTCGAAGACGACCCGCAGCGAGCGGGTGGCCAGGGTGCCGGTCGGGCCGTTGTAGAGGCTGTAGCCGCCCCACTCGTTGTAGGCCTGCCAGGTCGCGGGGGAGCTCATCACCACGGTCCGGCCGGCGGTGCTCGCGGAGCGGACGGTGAGCGGGACGTAGCTGCGGCCGGAGCCGTCCTCGGCGTCCAGGCGCAGCAGGTAGGCGCCCTCGGGCCAGCCCGCGGTGTCCACGGCGAGGGTGCGCTGCCAGCCGGTCAGCACGGTGCGGGTGGCCTGGTCCACGTGCGGGGCGGCCTGCTTGGTGCCGGGGACGTGCTCGCGGCGCCAGACCAGCCGGGCCCGGGCGCCGCCGTACCAGCCCATCCGGTAGGCGGAGACGGTGAAGGCGGCGGCGGGGGTGGAGACGTGCAGGCCGAAGGACTCGCCGGGCAGCACGCTGACCCGGTCGGCGAAGCCCTCGACGGCGCCGGCCCGGCCGGGGTCGGTGATCTCCCAGTCGGCGTTGCCGGGCCGGGACTGCTCGTCGGGGGTGTCGCCCTTCGGGCCGGCGTGCTGGGCGGTGGTGGGCCCGGCGGTGCCGGGGGTGCCCTGGGCGTCGGGTGTGGGGAGCGGGGCCGAGTCCGGGTGTCGGGCGCCGCAGGAGGTGACGGCTGCTGCCATCAGGCCCAGGCCCAGGATTCCCCGCCGAGTCGGTTCCGCCACCGCTGTCTCCCTGTCGCTCCGTCGCCGCACCCCTGGGCGCGTCAGCCTCGTGAGTCAATGCGCGCGGACATACTTACCCCCTTCGAGGAGTGGCCGGTTACCGCCGCGCCGGAAGCCCGGGTCACGGCCGGTGGGCGGCCGCCACCCGGGAGGGCCGTACGGGCGCACCATGGTGTGTTGGCCCGCGCGGTTGCCGGGCGGGCGCGGCCCGGTCACCTAGCCTGACCAGGCCCGCCGTCCGGCGGCCTGGGCCGGTCACCTAGCCTGACCAGGCCCGCCGTCCGGCGGCCTGGGGGTCCGGAACCGAGTGGCGGCCGGCTGAAGTCGTGGACAGGGGTGTACGTGGTGTCGTCGGGTTCGGCCCAACCGGGAACGGCTCCTGCGGCGCGGGGCGGGAGGTTCCGGGCGTGGCTGCTCGAAGGCCTGTCGGACATGGCCAAGCAGCACCCCGGCCCGCACGCGGAGGCGCCCAGGGAGAAGGGGGCGCACTGGTGGCGGGTCATGTGCCTGACCGGCCTCGACTACTTCTCCACCCTCGGCTACCAGCCGGGCATCGCGGCGCTCGCGGCCGGCCTGCTGTCGCCGATCGCGACGATCGTGCTGGTGCTCGTCACCCTGTTCGGCGCGCTGCCGGTCTACCGGCGGGTGGCCGTCGAGAGCCCGCACGGCCAGGGTTCGATCGCGATGCTGGAGCGCCTGCTGTCGTTCTGGCAGGGCAAGCTGTTCGTGCTGACCCTGCTCGGCTTCGCCGCCACCGACTTCATGATCACCATCACGCTGTCGGCCGCCGACGCGACCGCGCACCTGATCGAGAACCCGCACCTGCACAGCGCCCTGTCCGGCAAGCAGGTGCTGCTCACCCTCATCCTGGTGGCCCTGCTCGGCGCGGTGTTCCTCAAGGGCTTCAGCGAGGCCATCGGTCTGGCCGTCGTCCTCGTCGTGGTCTACCTCGCGCTCAACGTCGTCGTGGTGATCAACGGCTTCTGGCACGTCCTCAAGGAGCCGCATGTGTTCGGTGACTGGACCGACGGGCTCACCGCCGAGCACGGCAACGCCTTCGCGATGATCGGGGTGGCGCTGATCGTCTTCCCGAAGCTGGCGCTCGGCCTGTCCGGCTTCGAGACCGGCGTCGCCGTGATGCCGCACATCGAGGGCGACCCGGACGACACCGAGGAGAAGCCCACCGGTCGCATCCGTGGCGCCCGGCACCTGCTCACCACCGCCGCCGCGATCATGAGCGTCTTCCTCATCGCCACCAGCCTCATCACGACCCTGCTCATCCCGAAGGCCGCCTTCAAGAGCGGCGGCCCGGCCAACGGGCGAGCCCTCGCCTACCTCGCCCACCAATACCTGGGCAGCACCTTCGGCAGCATCTACGACCTGTCGACCATCGCCATCCTCTGGTTCGCCGGCGCCTCCGCCATGGCGGGACTGCTCAACCTGATGCCGCGCTACCTGCCGCGCTACGGCATGGCGCCGCACTGGGCGCGGGCCGTACGGCCGACGGTGATCGTGCTGACCCTGATCGCCTTCCTGGTCATCTGGCTGTTCGACGCCAGCGTCGACGCCCAGGGCGGCGCCTACGCGACCGGCGTGCTGGTGCTGATCAGCTCGGCCGCGGTCGCCGTCACCATCGCCGCCCGCAAGGCCAGGGAACGGCGCTGGACCATCACCTTCGCGGTGATCGCCGCGGTGTTCCTCTACACCACGGCCGTGAACATCGCCGAGCGGCCGGACGGCGTCAAGATCGGTGCCTGCTTCATCGCGGGCATCATGCTGGTCTCCTTCCTCTCCCGGCTCAAGCGCGCCTTCGAGCTGCGCGTCACCGACGTGGTGCTGGACGACGTCGCGGAGCGGTTCGTCCGGGACTACCTGCACCGTCCGCTGCGGCTGATCGCCAACGAGCCGAACAGCCGGGACCTCGCCGAGTACCGCGAAAAGCTCCGCCAGATCCGCACGGACAACGACATCCCGGCCGAGGACGACCTGGTCTTCGTCGAGGTCACCGTGCTCGACCCGTCCGACTTCGAGGCCGAACTGACGGTGCGCGGCGAGGTGCTGCACGAGCGCTACCGGGTGCTGTCGCTGCAGAGCTCCAGCGTGCCCAACGCGCTGGCCGCCCTGCTGCTGCAGGTGCGCGACCTGACCGGGCAGCAGCCGCACATCTACTTCGAGTGGACCGAGGGCAACCCCTTCGCCCAGTTCCTGCGGTTCTTCCTGTTCGGGCAGGGCGAGATCGCCCCGGTGACCCGGGAGGTGCTCCGCGAGGCGGAGCCCGACCGCAGCCGGCGGCCCGCGGTGCACGTGGGCTGAGCCGCCTGCCGCGGGGGCGTCGCTCAGCGGGGCGGGCGGTTCTTGCTCCAGGCCGGTGCCACGAAGGCCACCAGGGCGACTGCGAAGGCGAGTTGGAGGATGTGACGGATCCAGTCGATGCCCGAGGTGTGGCGGACACCGACCCAGCCGGAGACGGCGTTGCCCAGCCAGGCCCCGGCGGCGCCGAGCAGCATGGTCAGCCACCAGGGGATCGACTGCGGCCCTCGCAGGATCAGCTTGGCGAGCACGCCGAGCACGAAGCCGATGAGCAGAATCCACAGGAGCTGGAACATCGCGGTCCACCTTCCCGGCGCCGCCGGACCGTACCGGTGCGCCGAATCGCCGAAGACGCGGTTCGTCCCATGATCACCCGGTCCGGCCGAGCGGGCACCTCGGCGGGAGCCGTTGCGGGTGGCGGGCCTGGCGGCGACCGGTCCGGGACGAGGGAGGGTGAGAACGCGCCGCCGGCCGGCTGGACGCTCGTCAGGCCTCAGGGCTCCCGGACCGCCTCGACGGCCTCGCGGACATCCGGGTGCGGATCAGCGGCGAGGCCGTCCAGCAGCTCGGCGACGCCCGGTGTGGACCAGCCGTGGACGGCCCAGACCAGCTCCTCGCGGACGGTCGGGTCGGGGTGAGCGGCCAGCCGGGCGAGCCGGTCCACCGGGCCGCGGCGGCGCAGACCGAAGCACCGCAGCACGGCCCGCAGCGCGGCCGGATCGCCCGGATCGCCCGCCGCGTCGAGCCGGGCGAGCAGGACGGGCACGGGCGGCGGCGGGCCGTCCAGCGGATGCGGATCGCGCTCGCGCATTCGCCGGTCGCCGTACCCGCCGCGCAGCCGGCAGCCCGCGCAGGTGCACGGGCGGGTGCCGTGCGCGCCCGGGAGGTAGCGCCAGCCCGCGACCTGCGGCACCGCGCGGATCCGATGCACCTCGCGGGCACCCACCGCACGCGGCACGACCACCTCCCAGCCGCGCGGGTCCGGCAGGGCGGCGATCCGCGCGACCGCCTCGGCGGCGGTCTGCCACCGCTGGGCGTCCTTGGCGCGGTCCCGGTAGTGCCCGACCAGCACCTGCTGGGCGTCGTCCAGGCGGACGTGCACGGCGGCCAGCGAGCCCTTGGGGCCGAACCGGGCCAGTTCGCGCAGCCACTGGTGGGTGAGGGTGTAGGAGGGCAGCACGGGGAAGCAGTACACCCCGCGCACGCCGCCCTGGCCCCGGCTGTCGGCCCGGATTCCGGCGCGGCGGATGCGCGGCGTGTTCGCCGCGGCCGTCAGGTGCACGAACATCGCCATGAGAGCGGATGATAGTTGTCCCCGCCGCCCCGGATCGACGGGTCCTCGGGCCGCTACGCCTGCTGTTCGTGGGTGGTGCGGCGGCTGATCAGGGCGGCCAGGCCGTCCAGGATGCGGGCCAGGCCGAAGTCCAGGGCCTGGTCGCGTCCGTCCGGATCGGCCATCGCGGCGGCCACGGCGGGGTAGCGGTCGGCGTGCCGGTGCACCACCGTGCCGAGGGCGGCGAGGAGTTCGGCCTCGGGGGAGCCGTCCGGGCCGGTCGCACGGGCCTGCTCCGCGATGCTGCGCACGTGCCCGGCGAGCAGCACGGCGGCGTCCATCCGCTCGGCGCCGGTCAGCCCGTGGCCGTCGAGGGCGGCCACCACCCGCTCCAGCCAGGCGAGTTCGTTCGGGCCCGGCACCCGGGGGCCGAGGGTGGCGTCCAGCAGCCAGGGGTGCCGGGCGAAGGCATCCGCCAAGTGGCGGGCCCAGGCGGTGAGTTGCTCCCGCCAGTCGGGAACGTCCGGGGCCGTGGGGGGCTCGCCGACGGCCGACTCGACCATCAGCGCGACCAGTTCGGCCTTGCCGGGGACATAACGGTAGAGCGACATCTTGGTGAAGTCGAGCAGCCCGGCCACCTTCTGCATGGAGACCGCGCCCAGGCCCTCGGCGTCCGCCACCTCGACGCCCGCGTCGGCGATCCGCTCCAGGCTCAGGGCCGGTTTCGGCCCGCGGGTCGGCCGGGCGGGCCGCTCCCAGAGCAGCCGCACCGTGTCGTTCGCCGCCTCGCCCATCGTCCGCTCCCGTCCTGGGGGTTGTCCGCTCGTGCAAATTGCGTCTACCGTACACAGCAATGAACAGTGTCCATCGGACACAGTTTCCAGATCCACGGACGGAGTGGTTTCCATGAGCGCATCCCCGCGCACCAGGGTGCTGATCTCGGGCGCGAGCATCGCCGGCCCCGCCCTGGCCCACTGGCTGGGCCGGTACGGCTTCGATGTCACGGTGGTCGAACTCGCCCCGGCGCTGCGCGGCGGCGGACAGAACGTCGACTTCCGGGGACGCACCCACCTCACCGTGCTGGAGCGGATGGGCGTGCTGGAGGAACTGCGCACGCTCGACACCGGTGGCAGCCCGATCACCTTCGTGGACCAGGAGGGGCGCCGACTACTGCACCTGCCGGCCGACTTCGCGGGCGGCGAGCTGGAGATCCCGCGCGGGGAGCTGGCCCAGGTGCTGTACCGGCACAGCAACTCCCGCGCCGAGTACCTGTTCGGGGACTCCGTCGAGGCCCTGGAGGAGACGGCGAGCGGCGTGCGGGTCGCCTTCCGGCACGGCGCGCCGCGCGAATTCGATCTGGTGATCGGCGCCGACGGGCTGCACTCCACCGTGCGGCGCCTCGCCTTCGGCCCCGAGCAGCGGTTCGTCCGCCACCTCGGCTACTACGCGGCCACCTGGCAGCTGTCCGACGGGGGCGGCCTGCCGGCCGGCGGGGTGGCCCTGAACGTCCCCGGCCGGCTGATATCCGTCGGCGCCGACCACCGCGACCCGGCCAGGGCGGGCGCCTTCTGCCTCTTCGCCTCGCCCGAACTGCGCTACGACCGCCACGACACCCGGCAGCAGAAGGCGCTGGTCCGCGCCGCCTTCGCCGGCCTCGGCTGGCGGGTGCCGCAACTGCTCCGGAGCCTGGACGGCGCGCCCGAGCTGTACTTCGACTCGATCAGCCGCGCCGACGTCCCCGCCTGGTCCACCGGCCGGATCGCGCTGCTCGGCGACGCCGCCTGCGGCGCCACCATCGGCGGGATGGGCACCGGGACGGCGGTGGTGGCCGCGTACGTGCTGGCCGGCGAGCTGGCGCTGGCCCGCGGCGACCACCGGGCCGCCTTCGCCCGGTACGAGAAGCTGCTGCGCGGCTACGCCCAGGGCTGCCAGAAGGGCGGGGACCGGACCGGCCCGTTCCTGGCGCCGCGCACGGCGACCGGGCTGCGGCTTCGCAACGGGCTGCTCAACCGGCGGTGGGTGCTGAACCGGATGCTGGAGCTGGGCAAGCAGGTCTCCAGCGTCGAACTCCCTGACTACGCGGCCCTGTTGGCCGACCGGGTCAGTGCGGTGGGCTGATCCGGTTGCCGTTGTCGAGCAGCGCCTCGACCTGGACGGCGGCGGCCCGGGCGGGCCGCTCGACCGCGAGGGTGCGGTCCGGGACGGGGCGGTCGGCCGACCAGTCCGGGCCCTTGACGGTGAGCCGGGTGACCCGTCGGCTGCCCGCCGCGAGCAGGTACTCCGCGCCCTGCGGGGAGCGCCACCACGTCCAGGCCACGGTGTCCTGCTCGAACCGGCTGCACGACCGGCCCGGGCCACCGCCGGTGCGCTGCGGGCCCCGGGCGGAGGGCAGCAGTACGGCGGTGGCCGCGCTGCCCTCGCCCGTCCAGCGGTCGGCGCGCAGGCAGAACCAGGCCGCCGAGCCCGCGTTCTGCGGCAGCGGCTGCACCGCGAAGGCCCACAGGTTGAGCTGCTTGACGCCCGGCGTGCCGTCCGGCACCGCGCAGCCGGCCCGTGCCCAGGCCTGCAGGGCGTCCTGGGCGATGGCCTCGCGCGGCTCGCGCTCGGGCTGGCCGCGGTCGGGCGGGTTGGCGCCGGGCTGGGTGGTGCCGGGCTGGACGCGGTCGGGCGGGGGCGCGTAGGTCAGGTGCGCGGGGAGCAGGCCGCCCAGGTCGGCCAGCAGGAAGGCGTGCTTCTCGGCGATCACCGGGGAGGAGTGCAGCTGGAGCACGGTGGCGGCGCCCTTGCAGTCCGCGAGCCCGCCGCCGGGCGCGGCCGCGGTGACCCCGTCAGGGTGGTCCAGCGGGCGGGCGGCGGCGTCGGGCTGGTCGATCCGGCGCGTCTCTGCGGCGTCGACCCAGGGGGCCAGCAGGTACCGCAGGGCGGTGCCCCGGCGGTGCAGCACCACCGCGCCCGCCGTGGCCGGGTCCGCGCCGTCGGCCCGGGCGAGATCCAGGCCGCCGCCGGGTCCGTCGGTGTACCGGGCGATCCGCCGGCCGTCGTACAGCACCGCCACACCGGTGCCGTCCACCGTCCCGGCATACAGCAGCTGCGGTGGGGTCGCGGGCGGGGCGGTATCGGTGCCCGGCTCGGCGTGGGTCCGCGCGCCCGGCCGGGACCAGGCCGCCAGGGCACGGCCGAGCAGCGCGCCGTCCTCGCGCCGGTCGCCGCGGGCCGGCCAGGCGGTGAAGTCGACCCGGGTCGTGTGCTGCCAGGCGTCCGGTGCCACCCGGACCAGCCGGGCCGGGTCGGTCACGGCGCCCGCGGGCCGGTCATCGGCCTGGGCGGCGCCGGACGCCGACCCGGAACCGCCGCCCAGCACGGCCGCCGTCGTGGTCAGCCCGAGCACCCCGACCGCCAGCACGGCGGTCAGCGTACGGCGGCGGCGCAGCAGATCGGTGGGCTGCACCCGGACCGCGCACGGGTCGAACACGGGCGGCTCCGCCTCCGGCCCGGCCGCGACCTCGGCGGCCGCGGCGACCGCCTCCTCCGGCCGCTCCACCCCGGCCTGCCGCAGCACCTCCGCCGCCCGCTCGTCCGCCAGCCCCTCCACCACGCGCAGGGCGAAGGCCGCCCGGGCCGGGGCGTCGAGCCCGGCCAGCGCGTGATCCAGCGCCGCGTCCTGCTCGCCGCCGTGCGGGGTGAACAGCCGCAGGCCCCAGACCCGGGGCGCCAGCAGTCGCGCTCCCGGCCGCGGGCACAGCGCGGCGCGCAGCACCCGTAGGCGCAGCGCCGCGTACACCGGGTCCGGCTCGGAGGCGGCCGGGAGCGATGCGGTCGGCTCGGTGCGGCGGGTCCAGCGGAACGGCAGGGCGCGCTGGACGGCCCCGTGGGCGGCGAGCACCCGGCTGTGCCGGTCCCGGTCGGCGGGCAGGGCCAGGTAAGCGAGCCGGACCAGTCTGCGGTAGTGACGCACCAGTGCGGCCTCCGCCTCCGCCACCGGGCGCGCCGCGCCACTTCGGGCCGCCGGTGCCGCGCCCACCGTCCGTCCTGCCAACAGGCCCTCCCGGTGCCGCCAGTGCTGTCGTGGTGGACGGTCCAACGAGTCGATCATGTGATGGTTGCGCCGTCCGGGGTGGGCGGTGTGTCGCCGGGGGCGCAGGCCCGACAGGGTGGGCGGACCGTTCGTCGGAGAAATATTCGAAGGCCGGGGTCCAAGGTCCCACCCGTTCGGCCCCTTGGCCTCTGGCGATCCGCGCGGCCGGAGGCCATGCTGCCGGTACCGGCCCGGACGATCCGTGCGCGGTCGGACCAGCATCGTTGGACGAGGTGAACCGGCGTGCCGCATGCCACCGTCGAATCTGTGATGACCAGCCCCGTGGTCCGGGTCGCCCCCGAGACCGGCTTCCGGGAGATCGTCACGCTGCTGACCGAGTACGACATCACCGGGGTGCCGGTGGTGGACCCGGACGGGCGGCCGCTCGGGCTGGTGTCGGAGGCGGACCTGCTGCGCACACTGGCCGCGCAGGAGGATCCGGGCAGCCTGCTGCCCGCGCCCGAGTCGGCGCAGGTGGGTCACGGCGGTGAGGTCACGGCGGCGGACCTGATGACGGCGCAGCCGGTCTGCACCACGCCTGACACCAGTGTGGTCGCGGCGGCCCGGCTGATGAGCCGGCACGGGTTGAAGCGGCTGCCGGTGCTGGACGAGGAGGGGCGGGTCATCGGGATGGTGAGCCGCGGGGACCTGCTGCGGGTGTTCCTGCGGGAGGACCGGGTGATCCGGCGGGAGATCGTCGAGGAGGTGCTCGGCCGGATCGACGGGGTGAGCCCGGCGGAGATCGGGGTGGAGGTCGACCAGGGCCGGGTGGTGCTCAGCGGCACGGTGCCCGAGGCGCACCTGGTGCCGATCGTGCTGAACCTGTGCCGCTCGGTGGACGGGGTGGTCTCAGTGACCGACCGGCTCCAGGCCGGGGGCGCCACCGCGTCGGTCGGCTGATCGTCGCGTCGCCTCGGCCGCCCTGGTCGCTTCGGTCGCCGCCCCCGCCCTCGGACCGCGGAGGTCCGGTTCGCATACTGCGGAGTGTATCGGGGAACTCACTCTGTGTGCCCGGTGGTTCGGACTGCCGGGGCGCCGGAGCATCGGGGAGGCGGCCGTGGCAGTCGTGTTCGACGCTGACTTCACTTCGACCAGGCAGTGGATCGCCGGGCGCAGCAGTGCGTACCCGCGGATGGGGCCGACCAACCGGAGCGACCACAAGCTCGACTATCTGAGCCACGAGTACTGTCCCGGCGGGGTGTTCACCGCCGTGCGGCGGCGCAGCGGCGGGCTCTGGACGTGCAACCTGCTGACCACCGAGGGCAGTCCGGAGGGCTTCCAGGTCCGCACCGGGGACGTGCTCTCGGCGCAGGTCACGCTGCCCGTCGAGGTGGGTGCCTGGCCGGCGATCTGGACCTGGCGGGACGGCGGCAACGAGGTGGACGTCTTCGAGTACCACCCGGACAACCCGGACCTGTTGGAGATCTCCAACCACGTCCGGGGCGGCTTCCGGTACTGGCACGGCGGCGGTGTCGGGATCGGTCCGGGGGCGAGCTTCGGCCTGCGGGTGGTGCTCGGTGCGAACTCGGTGGACTGGTACGTCGAGGGCGAGCTGGTGTACGCGGATCTGCACGGGGTCGGGGCCGGCTGGCACGCCTACCTGATCGTCAACCTGTCGGTGGCGGACGGGACTTACCACGAGCGGCCGCCGTTCGGCGGGCCGGAGCGGTTGAGTTGGGTCTGCGAGAGCCTGACGGTCGAGCGCTGAACCCCCGGTGGCGGGCGCGGTCGGGCGGACTCCGCCGGCGTGGCCAGGGCCCGTCTCAGGGTGCGAAGGCGGCGGTGATCGGGCCGCCCGGGCCGGAGCGTTGGAACCAGACCGCCCGGCGGTGCGGGCCGATGTGCGCGGGGTCGGTGACGTACAGGTCGTCGCGCGGGGCGCGTTCGTTGCCGGGGGCCAGCGCGGCGTCCACGGCGCGTTCGGCGAGTGCGCGCAGCAGGGCGGAGGCGGTGGCCTCGGCGGCGCTGGGGGCGATGGCGAGGGTGGCGAGTTCGGCCCAGAGCGCGGTGGACACGTAGGCGATCGGGGAGTGGTTGAGCGCAGGGTGGGGGTGGCCGTCGGCGTGGCGCCGGAGCACCCCGGCCGCGACGAGCTGCTCGGGGGAGCGGTGGTCGTCGGGCGGATGGTGGCTCATGGGCGGCAACGGTACCCGCGGTGGGCGGGGCAGGATCGCAGGAACGTTTTCTCAGGCTTTCTTCACAGCGCTTTGACCGGTCGCGGGCGCACGATGGTGATAAGGCGCTGATCACCCCGGGCGGCGCGGCAGCTCAGGCCGTACGGCAGTCAGGCGTCACGGCACCCCGGGTGGTTTCGGTGCCGAACACCTCGGCGGGCCCGGAGGGCCGGTCAGCGGCTGATCGGGCCGGGGTTTCGGGGGAGTTCGGGGTCCGGGGGAGCGGGTGGGGCCCGCCGCACGTGGTGGTGCGGCGGGCCCCACTGCTCGACCTACTCGACTCGCTGGAGTTACCCGATTTACTCGACGACCAGCTCGACCGGGATGTTGCCCCGGGTGGCACGGGAGTACGGGCAGACCTCGTGGGCCTGCTTGACCAGCAGCAGGCCGCTATCGCCCGCGAGCGCGTCGGGCAGTTCGACGCGCAGCACGACGGACAGGCCGAAACCGGCGTCGTCCTTGCCGATGGAGACCTCGGCGGTCACCGAGACCTCGCTGGTGTCGACCCGGGCCTGTCGGCCGACCAGGCCGAGGGCGCTGGCGAAGCAGGCGGCGTAGCCGGCCGCGAACAGCTGCTCGGGGTTGGTGCCCTGGCCGCTGCCGCCGAGCGCGGGCGGCATCGCGAGGGCGAGGTCCAGCTGGCCGTCCGAGCTGACGGCGCGGCCCTCACGGCCGTTGGCGGTGGCGGCTGCGGTGTAGAGCGCGTCCATGGTGGGTCCCTTCGTGATGCGCGGTCCGTGGTGCGTGGAGGTGCGCGGGGGGCGTGCGGAACTCGTCGTGCTTCGGCGGCGGCCCGGGCCCTTGGTCGAGGTCCGGTTGCCGACTCCTCCATAAGTAGAGCACGCCATTCAATTGGGCACAACTCAATCGCGCGACTGTGATCGGTACCATGGGGTCATGACCACGCTCCCCGGCATGGCGGACGAGGAACTGCTCCGCCTCGACCAGCAGATCTGCTTCTCGCTCAACGCCGCTTCGCGCGCCTTCGGCGGCGTCTACCGGGTCCTGCTCCGGGACCTCGGGCTCACCTATCCGCAGTACCTGGTCATGCTGGTGCTCTGGGAGGACGGCGAGCTGCCCGTCAAGCGGATCGGCGAACGCCTGCGGCTCGACTCCGGCACCCTCTCCCCGCTGCTCAAGCGGCTGGAGGCGGCCGGACTGGTGCACCGCGAGCGCAGCCAGGAGGACGAGCGGTCGGTCACCGTCAGCCTCACCGCCGAAGGATCGGCGCTGCGCGAGCGGGCCGGGCAGGTGCCGCGCCGGCTGCTCGCGGCGACCGGGCTGCCGGTCGAGGACCTGGCCGCGCTGCACGCGCTGCTGGAGCGGGTGACCGTCGCGCTGGACTCGGCGGACGTGGAGCCGGCGCCGTAGCCGTCCCCGGCTGCGGCATGGGTGTCGGGGGGTTTGTCAAGCAGGTGCCCGACGGGGTGTGATCTGGGTCACGTCCGGTCCGTCGGATGGTGGTTCATGGGCGCGAACGGGCAGGTCAGCGGCACTGTTCGGAAGTGAACGGAAACGTTCGTCAATTGTCCGCCCGATCCGGTCAACAACCCGCGCCTCCCGGACGGTTACACCACGAGCCCCCAAAGGGCCGTCGGCGTGCCACCCGGTGGGCCGGCCAGCTGACCCAGGAAAGGGGGCGCGTGTGAACACTCCCGGGCCGGGCGAGGAGCGGAGCCTGCGGGCCGACCCGCTCGACGACCTGCCGAACGACTTCGAGGCGTTCTTCACCCGCGAGAACACCGGCTACCTCCGCTACGCCCAGCAGCGCCTGCGCCACCGCGAGGACGCCCAGGACGCCGTGCAGAACGCCGGCACCACGCTCTACAAGAACTGGCGCCGCGCCCTGGCCAGCGAGGACCCGCAGGCCTTCGCCTTCAAGATCGTCAAGGACGCGGTGATCGACGTCCTGCGCGAACGCCGGCGCGCCGAGCGCAAACGGCTGCGCGTGATCGCCCAGCGCCGCCCCGACACCAGCCAGGACGAGCTGGAGGAACTCGCCGAACTGGACGCCCTGGACTGGGCGATGGACGAGCTCGCGCGGGCCGCGCCGGTCCAGGCCGACGTGGTCCGGCTGCGCCAGTCGGGCCTGTCGTACCCGGACATCGGCCGGTCGCTCGGCATCGCGCACACCACCGCCCGCACCTACTACAGCCTCGGGCGGCGCCATCTGGAGTACCTGCTGGAGCACCCGGACGACGGGCAGGCGACATGAAGGTCACCGCGCTGCTGCGCGCGCACGCCGCCGAGCTGGACCAGGAGTTCCGCGACCACGACCCGGCGGCCTTCACCCGCCGGCTGGCCGAGCGACTGGCCGCCGCCCGGCGGGCCGCCCCGACGGGGCGTGAGCGCCCCGCCCGGCCGCCCGCCGTCGCCCGCCCGCCGCACGCCCTCGCGGCCGGGGGCCACCCGTGGACCGCCGGGCGCTCCGAACTACGGCGCGACCTGCGGCACCTGTGCGCGGGCGTGGCCGGAGCAGTGGAGCCGGGAGAGCTGGCGCTGGACCTCGAACTCGCCGAGAAGGCGGCCTTCCGGACCCTCGGCTGCCTGCTCTACGGCATGGGCCGCACGGCGGACGGGGTCTTCTGGTGGCGGATCGCCGCCCAGTACGGCGACCAGCTGGCCGTCCACTGCCTGGCCGTGCACTACGCCGCCGAGGGCGAGCGCCGCGACGCGGCTCGCTGGGCGGCCGAGGCCGAGGACCTCAGCGGCCCGGGCCGGCTGCCGGAGCTGGCCCCGGAGGCCCGTCCGGGCCGCGCCGCCGAGCTGGCCCGGCTGCTGGCGGAACGGTACGACGGGGAGATCCTGCTGACCCTGCGGGACGCGGTGGCGGCACGGCCGAGGGCCGCCGACGCCGGACGGCTGGGTGTACGGGCGGTGCGGGGGCGGGGGGTGGTGCGGATCCGGTGACAGGGCGCGCGGGCGGGCGGGGCCTTCAGGAGAGTCCGGAGAGGGCGCTGCCGAGGTAGTCGGCGCCGAGCACGATCGGGACGGCGGTCATGATCGCCGCATTGTGCGCGGCCGTCCAGGCGCGCCACTCGCCGAGGGCGTGGGCCGAGCGGTCGGCCCCCCGGAGCTGGACGGCGAGCGGCAGCAGCGTGCCCAGCGAGCCGATCAGCACCATCACGGCGGCGGCAACGGCCATCGCCCCGGCGCTGGGCGGGGCGGCGGCGATCGAAGCGGCGCCGCCGACGGCCGGGAGCAGGGTCCTGGGCCGGGTCACGACCAGGGTCACGGCGAGTCCGGCGGACCTGGCGGGGGTGAGGCGGTCGATCTCCAGAAGCCAGGCCGGGGGTGCGGTGACGTGGCCGGGGCGTGGACGGTTGCGCCACTGCTCGGCCGCCAGCAGGAGCAGCGCGGCCCCGAGGGTGAGCTTCAACCAGGACGACCAGGTCGGTGTGCCGTCCGCCGGGTTCAGCGCACTGCCCGCCACCACCACCAGCGCCACGACCGCCGCCAGGCCGAGCACCCAGCCCGCCGTGAACGTGAGCCCGTTGGTCCGGCCGCGCGGCGAGGCGAGGATCAGGAGCACGGCGATCAGCGGCAGTGGACTGAGCGCGACCGCCACCGCCGAGGCCAGCATCGGACCGATCGCCTCACCCATCCCCGGACCTGCCTTCCCGTCGGCGGGCGCCGTCCGCCATTCAGCTACCTCCGGGGGCGGAGCGCACGGCCGGGCGGGCCATTCGGGTGAGGGCTGCTCCGGTGGGCAGGTGGACAGGTGGGCAGGTGGACAGGTGGACAGGTGGGCCGGAACGGCCGGGGGCCGCCGCACCGGTGTGGTGCGACGGCCCCCGGGGACCGGCTGCGACGGGCAGCGCCCGGTCAGTCGGTGCCGGACTCGATCGCCGCGTGGTCGAGTGCGGTGGACTCCGCCTCGTTGCCGTTGCCCGCGGCGATCGGCGCCGCGCCGCCCGGGGTGAGCTCGCCGATCAGGCCGCTCCACGGCGCCAGCTGGCCGTGGCCCGCGTACAGCTCCAGCTTGCTGCGCGAGTCGGCGATGTCCAGGTTGCGCATGGTCAGCTGGCCGATCCGGTCGTCCGGGACGAAGGCGGCGTCGACGCTGCGCTCCATCGACAGCTTCTCCGGGTGGTAGCTGAAGTGCGGGCCCTGGGTGTCGATCACCGAGTAGTCCTGGCCACGCCGCAGCCGCAGCGTGACGCTGCCGGTGACGGCCTGGCCGACCCACTTCTGCAGGCTGTCGCGCAGCATCAGCGCCTGCGGGTCGAACCAGCGGCCCTCGTACATCAGGCGCCCGAGCCGCCGGCCCTGGGTGTGGTAGGTGGCGAGGGTGTCCTCGTTGTGGATCGCGTTCAGCAGGCGCTCGTAGGCGATGTGCAGCAGCGCCATGCCGGGGGCCTCGTAGATGCCGCGGCTCTTGGCCTCGATGATCCGGTTCTCGATCTGGTCCGACATGCCCAGGCCGTGCCGCCCACCGATCCGGTTGGCCTCGTGCACCAGCTCGACGGCGGTGTCGAACTCACGGCCGTTGATCCGGACCGGCCGGCCGAACTCGAAGTCGACGGTGACGTCCTCGGTCTGGATCTCGACGGCCGGGTCCCAGAAGGCGACGCCCATGATCGGGGCGACGATCTCCAGCGAGGTGTCCAGGAACTCCAGCCGCTTGGCCTCGTGGGTGGCGCCCCAGATGTTGGCGTCGGTGGAGTAGGCCTTCTCGGCGGAGTCCCGGTACGGCAGGTCGCGCTCGGCCAGCCACTCGGACATCTCCTTGCGGCCGCCGAGCTGGTCGACGAAGTCCTGGTCCAGCCACGGCTTGTAGATCCGCAGGTTGGGGTTGGCGAGCAGGCCGTAGCGGTAGAACCGCTCGATGTCGTTGCCCTTGTAGGTGGAACCGTCGCCCCAGATGGAGACGCCGTCCTCCTGCATGGCCCGCACCAGCAGGGTGCCGGTCACGGCGCGGCCGAGCGGGGTGGTGTTGAAGTAGGTCTGCCCGGCGGAGCGGATGTGGAAGGCGCCGCAGGCCAGGGCGGCCAGGCCCTCCTCGACCAGCGGGGCCCGGCAGTCGATCAGGCGGGCCTGCTCGGCGCCGTAGGCGCGGCCACGGGCCGGCACGTCGGCGAGGTTCGGCTCGTCGTACTGGCCGATGTCGGCCGTGTAGGCGTAGGGGACGGCGCCGTGCTCGCGCATCCACGCGACCGCGACGGAGGTGTCCAACCCACCGGAGAATGCGATGCCGATCCGTTCACCGACCGGCAGCTTGCTCAAGACCTTCGACATGCATGCACCCTTGACCCACCCGCGCGGCGCGGGCTCCTGATTTAGCGACGTGTGAGGGGATTCGGCCTGATTGATCCGATGCCCGCACTCTGGCATAGATTTGCAGAGTACCGCAAGAGCATACGAACGCGTCGGCCGGGGCGGCTGCTTGCGGAAGCTTTTTCGGGAGACCGTCGGTCGGGTCAAGTCGGAGGGGCGGCAGGCGGGTTGGGGTGGCAGGTGGGTCGGGGCGGGAGACGGGACGGGCCGGACTCCCGGGGGTGGGAAGTCCGGCCCGTAAGCAGTACGGCGGTGCGGTGGGGTGTCAGGGGGTACGGCTCGGTTTCCGGCGGCTCGGTTCCCGGCGGTACGGGCGGGTGGCGCGGGCGAGCAGCCAGAGCGATCGGGAGGCGAAGACGCCCAGCCCGAGGGCCACCAGGTGTCCGGCATCGGCCAGTTGCTGATCCGTCGCCCAGGCCCCGGCCAGCGCCAGGGCGAGCGCCGGCAGGCCGTACCGGCGCAGTACGGGCGGCCCCAGGGCCAGCAGGCAACCGGCGGTGGCGACCAGCCCGTAGCTGATCCCCACGTCCCGCGCCCGGGAGAGGGCACCCGGGATCCGGGCGACCAGCATCACCCACATGGCGCCCTCGGTGAGCAGGGTCGCGCCCACGTGGCCGAAGGCGAAGACCGCGCCCGCGCGGGCCGGGCCCCAGCGCCACTCGGCCAGGCCCAGGACCACGGCGACGGCGGCGATGCCCGCCCAGGCCGGGACCCCGTCGACCACCAAGCCGCTGGTGAAGAGCGTCCACCACTTGCCCACCTCCATGTGGTGGACGTTGCTGCTGTTGTGCCGGACGAACCGGGCCCGCTCCGCGTGGCCCTGGGTGGCGAGCCAGGAGGCGGTGACGGTCAGCAGGACCACGTAGACCGTGGTGAGCCGCAGGCGGACGGCTGTTGCGGCGGCCGTTCTGCGGGCGGCCGTTCTAGAGGGCGTTCCGGCGGCGGCTTCGGAGGCCGGGCGCCGGGTGGCGGCCGAGTCGGTGTCGGTCGGTTTCGTCGTTCCGAGGCGGTCCCTCATCGTGCCTGGCGCCCTTGCTGTGGGGTATTCGGTGCCGGCGGCTCCATGGGCGGCCGGGGATCCAGCCTATGCCAGTTCGGGAAGACCGCCGTGGCGGCTGTTCTCGGCCGGATGCCCTCGGCGGTGCCCGGGCGGCGGTCGGATCAGGGGCCGGGGCCGAGAGCGGAGGTGGCGCCGGATCACCCGTACGGGTCGTCGCGGCGGCGGGTGGAGCCCGGGCCGGGCGAGGGTGAGGGGGACCGTCGAGGAGGCGCCGATGACCGGCAGCGCCACCAGGGTGCCGCAGGCGCGCCCGGGAGCCTGGCGGGCGCGGGCTGCCCGGGCGGTGTGGCGCTACATCCGGCGGGCACCCGGCACCTACATCTGGCTGGCGATCCTGCTGGTCACCACGCAGGTGATCCGGCACGTCGACGCGGCGACCGCCGACCGCATACTGGAGCGCCGCTCGACCAACCTGCACCACCTGCAGATCTCGCCGGCCCGGGTGCTGGCGACCAGCGCGCTGTGGATCGCGGGCGGCGGCTGGCTGAGCTACTTCGCGCTGTACAACCTCTTCCACGTGCCCGCCGAACGCTGGCTGGGCACGCTGCGCTGGCTCTCGGTGGCGGTGCTGGCGCACGTCGGCGCGACCTACCTCAGCGAGGGCGTCCTCGGCTGGGCGATCCACCGGGGCCTGGCCGCGCCGAGGGCCGTCTACACGCTCGACTATGGCGTCAGTTACGCGCTCGCCGGGGTGGTCGGGGTGCTCACCTACCTGGTCGTGCGGCCCTGGCGGTACCTGTACCTGGCGGGCGTGCTGGCCGTGTACGTCCTCGGCGTCTTCCAGAGTCGGGACTACACCGGCATCGGTCACCTCAGCGCGGCGCTGATCGGACTCGCCTGCTACCCGTTGACCCGGGACCGGCCGGGGGAGTTCGACCCGGTCGCCTCGGCGCGTGCGCTCCGGCGGTGGCTGCGCCCGAGGCTGCGCCGGGGGTGACCGCTTCGCCGGATTGTGGCGGGTGCCGGGCATTCCGTGAATGCCAACTGTTCGAAACGGTAGGGGTTTTAACCGTTTCTTACCGTGCGGATCTTCCCCGAACCGGGCACACCGAGCAGGCTTAGCCCCCTGTTTCGCCGGGGCCGCGCGACCGCGCGGCCGGCCACAGGGGAGGACCGCACTCGTGCCCATCAGGCAACACCGACGGCTGCTGCTGAGCGCCGTCACGCTCACCGCCCTCGGACTGACCACCAGCCAGGCGCTCGCCGCGCCGTCGGCGCCGTCCGCACCGCAGCCCTGGCAGGTGCAGCACCAGGCGGACATCGGCAAGCAGCACGCGAAGAAGGCCACGGCCGCCACCACCCGGTCGACCTTCAGTCCCAAGGCCGACTCGGGGGCCGGGGACGGCGGCGGCGAGGCGGAGAACTCCGCCGAGGGCGTCGCCCAGTACACCGAGGCGCGCACGGCGCCGGGCGTGGTCGCGCCGGGCGCGTACGGTGCGGCCTGGGCGCAGCTGCAGTCGATGCCGCACACGGACGGCAACTGGGACCACGTCACCGACAAGCCGTACAACTCGGACGACCCGCGCTACCGGGACGTCAACTCCAACTCCAGCGGCGGCGCCGGGCTGGTGACCGGCCGGATCACCGGCATCGCGGCCGACAGCAACGGCTATGTCTACGCGGGCGGCGCCAACGGCGGCGTGTTCCGCTCCCGCACGGGCGGCGGCAAGTGGGAGCCGATCGCGGACAAGCTGCCGACGTTGTCGACGGGCACGCTGAACCTGGACGAGGGCGGGCGGCTCTGGTACGCCACCGGCGAGTCCAACACCGGCGCCACCTCGTACGTCGGCACCGGCGTGTACGTGCTGTCCGACCCCAAGCACGGCAAGTTCCAGCCCGGCAACCGGGTCGGCGGCGCCGAGCTGGAGTCGACCATCATCCACGCGCTGCGCTTCGGCGGCGGCAAGGTGTGGGCGGCGACCAGCCGGGGCGTGTGGAGCCACTCGACCTCCGACCTCTCGGGCCCGTGGACGCTGGAGTTCGCGCCCAACCCGGACTACCTGCCGGGCGGTTCGAAGGCCAAGGACGAGAGCGCGCCGTACAAGAACATCGCCAACGACATCGCGATCGACCCCAAGGACCCGTCGAAGGTGATCCTGGCGGTCGGCTGGCGCGGCGGCGACACCTACAACGGCTTTTACAGCAAGGCCGCCGACGGCAGTTGGCAGCGGGTGTCCTCGCTCGGTGACCTGCCGACGGACGCCGCGAACGTCGGCAACGTGACCTTCGCGCGCTCGGCGGACGGCTCGCGCTACTACGCGATCGACCAGTCGCCCGATGTCATGGCGCACAACCCGGACACCGGCCTCAAGGGCATCTACGTGTCCAAGTCCGGTTCGCCGTCCGGTCCGTGGACGCTGATCGCGGACAAGGACAAGCTGAAGGGATCCGGCTCCGCCCTTCAGGACCCGGGCTACCAGCCCGGCATCCAGGCCTGGTACAACCAGTCCCTCCAGGTCGACCCGGCCAACCCGGACCACGTCTACGCCGGCCTGGAGGAGGTCTTCGAGACCACCGACGGCGGTGCCAAGTGGGCGACCGTCGGGCCGTACTGGAACAACGGCTTCCCGTGCTGGAGCATCGACCCGAGCAAGCAGACCGGTGACTGCTCGCCGACCGTGCACTCCGACCAGCACGCCGTCGCCTTCGGCAGCTACCAGGGCAAGGTGAACGTCTACGTCGGAAACGACGGCGGCATCTACCGGCGCCCGGGCAACGGGCAGTTGGACGCCTGGGGCCATGGTAAGGACTGGACGCCGCTCAACGACGGCACCATGGACACCCTGCAGTACTACTCGGTCGGTGTCGGCAAGGACCCGGCGGATAAGTCCGGCAAGGGCGTCATCGTCAGCGGCGGTCTGCAGGACAACGGCGAGTCGATCCTGCGCGCCCATGACAAGGTGATGGGCTCCAACTTCGGGGGCGACGGTGGCGACACCATGGTCGACCCGGCCAACGGCTGCAACATCGCCGAGGAGTACGTCTACCTCGACATGTGGGTCACCCAGAACTGCGCCGTGAACGACGGCAGTTGGACGAAGGACCCGAGCAAGGCCACCTCCTACGAGGTCGCCCCGCCGGACAAGGACGCCAGCGCCGCCCGGTTCATCGCGCCGATGACCAGCGACCCCAAGGACACCAATACCTGGGTCGCCGGCGGCCAGCACGTCTGGGTCCAGCACAAGGGCTACGCGATCCGTAGCGGCAGCGAGTGGACTTCGGCCTACGACCTGGGCGCCGGACACGTCGCCACCGCCGTGGCCACCGTCAACGGCACCGTGTACGCGGGCTGGTGCGGCCCGTGCAACAACCAGGGCTTCAGCCGCGGCATAGCGGTCGGCAACACCGACGGGACCGGCTGGCACCAGCTGAACCTGCCGGTCGACGGCACCGTGCCCAACCGGTACATCTCCTCCTTCGGGGTGGACGAGAAGGACGCCCAGCACGTCTTCGTCGCGATCAACGGCTTCTCGCGGACCTGGACCGAAGGCCCCGGCGCGGGCAACGGCCACCTCTTCGAGACCCACGACGGCGGCGCCACCTGGACCGACGTCTCGGCCAACCTGCCCGACGTCCCGGCCACCTCGGTGAAGATCCTGCCCAACGGCGGCCTCGCCCTCGGCACCGACCTCGCCGCCTTCTACCGCGCGCCGGGCGAGAGCGACTTCTCCGTCCTCGGCCGCAACCTGCCCACCACCGCGGTGCAGCAGCTGAAGACCGGCCCCGACGGCCGCCTCTACGCCGCCACCTTCGGGCGCGGCATCTGGTCGATCAACCCACGTGAGCTGTCCGAGGACAACGACAGCCAGGGCTGACAGTCCGCTTCCCTCCGTTGCCCGGCCCGTTCCTCGAGAGCGGGCCGGGCAACGGCGTTCCGGGCCCGTGGGTGACGGGGTGCTCGGGTGCGGGTGTGGGTGCGGGTGCGGTGGGCAGGGGCTACCGGCCGACGCGCTGGGCCAGGCAGAGGATGTTGCCCTCGCTGTCCTTGAACCAGGCGGCGCGCATGCCCTCGCCCTCGGCGACGCCGTTGACGGTCTTGAGGCCGGGGAAGTCGTACTCCTCGAAGGTGATGCCGCGGTCACGCAGGGCGGACATCTCGCCGTCGAGGTCGGCGACCTTGAAGCTGGCGAGGGTGTGGGCGGCCTGTCCACCGCTGGGGGTGTGGTAGACGGTGAACTGGGTCGCGCCGCTCTCGCAGACCAACTCCTCCTCGCCCTCCTCGATCAGCTTGAGACCGAGTGTGTCGGTGTAGAAGGCCTTGGCGCGGGCGAGATCGGTGGCGGGGATGACCGGCTGCGGTGATACGGTCGCTGCCCGTGGCAGAGCAACTTCCTGTATTTCCATACCACCCCGACCCGGTGGCCACCGGTGCCATCGTCCGGTCCGACGCGGATTGCAGCTGCTGCAATCGGGCCCGCGGCTACATCTACGCAGGCCCCGTCTACGCAGCCGAGAACCTCCGGAGGCGGCTCTGCCCCTGGTGCATCGCGGATGGAAGTGCGGCCGACCGCTTCGAGGCCCAGTTCACAGACGTGGTCGACGACGTCTCGATGGATCGGCTGTTCGCGATCACGCAACGCACTCCAGGATTCAGCGGGTGGCAGCAGGAGCGCTGGCTGATCCACTGCGAAGACGGCGCTGCCTTCCTCGGCTCAGCTGGAGCGGCCGAGCTTGCCGCCTACCCAGATGCATTGGCATCACTTCGACAGGAACTTGCCTCCTGGCCGAAGTCGCAGGCCGAACAGTACCTCAACGCGTTGACCAGGGACGGTCAGCCGACCGCATATCTCTTCCTGTGCCGAGCCTGCGGCACCCACCTCGCGTACGCAGACGCCACGTAGGCCCCGCTCCGGGCGAGACGTTCGAAGCGCAAGCTGAGCGGACGTTGGATGGCATCTCGTTCACTTCCTCCCAGTACCACAGGCCGCCCTGGCTCCGCGTGCGCAACGCCGTGCTCGACCGGCTCGCGCCCGAGGCCGACCGCGAGGAGGCCTCCGACAGCGCGGCCGCCGCGGCCCGGGCCCGCCGCACTGCCGTCCGGCTCGCCCTGCTCGACGCCGTGCGCAGCCAGCACGACGCACCCTGGTTCGCCGCCTTCGAAGCCGCCGGGGCGGGCGTCGAGGCCGTCGCACCGCTCGCCGGGGTGGCGCGGGAGGCCGGCTGGTGGTGGCCGTACCAAGGCGTGGTGCTGCTCTCCGAGCGGCCGGTCGCCCTGCACCGTGACGAGACGGGCGTGCTGTGGCGGATCGTGCTGCCCGACGACGAACCGGTGGTGATGGTGGAGGTGGTCAACTCCACCCCCGAGCCCAACGGCACCTTCCGCACCTACTGGCTGCGCGTCCCCCCGAGCACCCGCACCGCCCGGGCCGGGGTCGCCTGGACCTTCGGCATACCCGAGACCGCCTACCACCCCCAGCGCGAGACCTGACCGGCCCGGCATCCGGAGCCCGGCGCAGGCCGGCGGGTCGCGCGTGTTGACCCTCACCCCACGTCAGGCTGCACGGTGGGGCGCGGCCGACACTCGGCCGCCACATGTACGGATGCTCGGATCACCAGGAGGAAACCCATGAGCTGGTCGGTCGGACAGGTCTCCGGATTCGCCGGAGTCACGGTGCGGACCCTGCACCACTACGACCGGTCCGGGCTGTTGTCGCCCAGCGAACGCAGCCCGGCCGGCTACCGGCTCTACAACGCGGCGGACCTCACCAGGCTCCAGCAGATCCTCTTCTACCGGGAACTCGGCTTCCCGCTCGAGGAGATCGCCACGATCCTGGCCGATCCGCTCGCCAACGCGCTGGACCACCTGCTCGCCCGGCGCGACGCGCTCACCGAGCAGATCGCGCGGCTGCAGAAGCTGGTGGACGTCGCGGAACGGGCGATCGAGGTCCAACGCACCGGGATCGAGCTCACCCCGGAGGAACGGTTCGAGGTCTTCGGCGACGTAGTCTTCGATCTCAGCTACGCCGCCGACGCTCACCTCAAGTGGGGTGATCAGGAAGGCCACCAGGAAGCGCTGGCGCGTGCCGCCACCCACACGAAGCAGGACTGGCGGCGCCTGATGGCCGAGGCCGCCGACTGGCGCGGGCGACTGCTCGCCGCCTTCGACCAGGGCCTGCCCGCCGAACACGAGGAGGTGCTGGACCTCGCCGAGGAGCACCGTCAGCACATCACCCGCTGGTTCACACCCTGCCCACCCGAGACGCACTGCCGGATCGCCGACGACTACGAGGCGGACGCCCGGGCCTTCGCCCTCGTCGTGCCACCTGCCGAGCAGCGCCCGGGCCTGGCCGGCTACCTCCGCGACGCCATCGGTGCCAACGCCGCGCGGCGGGCCGGGACGAGCGGTCCGGAGGTGGCGCGATGAGGATCCTCATCATGGCCGCAGGCTCCTACGGCGACGTCGCCCCGTACACCGGGCTCGGTGTGCGACTCCGGGGCGAGGGGCACGAGGTCGCCCTCGCCGCGCCGGAGACCTTCCGTGAACTGGTGAGCGGCAGCGGCCTCGAGTTTCGCTCGCTGCCGGTCGACCCGCGCGGCACGTCCGCGGGGGAGCAGGTGGGGCGCTCCTCGCTCCTGGCGCGGGCCGCCGCCTTCGTGGAGCGGCTCGGTGACGGGCTGGCCGATGCGGCCGCTCCGGGCGCCGATCTGCTGTTGCTCGCCACCACGACGGCGCCGCTCGGCTGGCACCTGGCCGAGGCGATGGAGGCGGCGAGCCTCGGGGTCTACCTCCAACCCACGCTGCCGACCGGTGAGTTCCCGCCGGTCGTCGGTCCGGGTCGCTCGCTCGGCCGCTGGGGCAACCGGGCGACGGGTGCGCTGGGCCAACGGGTGGTGGACCGGCTGCACGTGGGGGCGGCGCGGCGACTGCGGGCGAGGCTGGGGCTGCCCGTGTGCTCCCAGACGGAGCGCCGGAGGGCGGTGGAACGAGCGAACTGGCCGGTCCTGCACGGGTTCAGTCCCGTACTGGTGCCGCGTCCGGCCGACTGGCGGGAGGGGCTGAGGGTGGTCGGCAACTGGTGGCCGCACGTCGCATCCGACTACCGGCTGCCGGCGGAGGTCGAGGACTTCCTGCGGGCCGGGCCGCCGCCGGTGTTCATCGGGTTCGGCAGTATGGCGGGCGGCGAGGGCGAGCGGCTCAGCGGGCTGGCGGTCGACGCGCTGCGACGCGCCGGTGTACGGGGTGTGCTGCAGTCCGGCTGGGCCGGGCTCGACGCCGGCGGGAACGACGTGCTGACCGTCGGCGAACTGCCGCACTCCCACCTGTTCCCGCGGATGGCTGCCGTCGTGCACCACGCGGGTGCCGGTACGGCCGCTGCGGCGCTGCGCGCGGGCGTGCCGAGCGTTCCGGTGCCGGTGACGGCCGATCAGCCGTTCTGGGCCGGCCAGCTCACCCGGCTCGGTGCGGCCACCGGCCCGATACCGTTCGCCGACCTGACCGCTGCCCGGCTGGGCGAGGCCATCCGGCAGGCCGTCGAGGACCGGTCGTACCGGGACCGGGCGGAGGCGGCGGCCCGTGGGATGGCGGGGGAGGACGGTGCGGCGCGGGTTGCGGAGGCGGTGACGGACCTGCCGCTGCTGCGGTACTGACACCGAGCGGTTGTCCGTGGTCGTTGAGGTGTGAACCGGGCTCCCACCTGCCGCCGGGCCAAGTTTGGCCCCTGCCGGATGCGGGCGTTGGCGAGGACGTCCACCAGCGCCCGCACCTCGACGGGGTGTTCCGCCAGGAAGCCGAGGCTCGCCTCGATGTAGGCGGCCAGCATCGCGGTGGGTTCACGGTGGGCGCAAAAATGCCCCGCCGCCTCCGAGGAGGCAGGTCGGCGGGGCTGTCCGGCGGAGGATCGGCAGGTCAGGGCGCCCGGGCGATCAGGAGGGGTTGGAAGAAGCCGGTGTCGGCGGGCTGCTCCCAGCCGACCTCGGCGAGGTCCGCCTCGGCGGCGAAGGCGCTCAACTGCGCCTGGGTGAGCGCCCAGTAGCTGGAGCGGTGGACCGCGACCTGCCACTGCCCGGTGTCGTCCGGCAGCAGCCGGAACAGCTCCAGGTCGTACCGCTCGCCGTCCTCGTGCCAGCGCCAGAGCTGGAAGATGACCGACCGGCGGCCGTCCCGCTCGGCGGTCTGCGGCGGGGTGGAGGCCGGACGGTCGCGGCGCAGCCGGTCGTACGGCCGGGTGGAGACCAGCAGCAGACCGCCCGGGTGCAGGACCCGGCGCATCTCGCCCAGCGCGGCGTGGACGTCCTCCGCCGTGAGCAGGTGGGGCAGCGCGTTGTCGGCGCACACCACGACGTCGAAGTGCCCGTCCGGGAACGGGAGTCGGCGCATGTCGGCGGCCGCCGTGGGCAGCCGCAGCCCGCGTTCGGCGGCCTCGGCGCCGGCCCGGGCGGCGGCGACCGGGCTGAGGTCGGTGCCGGTGACCTTGTGGCCGAGCGCGGTCAGGCCGATCGCCTGGGTGCCGATGCCGCAGGCGCAGTCCAGCACCTCCGCGGGGCCCGGCCCCAGGCGGGCGCGGATCAGGGCGTCCAGCGCGGCGCCCTGACGGGCGAGCGAGGCGTCCCAGTCGGCGTAGAGCAGGTGGTAGTCGCGGGCGAAGTCGTCGTAGAAGCGGCCGAGGGCGGACCGGGTCATGGCGTCGGAGTCTCCATGGATGGGGGCTGGGGGGAAGGGCGCGCGAGCCGGTGCTGTGCCGGACGCGGCGGCCGCCCGTCCGTCATGACGGCTATCCTCGCCCGGACGTACCGACCCGGAGTACCGGTTTTCGAGGCCGCGGTTCCGGACCGAGAAAAGCGGTTCCGGACCGAGGAAAAGGGGTGGGCCGTGGAACGGATACCGGACGAGGACCAGTTGGACGGGCTGCGCCCGCTGCTGGAGGCGGGCGAGGCCGTCCTCGGCTACGAGCCGGACGGGCCCGGGCAGGGCTTCGCCGATCGCTGCTGGGTGCTGCACACCCTGCGGGTGGACGGGCGGCCGGTGCGCTGGGCCGAGGCGCTGGCCGGAGCCGGGCGGCGCCTCGCCGACTGGCCGTTCACCCTGTCGTACCTGGTGTTCAACGATCCTGTGGTGCTCGCCGGCGAGGTCGAGCGCCCGCGGCTCGGGGAACCGGACCGGGACTGCCTCGCGCGGCTGGTGGAGGTGCTGGCGCGGCACAGTGCGGACGGGCCGGCGACGGACTGCCGCTTCGCTTCGGCCGCGATCGAGGACCTCCTGCGGCCGGTGACGGCCCATCGCGGCCGACTGGACGAGGCGGTGGCCCATTACGACGCCTGGCCGGAGGGCGGTCAGTTCCCCGCGCACTGGTGGCCCTCGGACCGCTCCTGGTTCGTCCTCACCAACTGGGACCTCAGCGCCACCGAGGTCTTCGGCCCGCCCGCCCTGATCGCCGAGCTGCTCGACGACGCAGGCCTGGAGGCCGTCCGCCACCCACGCATCGCGGAGGTCCCGGGCGGCACCGCGCGGTGGCCGCGGTGATCGAGCTGCCCGAGGGGTCCTGGTGGGACTGGGACGTGTACTCCTGGAGCCCGGGCGAGCTGCGCCTGGCCGCCGGCCACGACCTCGGCTACCACCACGGCCTGGAGCTGGTCCTCACCGACCCGCTGTACGTCCGCTGCCCGGCGTCCTTCCAGGACCCGGCGTTCCGCGAGCCCACGCCCGAGGAGCGGCGGCTGGTCGAGCGGCAGTGCGGCGAGCAGCCGGGCGTGCTGCTCGCCTTCGAGGCGGACGGCGGCGGCCCGGAGCCGGTGAGCGGGCTGATCGCGGCCGGTGGCCTGGAGGTGCGGGTCGGGACGGTGCTGCGGTACCGGACCGAATCCGCTGGCAGCACGGCGCCGCCGCCGCGATGATGCCCGCATGCGCACCTTCGAAGAGCTGATCGCGGAGGCCGAGTCCGTCTCCGTGGACGGCTGGGACTTCTCCTGGCTGGACGGCCGGGCCACCGAGGACCGCCCTTCCTGGGGCTATCAGCGGCTGTTGGCCGGGCGGCTGGGCACGGCGACGGCGGCCCTGGACATCCAGACCGGCGGCGGTGAGGTGCTCGCCGGCGCCCTGCGGCAGGGCGGCTGCCCGCCCGTGCTGGCGGCCACCGAGTCCTGGCCGCCCAACCTGGCCCGGGCCACCCGGCTGCTGCACCCGCTGGGCGGGGTGGTGGTCGCCGACCCGGACGAGCCGCCGCTGCCGTTCGCGGACGAGGCCTTCGACCTGGTCAGCAGCCGGCACCCGGTGCGGGCCTTCTGGTCGGAGATCGCCCGGGTGCTGCGGCCCGGCGGCGGGTACTTCGCCCAGCACGTGGGCCCGGCCTCGGTGTTCGAGCTGGTCGAGTACTTCCTCGGGCCGCAGCCCGAGGCGCGCGAGGGCCGCCGCCCCGAGGTGGAGAGCGCCGAGGCCGGGGCGGCCGGGCTGGAGGTGGTGGACCTGCGCTCGGAGCGGCTGCGGATGGAGTTCCGCGACATCGGCGCGGTGGTGTACTTCCTGCGCAAGGTGATCTGGATGGTCCCGGGCTTCACCGTCGCCCGCTACCACGACCGGCTGCGCGAGCTGGACGCCCTGATCCGGGCCGAGGGGCCGTTCGTCGCCCATTCGGCGCGCTTCCTGATCGAGGCGCGCAAGCCGTAGGGCTGCCCGGCCCGCCGGGGAGACCGGCGGGCCGAGCGGAATATCAGGCCTGGGCGACCAGGTCCAGGTACTCGTCGTGCCAGAGGTCCTCGTCGCCGTCCGGCAGGAGCAGGACCCGGTCGGGCCGCAGGGCCTCGATGGCGCCCGGGTCGTGGGTGACCATCACGATCGCCCCCGGGTAGGTGCCGACCGCGGCCAGGACCTCCGCCCGGGACGCCGGGTCCAGGTTGTTGGTCGGCTCGTCCAGGAGCAGCACGTTGGCGCCGGAGTGGACCAGGGCGGCCAGGGCCAGCCGGGTCTTCTCGCCGCCGGACAGGACGCCCGCCGGCTTGTCGGCGTCGTCGCCGCGGAACAGGAACGCGCCGAGGACGGTCCGCAGTTCGCCGTCGGTCAGTTCGGGCGCGGCCAGGGCGAGGTTGTCGCGGACGCTGAGCGCCGGGTCCAGGGTGTCGTGCTCCTGGGCGAAGTAGCCGAGCCGCAGGCCGCTGCCGGGGACGACGCGGCCGGAGTCCGGCTGCTCGTGGCCGGCCAGGATGCGCAGCAGGGTGGTCTTGCCCGCGCCGTTGAGGCCGAGCACGACCAGTCGGCTGCCGCGGTCCACGGCGAGGTCCAGTCCGCTCAGCACCGCCCGGCCGCCGTAGGCCTTGGCGAGGCTGATCGCGCCGAGCGGCATCCGGCCGCAGGGCGCGGGCTCGGGCAGCCGGATGCGGGCGGTGCGCTCGGCCTGCCGGACGGGTTCGAGTTCGGCGAGCATCCGGTCGGCGCGGCGGGCCATGCTGCGGGCGGTGGTCGCGGTGGCGACGTTGGACCGCATCCGGTCGGCTTGGGCGTGCAGGGCGGCGGCCTTGCGTTCGGCGTTGGCCCGCTCCCGGGTGCGGCGGCGCTCGTCGGCCGCGCGCTGCGCCAGGTAGGCCTGCCAGCCGGTGTTGTGGACGTCGATCGCGGCGCGCTGCGGGTCCAGGTGGAAGACCCGGTTGACGGTGTCCGCCAGCAGGCCGAGGTCATGGCTGATCAGGACCAGCCCGCCCTGGTGGGCGGCGAGGAAGCCGCGCAGCCAGGCGGTCGAGTCGGCGTCCAGGTGGTTGGTGGGCTCGTCCAGTAGCAGGGTGCCGTGGTCGGCGAACAGGATGCGGGCCAGCTCGACCCGGCGGCGCTGTCCGCCGGACAGCGTGCCGACGGGGGAGTCCATGACCCGGGCGGGCAGTCCGAGCCCGGCCGCGACCCGGGCGGCCTCGGCCTCGGCTGCGTAGCCGCCGCGGGACTGGAACCGGGCGTCGGCGCGCGCGTAGGCGTCCATCGCCCGGCGCTCCTCGGCCGGGGTACCGGCCCGGGCCATCGCCTCCTCGGCGGCGCGCAGCGCGCGCACGGCGGCGTCCAGGCCGCGGGCGGACAGGATTCGGTCGGTGACGGTGACGGCCGGGTCGGCGGCGCGGGAGTCCTGCGGGAGGTAGCCGACCGGGCCGGTCCGGGTGACCGTCCCGGCGGCTGGCGGCAGTTGCCCGGCGAGGGTGGCGAGCAGGGTGGTCTTGCCGGCGCCGTTGCGGCCGACCAGGCCGATCCGGTCGCCGGGGGCGATGTGCAGGGTGACGTCGGACAGCAGCAGGCGGGCGCCGACGCGTACGTCGACACCACGGGTGGTGATCACGGGATAACGCTCCGAAACAGCTAACGGACACACGGGTGGCGTGGAGGCGGGTCCGTCAGCTAGGAAATTCGGGGCGTAGACATGTCGGCCAGGGTAGCGGCCGGTCGGAACGGACGCACCCGAATTAACGGGAGCACCCGGATCGGGCTGCCGCCGGACGGAGTGCGCACCGGCTCGCGGCGGTACGCACCCCGTACGGGACGGCCCTCAGCCGCGCAGGACGGCGGCCACCACCGAGGGGTGGAACAGCCGGGTCGGCGGCTCGACCAGGGAGAGCACCTCGTGGAAGGCCGCCGTGACCTCGGGGTTGCGGGTCGCGCCGTGCAGCACCTTGTCCAGGTAGCGGTGCTGGAGCTTGATCAGGGCGCCGGTGGGGCCGCCGGTGGTGGCGGCGAAGCGGACGTCCTCGGCGCAGGACATCATCCAGGCGTTCTTGGACACCGCCGCGATCCCCCGCCGGGCGTCGCGGGCCGTGGCGGGCCCGAGGCCGCCGTGTCGCATGGCCGTCCGGCGCAGCACCTGGGCGCAGAACAGCGAGACGGTGACGCCCTGGCCGTACACCGGGTTGAAGGTGCTCGCGGCGTCGCCGACCGCCACCAGGCCCGCGGGGGCGCTGCGCTGGTAGTGCCGCCGCACGCCGGGGCCGGGGAGGAAACCGCGGACCTCGCCCGCCGGTTCGGCGCCCCGCAGCATCTCCTGCAGGCCCGGGTCGCGTAGTTGGGACAGGTGCTTGGTGAAGCCCTCCTCACCGGGCTCGGGTTCGGCGCCGCGCATCCCGGCCAGGCTGACGATCCAGCGGTCGCCCTCCACCGGCAGCAGGACGCCCATCCGCGGCTTGTCCGGGGCCTTGGTCTGCAGGTAGATCGCCTGGTGGCCGAGGTCGACGCCGGGCGGCCGGTGGAACAGCCGGGAGGCGTAGGCGACGCCCGCGTCCACCCGCTCCTCGGGCACCGGGCGGCAGCCCAGTTCGGTGAGCCACTTCGGCACGGAGGTCGATCGGCCGGAGGCGTCGATCACCAACTCGGCGGGCACCTCCCGGACTTCACCCCGCTCCGAGCCGCGCTCCGAGCCGCGCTCCGAGCCGCGCTCCGAGCCGCGTTCCGAGCCGCGTTCGCGGACCTTCACCCCGGTCACCGCCTGCGCCGAGCCGAGCAGGCCGACCACGTCGGCGCCCTCCAGGAACTCGATCGACGGCTCGGTGCGGACCCGGTCCAGCACCAGCTTGTCCAGCACCGGGCGGGTGCAGGAGAGGAAGGACATCCGGGCGGGGTAGTCGATCATCCACCCGGCCGAGCTGAGCCACTTGAGGTCACCCGAAGTGGAGACCCGGTGCGCGCCCGCGGCCGTCAGCTCCTGGTTGATGCCGGGCATCAGCTCCTCCAGCGCCCGATGGCCGGCCTCCAGCACCAGGTGCGCGTGCCGGCCCTGCGGCACCCCGGCCCGGAACACCGGCTCGTCCGGGTACCGGTCCCGCTCCACCACGACGATCCGCTCGGCGAAGCCCCGCAGCGCCCATGCCGCCACCACGCCGGCCAGCCCGCCGCCGATCACCACCGCCGTGCCCCGCCCGGGGGCCGTCTCCGAAGAAGTCATGCGACGTAGCGTAGTGGTGTCGGCGCCGGTCCGTAATCGCTCCAGCTGGACGAACCTTCCGGCGGGGCAGGCGGGTTGGCGTCGGCGGGCCCGAGGGTGCGTACGCGTACTCCTCCGGTCCGCGCTAAGGAACCGTCAAGAAGGCCGGTCGGCGGCGTCAAGGAGGCGTCAGGATGCCCACCCCCGCAGGTGGCGGGGCACTAGCGTCGCGCGGCGAAGAGAAACGGTTCTGCGCTCGGACCCCACCCCGGAGCCCCGGCAGGCCGTGCGACGGGGGAAAGGGACGTGTCGTCATGACCACCTCGACAGCGGGCAGATCGGCCACCTCGGAGGAGGGGGCCGCGGGAGGCGACGACGGCCCCGAACCAGCAGCCGGGCTGCGGGTGCCGGCCGGCTCCCTGGCCCGGCTCGGCCAGGGGCTCCGGACGGTCGGCAGCCGCTCCTACCGGACCACCCCGCGACTGGTCCGCGGCCTCACCGCGCTGAGCCTGGCCGCCCTGATCGGCCTCGGCGCCACCGCCACCGCCGTCCTCGGCGGCGCCCGAGACGGCACCGACACCATCGGCCACCGGGCCGCCCCGCAGGCCACCCGCGCCGCCGACCTCTACTTCGCGCTCAGCGACATGGACGCCCAGGCCGCCAACCTGCTGCTGGTCGGCGACGACCCGGACTACACCACGCTGCGCAAGCAGACCCTGGACACCTACGAGCAGCGCCGCGACCAGGCCGACGACGACCTCCAGCAGGCCGCCCAGTCCGCCGCCGCCGACCCGGCCGGGCAGCGCGCCGTCCAGCTGGTGCTCGGCCGGCTCGGCAGCTACGAGGCCCTGGTGGCCCGCGCCCAGTTGCTGGAGGAGCAGGCCAAGGCCCCGGCCGGCCGGCCCTCGCCCGCCGCCCTGGACGCCTACCGGCAGGCCTCCGACCTGCTGCGCAACCAGCTGCTCCCGGCCGCCGACCAAGTCACCGCCGCCAACGAGGCCACCGTCGACCACGTCTACACCCAGCAGCGCGGCGCCCTGGACAGCGGTTGGTGGTGGCTGCTCGTCGTCGGCCTGCTCGCCCTCGTGGCGCTGTGCGGGCTCCAGCGGGTGCTGGCCGTGCGCTACCGCCGGGTGCTCAACCCCGCGCTGGCCGCCGCCACGCTGCTGACCGGCGTGGCGCTGGTCGCCGGGCTGAACCTGGTGGGCCGCACCGAGGACCACCTGGTGACCGCCAAGAGCAACGCCTACGACTCGGTGATCGCGCTGAGCCGGGCCCGCGCCGTCGCGTACGACATGAACGCCGACGAGAGCCGCTACCTGATCGACCAGGGCCGCGCGGCCGTGTGGGAGCAGGCCTACCTGGAGCAGAGCCAGGCGGTCGTCCACCTCGACGGCGCGACCATGGGCAGCTACGACTCCCAGCTGCAGGACGCCCTCAACCGGCACGGGGCGGACCGCTCCGCCGTCCCCTTCGGCGGGTTCCTGGGCAGCGAGCTGCGCAACATCACCTTCCCCGGCGAACAGGACGCCGCCGAGCGGGTCCTGGGCGCCTTCCAGGAATACCAGGCGCTCGACCGCCGGATGCGGGACCTGCACGACGAGGGGAAGCTCAAGGAGGCGATCACGCTCAACACCGGGCTCGCCAAGGGACAGTCCAACTACGAGTTCGGGCAGTTGAGCACGGCGATGGAGGACACCATCACGGTCAACCGGACGGCGATGGACACGGCGGTCTCGGCGACCGACGGCGACCTCGACGGCACCACGGCGGCCCTGGCCGGGGCGGTGCTGGCGGCGGCGCTGGGACTCACCGCGCTGGGGGTGCGGCCCCGGCTGCGCGAGTACCGGTAGCGCGGAGCCGGTCTGACGCGGTTTGACGCCGGTCGGCCCGGGGTCCTCCAGGGTCGGCCCGGGCTCGGGCGTTCCGGTGACTGGAAGTCCGGAAAGCGGGAACCGGGAGGACGGGGCCCGGTGGCGATCGGCGGATCGTCACCGGGCCCTGCCGCGTGCGCCGCCGCTCCCGGGGCAGGCCGTCACCGGTGTGCCGGATTGACAACCACCCTTGCCGTCCCGGCGAATAGCAGGCATGGCCGACGAAGAGTTCGAGAACGTCCTCACCACGGTGGGCCCCCGGCTGCGCGCCCTGCGCCGGGAGCGCGGCACCACGCTCGCCAAACTGGCCGCCGCGACCGGCATTTCACTCAGCACGTTGTCCCGGCTGGAGTCCGGGCAGCGCAAGCCGACCCTGGAACTGCTGCTGCCGCTGGCCCGGGAGTACCGGGTGCCGCTGGACGAACTGGTCGGCGCCCCGGCCACCGGCGACCCGAGGATCCACCCGCGCCCGGTGACCAGGAACGGCCAGACCATCGTCCCGCTCACCCGCCACCTGGGCGGTCTGCACGCGTACAAGCACATCGTGCCGCCCGGCCGGAACACCGGGCCCGAGCTGGAGCTGAAGGTCCACGAGGGCTACGAGTGGCTGTACGTGCTGTCCGGGAGGCTGCGGCTGGTGCTCGGCCCGCACGACCTGGAGCTGACGGCCGGTGAGGCCGCCGAGTTCGACACCCGGACCCCGCACGCCTTCGGCAACGCCGGTTCGCAGCCGGTGGAGTTCCTCAGCCTGTTCGGCCCGCAGGGCGAGCGCATCCACGTCAGGGCGCGCCCGGGAACCTCTGTTCGGTAGGTTCGTTCCCTGACAGGGGGTCTCCGCTTCGGGCTCCCGCCAGGCCGTCGGGAGGGGCCGATCAGATGAGTGTGCAGCAGAGTACGGAGTCCGGCGAGAGCGACGGAACCGAGGAGAGGCAGGAGACGGCGGCCGAGCCGGCATCCGAGCCGGCGGAGACCCCCGAGGCCGGTGCGAAGCCCGCCCGCAAGAAGCGCCCGTTCTGGCAGGAGCTGCCGATCCTGCTGGTGATCGCCCTGCTGCTCTCGCTCGGCATCAAGACCTTCTTCGTGCAGGCCTTCTCGATCCCCTCCGGTTCGATGGAGAACACCCTGCAGATCGGCGACCGGGTGCTGGTCGACAAGCTCACCCCGTGGTTCGGCGCCGAGCCGGAACGCGGCGAGGTGGTGGTCTTCCACGATCCGGGCGGTTGGCTGGACGACACGGCGCCGAAGGACGACGGTTTCATGGGCAGCGTGCAGAAGGTGCTGAGCACCGTCGGCCTGATGCCCTCGGCGGACGAGAAGGACCTGATCAAGCGGGTGATCGCGGTCGGCGGGGACACCGTCGAGTGCAACGCGGGCAGCCCGGTGAAGGTGAACGGCGTCGCGCTGGACGAGCCGTACCTGTTCCCTGGGGCGACGCCCTGCGACAACGACCCGGTCGGCACCGTCACCGTGCCCAAGGGCAAGTTGTGGGTGATGGGCGACCACCGCAACAACTCGCGGGACTCCCGCCCGCACCACAACCTCACCGGGGACGGCTTCGTGCCGGTGGGCGACGTGGTCGGCCGGGCTTTCGTGGTGGCGTGGCCGATCTCCAACTGGTCCACCCTGCCCGTACCGGACACCTTCGACAAGGTGCCCTCCCGGGCCGCCGGCGCCCTGCCGGAGCAGGCGCCCCCGGCTCCGGCGGCGCTCGCGCTGGCCGGCGTCGTGCCGATCGCGCTGTGGCGGCGCCGGCGGTCGCGGCGCAGGACGGGCTGAGCCGGACGGGCTCCGCCGGAACTCCATCCGCCGCCCACCCGCCGGAACTCCACCCGCCGGCCGCAGTGCCAGACCGAGACCCACGGCACGCCGTTCCGTCCGGGCTGCGGGTTCAAGCCGGCGCAGCCCGCCCAGTGCGGGCAGTGCCACAAGGACGTGCCGGAGGGAGCCGCGTTCTGCCCGTCCTGCGGGACGAGGCGCTGAGCGGCCGGTAGCCGAAACGGACAGGGCGCCCGCGGACCGGAAGTCCGCGGGCGCCCTGCCGTTCGTCGGTGCTGCGAGGCGGCTCAGCCGTACGACACGTTGGCGCACGGGTCGTCGTCCGCCGAGCGGGCGGTGCCGCTGACGCTGGTCGGCAGCGGGGCCGGGGCGTTGGGGGCGCCGGGTGCCGACGTGGCGGCGGAGGCCGGGTTGGCGGCGGCGAAGTCGTGGCCGAGCACCACGCTCAGGCCCCGGCCGCCGGGCTGGACGGTCGCGCCTGGGAACAGCTTGGCGACCGACTCGGCGGCGCTGCGCTCGCCCGTGCCGTACTCGACCACGGTGGTGCTGCGCGGCTTTCCGGCCGCGTTGCCGACGGTGGTGACGGTGTAGCCGGCGCCCTTGACGGCCTCGGCCCCCTTGCTGCCGAGGCCGCTCTCGCCGGTGCTGTTGAGCACGGCGACCTTGATCTCGGCGTTCTTGGCGTCCGCGGTGGGGGTGGGCGTGGCCTCGGCGGTCGGCGGGGCGCTGGGGGCGGCGGAGTCGGTGGCGGCCGGGCTCTGGGCGCTGGCGTCCTGGCCGTCGATGGTGCGGTCGGCCTTGAGCGCGGCCCACAGCTGGTCCACATCGGGGTGCACCAGGGCGACCCGAGCGCCCTCGTAACGCCACGGTGCGGTCAGGAACTTGACGTCATGCAGGTTGACGTCCTTGATCGACATGGCGAAGGACATCAGCTTGGCGGCCGAGCCGAGGTCGGGGTCGACGGTCAGCGACTTGGTCGCCGCGTCGGCGAGCGGCAGGAGGGTGGTCGGGTCCATGCCGCGCGACTTGACCTCCTTGATGAGGGAGGAGAGGAACGCCTGCTGGCGCTTGGTGCGGCCGATGTCGGAGCCGTCGCCGATGCCGTGCCGGACCCGGACGAAGTCCAGCGCGGACTGGCCCTCGACCTTCTGCTTGCCCTTGGCGAAGATCAGCTTGCCCTTGTGGCCCAGGTTGGGGTTGAGGTCCCCCTCGTAGACGTTGTTCGGCAGGCAGACCTCGACGCCGCCGACCGCGGAGGTCATCGAGGCGAAGCCGCTGAAGTCCACCACGATGGTGTGATCGACGCGCAGGTTGGTCAGCTTCTCGACGGCGTTCTGGGTGCAGGCCGGGTTGCCCTGTTCGGTGTTGCCCACCGAGAAGGCGCTGTTGAACATCACATTGGTCTGCTCCTTGGTCCACTTGCCGTTGGGGAGCTTGCACGGCGGGAGGTTGACCAGGGAGTCACGGGGGATCGAGATGCCGACCGCGTGCTTGTGGTCGGCGTAGACGTGCAACAGGATCGCGGTGTCCGAGCGGGCGCCGTCGTCCCCGCCGCCGCCCAGGTCGCTGTTGCCGTTGCCGCGGCTGTCCGAGCCGATCAGCAGGACGTTCACCGGGGTGCGGCCCTGGGCGTCCGGCGCGGCCGCCTCCGGGCGGTCCTTGCTGAGGGCGTCGCCGTCGAAGGTGGTGATGTTGCTGTTCAGGCGGTAGTAGACGGCGCCGCCGGCGAGCACCAGGAGGGCGGTGCAGCCGGCGGTCGCCCAGAGCACCTTCTGCTTGGTGCTGCGTTTCTGCTTCGGCTTGGCCCGGCTGGCGGGGCGGGTGTCGGATATGTCCTTTTCCGTCCCGCCCTTGCCCGAGTTGGCTGTGCGACCGGCGGCTCTGCGCCCACCGGCCCGGTGCGGCGAATTCTCGGTCTCGGTGGAACCCCTGCGACCCGACACGGCGTCATCCTCCACAGTTGCCACGGAACCCCCGTCGGAGCGGTGGCTTGCGTGGTCCTGGGCCGGAGCGGATCCGGGTCGGCCCTTCGCTAAACTTTTACACCGCTGTAGAACTTTCAGAGGAGCATACTAAGCGTAGATGAGAAAAATACTGGTCAGGCCATGAGAGAAGGTCGGCCGGGTCTCATCTCCGTGGCTCCGTACCCGTACGAGGAGCACGATGACTCACCGGATCGCCCGTTCGATAGCCGGTGCCCTGGTGGCACTGCTGGCCGCCGTCGGCCTCAGTGCCGCGGCGTCGAGCGCGACGGCGGTGGCCGCAACCCCAACCGCCGCGGGGAGCGCGGCCGTCGCGCCGGCCTCCGCGGCTGTGGCGCACATCACGCAGGTTTCGCAGGACGGGCAGGGCTCGCAGGCCGCGAACGTCACCCACGTCGCGGCCAAGCAGGAGAAGAAGAAGTCCGGCTTCTTCGCCAAGCTCGGGAAGTTCCTGCTGGTCGTGGTCATCCTGATCATCCTGGTCATCGTCCTGCTGATCTGGGGCGTCGTCCACTTCGTGCGACGGCTCTTCCGCCGCCGCTGAGCCGCTGCTGAGCCCGCCCCGGGTGCCGAAACGGCCCCCGAGGCGGGCCACTTGGGTGCGATTGGCCCTGGCCGGCCCGGTCGCGGCGCCACAGGATGGCGGCATGAGCGACCACCGCACCGACCCCGACGCGCTGCGCCCCGAGAGCCGGATCGTCCACCCGCCGCTGGCCGAGACCACCGGCAGCCGTCCGCTGGGCATCCCGCTGCACCAGAGCCACCTGTTCGCCTTCGAGACCAGCGAGGCGCTCACCACCGCCTTCGGCGGTCCCGACGGGGCGTTCTTCTACAACCGGTTCGGCAACCCGACCGTCCGCTCGCTGGAGAGCGCCGTCGCCGACCTCGAGGGCGGCACCGGCGCCATCGCCACCGCCTCCGGCATGGGCGCGATCAACACCGTGCTGCTCGCCCTGCTGCGCTCCGGCGACCACGTGATCGCCCAACGGAGCCTGTACGGCGGGACGTTCGCGATGCTGGCCGACCTCGCGCAGCGGTGGGGCGTCGAGGTGACGCACGTCTCGGGCGACGACCCGGACGAGGTCGCGGCGGCAATGCGGCCCAACACCCGGCTGCTGCACCTGGAGACGATCTCCAACCCGACCACCCGGGTCACCGACCTGCCCGCGCTGATCGCGGTCGCCCGGGGAGCCGGGGTGCTGAGCGTGGTCGACAACACCTTCGCCACCCCGCTGCTGTGCCGGCCGATCGAGCACGGTGCGGACGTGGTGATCCACTCCGCCACCAAGTACCTGGGCGGGCACTCCGACGTCCTCGCCGGGATCGCCGTGTTCGCCGACGCCGAACTGCACCGGAAGGTCTGGCACTACGCGACCGAACTCGGTGCCAGTGCCGACCCCTTCGCCGCTTGGCTGACCCTGCGGGGCCTACAGACCTTGGCGCTGCGGGTCCGCCGCCACTGCGACACCGCCCTCGACCTGGCCACCCGGCTCTCCGCGCACCCGGCGGTCTCCGCCGTCCACTACCCGGGCGTGCCCTCCCACCCCGACCACGACCTCGCCCGCCGCCTCCTGCCGGACGGCCACGGCGGCGTCCTCGCCTTCGACCTGGCCGGCGGCCGCGAGGCCGCGAGGGCCTTCACCGAGTCCGTGCGCCTGGCCTCCCTGGCGCCCTCGCTCGGCGGCGTCCACACCCTGGTGCTCCACCCGGCGAGCACCTCGCACCGGCAGCTGTCGGACGAGGAGTTGGCGGCGGCGGGCATCGGCGCGGGAACGGTCCGGGTGTCGGTGGGCATCGAACACCCGGAGGACCTCTGGACGGACGTCGAGCAGGCCCTCGCGAAGGCCTGACGGCCGCCGGGCGCTCGGCGGCTCAGGCCGGAGAGCGGCGGACGCGGGTGGGGTCGAGGTGGAGTTCGCAGGCGGTGTGGCAGTCGTCCATCGCCGTGGCCATCTCGGCTCCGCAGGGGCAGAGGCGGTTCGGACGGACTTCCGGCGCGGCCGTCAGCGGGGCCTGGGGCGGGCGGCGAGGAGGGCGATGTCGTCCTCGGCGGCGGGGGCCGGGGGTGGGGCGAGGGAGTGGAGGACGGCGTCGAGGAGGACGTCGAGGTCGCCGGTGGCGGGGAGGCGGAGGGCGGCGAGGCGTTCCAGGGAGGTGTCGATGTCCTCGTGGCGGCGTTCGACCAGGCCGTCGGTGTAGAGGAGCAGGGTCTGTCCGGGGTCGAGCGGGTGGGTGGTCTGCTCGTAGCCGCCGAGGCCGGTGCCCAGCGGGGGACCGGTGGGGACGCGCAGCAGTTCGGTGGGGTGGTCCGGGGTGATCAGGGCGGGCGGCAGGTGGCCGGCGCTGGAGAGGGTCCAGCGGGCGCGGCCGGGGTCGGCGAGGGCCAGCAGGCAGGTCGCGGGGCGGGCGGTGTCGTCGGCGGAGATGACGGCGTCGAGCTGGCGCAGGATGCGGTGCGGGGGCAGGTCCGTGCCGGCGATGTCGCGCAGCGCCGAGCGGTAGTGGCTCATGTCGACGGCGGCCTCGACGCCGTGCCCCATGACGTCGCCCATCACCAGCAGGGTGCGGCCGAAGGGCAGCCGGACCGTCTCGTACCAGTCGCCGCCGACCACCGAGATGCTGCCGGAGGGCAGGTAGCGGGAGGCGAGGGTGAGGTTCTGGTGCGGGTTGCCGGGCTCGCTCAGCAGTGCTCGCTGGAGTTCCAGGGCGATGTCCTGGGAGCGGGTGTAGCGGCGGGCGTTGTCGATGGCGGTGGCGGCGCGGGCGGCGAGTCCGCCGAGCAGGGCGGCTTCCTCGGGGGTGAAGGCCGGAGTGCTGGCGGTGCGGCCGAGGGTGAGCACCCCGATCAGGTGGCCGCGGACGGTGAGCGGCAGGACAAGCAGGGAGGCGGCGCCGGCCGGGCAGGCGTCCGCCGGGCCGGGTTCGGTGAGGACGGCGACGCCGGCGGACAGGCTGCGGGCGGCGGCCGAGCCCTCGCGGTGGCGGACGGACTCGCCGGGGCGGGGCAGCTCGGCGAGGGCGGCGTCGAGCGCGGGCACGGCCAGCACGGCGGCGCGGTGCAGTCGTGGGGCGCCGGACCGGCCGGGGCGGGCGGGTTCGGCTTCGGGCGGCAGCACGTCGACGGTGGCGAGGTCGGCGAGGCCGGGCACGGTGAAGGCGGCGAGCTCGGCGCAGGTGGTGGCGGTGTCGAGGGTGGTGCCGATCCGTTCGGCGGCGGCGTCCAGCAGGGCGAGCCGGGCGCGGGCCTGTTCGAGTTCGCGCAGTTGGTCGCGGGCCGGGCCGGGGTCGTCCAGGACGACGACGATGACGCCGGTGGCCCGCCCGGCCTGCCGCAGCGGCCGGTAGCGCACCCGCAGGCCGGGCGGCACGGGGGAGCCGGCGCCCTCGGGGCCGCCCGTGACGTGTTCGCTGTCGCGTCCGTCGGCGAGGACGCGGCGCAGCGGGCCGACGGCGCCGGCGAAGGCGGTGGTCTCGGCCGTGCGGCCGAGCAGGTCGGCGCGGCGCAGTCCGGTGACGGCGGTGAAGGCGGCGTTGAGGTGGCGCCAGCGCAGGTGTTCGTCGAGCAGGGCGACGCCGACCGGGGCGGCGTCGAGCACGTCGCGAAGCAGGTCCGGATCGGTGCCGGACCGGCCACTGTCGGTGAGCGATCCGAGGCTCGCGGCGAGGGCCGCCGCGGTCGCCGCCAGGGAGCGGGCGTCCGGTGGTGAGGGAGGGGTGCCCTCTGCTCGGTCGTCGTGCCGGTACTGCATGGGTCCATGATCACGCGCCGGGGCGCGGCGCGCCCACAACTGGGTGAAACCTTGACTGGCCGGAGACCTTGTTGCAGCGAAGCCCGCGGCTGGTTGCGTGCGCGCACACCCACTTGTAGGGTGCGTGCACACGCACACAGTCATCGGCCTCCGGAGCGACCCGGAGGCCGGGAGGAGGCCCGCATGGCAACCCATCGCATCGTTCTGATCACCGGCACCTCCTCCGGGATCGGGCTCGCCGCGGCCGTGGCCGCCGCCGGCGCCGACTGCCGCGTGATCGCCACCATGCGCGACACCGGAAGGGCCGGGAACCTGCTCCGAGCGGCGGAGAAGGCGGGCGTCGCCGACCGGATCGAGGTCGAGCGGCTGGACGTCACCGACCCGGCCTCCGTCGCGAACTGCCTGGACATCGTCCTCGACCGCTACGGGCGACTGGACGCCGTCGTCAACAACGCGGGCGCCGGCTTCCTCGGCACGATCGAGCAGGACGGGATGGCGCCGGTGCGCGCCGCGATGGAGGTCAACTACTTCGGCGTGGTCGAGGTGACCCGGGCCGCGATGCCGCACCTGCGGGCCAGCGGCGGCCGGGTGGTCACCGTGACCAGCGTCGGCGGCGTGGTCGGACAGCCCTTCAACGAGGCCTACTGCGCGGCCAAGTTCGCCGTCGAGGGTTTCATGGAGTCGCTGGCGCCGGTCGCGGCCACCGTCGGGGTGGCCGTCACCGTGGTCGAACCGGGCGCGGTGGCCAGCGAGTTCGTCGGCAACCAGAACCTGGACGTGCCCGCGCTGATCACCGCCGCCGGCCCGTACGGCCCGGCCCTGGGAGCGTACGTCGACCGGGCGAGGCAGGCCTTCGACAGCTCCCAGACCCCCGAGGAGGCGGCCGTCCCGATCGTCGCGGCGCTGACCGCGGAGCGGCCGCCGCTGCGGGTGCAGACCTCCCAGACGGCCCGGGCGTTCGCCGGGGTCAAGCTGGCCGACCAGGACGGTTCGGCGGTGCTGGGGATGACGGGCGGCTGGGTCGAGCCCGCCGGCGCCTGACACCGGGTCGCGGCGGGGGCGGGGCTCGCGCGGTCGGCGCCGGGTGATCACCGGTCATACTTGGGCCGCGGCACCCGACACCGGACGCTGCGGGCGGTGTCAGGGCCACCGCCCGCCGGCACCGGAAGGTCCGTCGTGGACCGCCCGTCGTGGACCGCCCGTGGCGGACCGTCAGCAGCCCAGACCGGAGGAACCGATGAGCCCCCAGCAGCCGACCAGTCGCCCGGCGGCCGGGGCCCCCGGGGTGCCGTGGAACCGGCAGCGGCTGCGCAGCAACAACGAGTGGCTGCTGCTGGAGCTGCTGCGCACCGGCGGCGGCACCTCGCGCGCCCAACTGGCCCGGGACACCGGTCTGTCCAAGCCGACCGTCTCCGCCGCGCTGGCCGACCTGGAGCAGGCCGGGCTGGTCCGCGAGGCCGGGCGGGTGTCCCCCGAGCGCGGCCGCACCGCGGTGCTGTACGAGGTCGACCCGACCGCCGGCCACGTGCTGGGCGTGGACATCGGCCGGGCCCGGCTGCGGGTGGCGGTGGCGGACCTCGCCGGGACGGTCGTCGCGCGGCGGGACGTGGCCAACCGGGGGCGGACGGCGGACGCCGTCGCGGACGCCGTGGTCGCCGCCGCGCAGGAGGCGACCGCCGAGGCGGGCCTGAGCGCCGCGGACATCGTGCACGCGGTGATCGGCACGCCCGGGGTGTGGGACGAGGAGCGGCGCGGCGTCCGGTACGCCACCAGCCTGCCCGGCTGGGGCCGGCCGGGGCTGTTCGACCGGATCGGCGAGGGGCTGGGCACGGCCGTCACGGTGGCCAACGACGCCAACCTCGCCGCGCTCGGCGAGTACACCCTCGGCGCCGGGCGCGGCAGCCGGATGTTCGCCTACCTGTTGGTCGGCACCGGGCTCGGGCTGGGCGTGGTCAAGGACGGTGAGCTGCTGCTCGGCGCGCACGGTGCGCTGGGCGAGATCGGCCTGGTGCCGCTGCCCGCCCTCGCGGGCGAACCGGCCGGGACGACGCTGGAGCAGGAGGCCGCGGCGGACGCGGTGGTGCGGGCCGCCCGGGAGTTCGGACTGGAGGGGGCGGGCGGGCGGCAGTTGACCGCCAAGCGGGTCTTCGAGCGGGCCCGGGCCGGCGACGGCGCGGCGCTGCGGGCGGTCCAGTGGGAGGCGGATCGGCTCGCCTACGCCGTCGCGGTGCTGTCCGCCGTGCTCGACCCGGACCTGCTGGTGCTCGGCGGCGGCATCGGCAGCAGCGCGGACCTGCTCCTGGAACCGCTGGAGCAGGCCCTGCGCCGCTTCGCCCCGATGCGTCCGACGCTCGCACCCAGCCTGCTGGGGGAGGAGGCGGTGCTCCTCGGCGCGGTCTCCACGGCGCTGGAGACCGCCCGCCCCGAGGTGTTCGAGCGCCGGACGGCGGAGCTGTGATGTGGTGTCAGCCGGTGGCCAGGGTCAGGCCGTAGGTGCTGAGGATCGGGTTGACCGGCTGGAAGTAGGTCTCGCCGCCCGAGGTGCAGTCGCCGGAGCCGCCCGAGGTCACGCCCTGGGCCTGGTCGCCGGAGATGAACGAGCCGCCGGAGTCGCCCGGTTCGGCGCACACGTTGGTGCGGGTGACGCCGTAGACGCTGCCCTCCTGGTAGTTGACGGTGGCGTTCTGCTCCTCGACGGTGCCGCAGTGCCAGCCGGTGGTGGAGCCGGAGCGGCACACCGAGCCGCCGACCGGCTGCTCGGTCGAGCCGGCCACCGTCACCGCGCCGCCCGCGTAGTCGTTCACCTGCGGCTGGGCGGTCCAGTCCGGGCCGGCCGCCACCCAGGACCAGTCGTTGCCCGGGAAGGTCGAACCCTGGAAGGTGCCGATCGAACTGCCGTCGGAGGCCGTCGCGTTGGAGCCGGGCTGGCCGCAGTGGCCGGCGCTGACGAAGCCGGGCTGGCCGCCCTGGGTGACCGGGAAGCCGATCGAACAGCGGGCGGCGTTGTCGATGTAGTACGCGTCCCCGCCGTGCAGGTCGGCGAGCGGCCGGGGCGTGGCGGTGGCCCGCTCGACCCGGACCAGCGCGCGGTCCACCCCGGACTGGTCCAGGAAGGCCTCGGTGCGGGCGTCGTCGGCGGACTGCACCACGACGGTGTTGGACCGGACGTCGACGTACCAGAGCGGGGTGGCCTCGGGCGCGGCGGCCCGGGAGGCCTGGTCGAGCGCGCCCTTGGCCTGGTCCAGGGCCTTCAGCGGGTGCTGGACGACGGTCGCCCGGCCGCCGTGGGCGGTGATGGTCCGGGCGGCGGAGGCGTCCGTGGTGGCGACCACCAGATCGGCCTGCGGTCCGTCGATCCAGGCGCCGGCCCAGCGGTCGCCGAGCGCCTGGGTGAGGGCGCTCCGGACCGCGGCGGCCTGGCCCTCCCGGGCGATCCGGTCGGCGGCGGCCTGCGGGGCGAGCCCGAGGTCGCGCTGCATCGCGTGCAGCAGGGCGGGCGGTACCGCGGCGGTGCGGGTGGGGGCGGCCAGGGCGGCGGCTATGGACGGGTCGTCAGCGGGTGCGCTGACGGCGGGTGCTGCGGTGAGCGCGACGGTCGCGAAGGCGGCGGCGACGGCGGCGACGGCGAGCGCACGGATCCGGAGCATGGGGTCTCCTCGTTCGGCGTGGGGGTTGCCGGAAACCGTAGCGATCCGCTTGGGCTGGCCGGAACATGTCATAACGCCCCGCGCTCCGGTGCTATACCCCCGTGGGTCGGCGAGGTGCTCCGGCGGTCGTCGTGTGCGGCGGGTCGTGGCGTTCGGCGGGGCGTGGCGCCTGGTGGGTCGTCGACGCCGCCGCCCGCGCCGGTCGCCCCGCCGCCGTCGGCCCCGTCCGCCGCCCACCCGCAGACGCCCGTCGCCAAGCCGCAGCCGAAGGTGACCACGGCGCAGCCGCCGACCGACCCGGAGCCGGAGCACACCCAGGCGGCGGCCGGCGGTTCGGGGTGCGAGATCCGCTTCAGCGCGGGCAACTGCTACGCGGCCCGGCAGTTCTGCCGCAACGACGACCTGGACCGGAGCACCCACGACGCCGACGGGCGGGTGATCTACTGTCGGATGGTCAGCGGCAGCCGCACTGGCAGGCGTGAGTCACCCGCCCAGGGTGGACCAGAACAGGTGCTCGTAGGCCTGGAGCAGCAGGCCGTACTCCCGGGCGGTGGCCAGGCTGTGGCCGTCCAGCGGGACCGGCCCGAGGGCGTCGGCGGCTTGTTGCTCCAGTTCGGTCGCCGGCTGGGCGAAGAAGTCGAAGAACGCGCAGGCCTCGTCGGAGAAGCCGTGGTGGCGGCACAGGGCCTGGGCGATGGTGGCGCAGTAGCCGCCCGGTAGTCAGGTGTCCACCTCTGGATGCGGACGCGCTCCGCTGATCGGAGTGTGGAGCCATGGCGAGCAAGGTGAAGTACCTGGATCTTCTCCTTCGGAAGTCCCAGGTGGTTCGGGGAACCACCACACGGGACATCCTGTCCTTGAAGTCCCAGGAGAGCCAAGGGCAGGCCTGGGGCAAGCGGGACGTGACGGATACGCTCAGAGTGTCGGCCATACTGTCCGCTCCAAGACTCGGGGAGGCGTGCGACGTATGGAGTTCGGAGCGGACGGGGTCAGGCGCATCGGCAGCTATACCGTCGAACGCGAACTGGGCGCCGGTGGGATGGGAACCGTCTACCTGGCACGTTCGCGTGGAGGCCGTGCAGTGGCCGTCAAGGTGGCGCACGCGGAACTTGCCGCCGATCGGCAGTTTCGTGAGCGGTTCCGAGCCGAGGTCGCCGCGGCTCGTAGGGTCGGTGGATTCCATACGGCCCCGGTGGTGGACGCCGATCCGGAGGCGGACGCGCCTTGGCTCGCCACGGCGTACGTGCCGGGGCCCACGCTGTCGGGACTGCTCGCAGCCGAGGGACCGATGGACGAGGAGCGGTTGCGTATGCTGGGCGCGGCCCTGGCCGAGGCCCTGCAGGCCATCCATGCCTGCGGTCTGGTCCACCGCGACCTCAAGCCCGGCAACATCATCATGGCCGAGGACGGTCCGCGGGTCCTGGACTTCGGCATCGCACGGGCTGTTGAGTCAACCCGTCTGACCATGACCGGAGCAGCCTTCGGCACCCCCGGGTTCCTCGCCCCTGAGCAGGCCCAGGGCCTCGAAGTGAGCGGCGCCGCGGATGTGTTCGCGCTGGGCGCGGTGCTGGTCGCCGCGGCGGGCGGCAGCGCGTTCGGGGCAGGCACGCCCATCGGGCTGATGTACCGCTCGGTGCACGAAGCGCCGGATCTGTCCGCGGTACCGGAAGGGATTCGCCCGGTCGTCGCCGCCTGCCTGGCCAAGGACCCGGCCCACCGACCCGCACCGGACCGGCTCCTGGACCTGTTCGTGCCGGCGTCGGTGCCATACACCCCCACCGTGATCGTGTCGGCAGAGCAGAAGCCTGTCGAGGCGGTTGCGGCGAGGTACGCGCCGACCTTCCGTGCGGAGTCTCGAACCGAGGACGACGAGGAGGACGACGAGCTCGTCTTCATCGCCGCAGACCGCAGGAGCAGTGTCGCCATCGACAGCGGCGGTATCGCGATCGACCTCGACGGGGAGAGCGTTGAGCTCACCTGGGCAGAGATCGGCACCGTTGACTACACGGCGGAGCCCAAGCGACTCACGGTGACCGTCTATCGCCACGACGGCACCACCGTCCGCTGCTGGCTGAACGCACGCCGGGCTTCCCACCTCAACGATTGGATCAAGCAGTTGGTCCTAACCCTCGACCGCTATCTCCCGGCGTGAGACTCTCTTGCGGTTGGATGACGCCCTGTTGGTGAGCAGTCGTCAGGTTCTGCAGGTTCACGCCAGACCTTCGATCCCAGCAGCGCCTCGGCCCGCGCACGGTCCGGGTGCTCGTGGTGGCGGTGCCCACGCGGTGGCCTTGGCCTTGGCCCGCTCGGTGATCGCTGCGGTCTGCCGGGAGGAGGCCTTGCCGATCACGTCGGCGCCGGGCTCCTTGTACCAGGGGCGCAGGCTCAGCAGAGCGGGCTTGACGCCGGTGGCGAAGAGCAGCGCTGAGCCCTTGCGCAAGGCTCTGATCTGGTCGGCGGGCAGGATTCGCTCCTGCCGCATCGAGATCGAGGTGGAACGCCCGGACTCGCTGGCGGAGTGCGAAATCGTCTCGACGTCGTGCTCGCCGACGAGGCGGGACAGCTCGTCGGCGAAGTCCGCGTCATCGATGCCGGATCCGACGAGCTTGTCGTTGCGGCGGACCACATGGCGTCCATACCGACCTCGCCCCATACCCGCTGGCCCTGTCGGTAGGACTGGAGGATCGTGATCGGGATGACCCCGCGTGAGCCCAAGTGGCTGTACAGGTCGGGAAGATCGCCGATCTTGCAGACGTTGGCGTCAAGCAGTGTTGCCCCGAACCGCGATCCGCACACTGCGCAGGTCGGGGCCGGCGGAGTAGCGGATGAGCGTCCCTGCATCGTGCCCGGTACGCAGGGACTCGATCGCGTCCTCGTTGAGGCGTTCGCCGCGCAGGGCGGCCGGGATGCCAGGCTGGTCGGGGTAAGCGTCTCGGCCCCCGGGCGACCACCCGGACCGCCTCCAGAACACCCACCTGACCAGGCAAAACAGCCCTGACCAGCCAAAACACGCGCCCTGCCATAACGACACTCCACGCCCCTCCACACCGACCACCACGCTCACAAAACCCGCAATACTCCCAGCTCAAAGCCCCGGCCCACGGCCCGAAAGACTCGCCCACCCGTTCTCACCACACCCACAAAACCCCACCCCACACCCCAACTACACCTGAAACGTCAAGACGACAGAACTGGCAGTGACGGACCGACACGCCACGGCAGTCAACATTGAGCGGCTGACCCGACGCGCACCATCCGAACCGGGGTGCCCGAGGCCGGTTCACCAGGCTCGCAGGTCGCGGAAAGGGGCGCGCCCGCCGTTCCGTTCGACGAGCCCTGCAAGGCGGTGGAGCATGAAAGAAAGGGAAAACACACGTTCAGGTGTGACCGCGCAGACGCCATGCGGCAGACGCGCGTGCCATCCCGCGATCACATGAGGAGGAACAATGATCCGCACCCGCCGTCTCGCGATACTCGCCCCGCTGCTCTTGTCCTCATTGGCTCTCGGGCCCGCCGCCGTTGCCGCGCAGGGAGCGGCTGGACAGGCGCCTGCCCTTGCCTCCGCCAAGGCCAGGTGTCTGCTCACGCAGGACTCGACCAACTCGAAGCCCAATGACCCGAAGTTCACCCTCTCCGCTTCCGGTTTCAAGTCCGACAGCGTGGGGTTCTCCGGAGGCAACGGAGGCGGCGGAGCGAAGCTCACCAACGGATCCTTCTCCATCAACAACCTCGGGCCCGGCCATTACACCGTTACGGGCAACAAGGACGGCACCGTGAACTGCGGCAGCACACCGAAGCCGCAGAGTGAACAGAAGGGTGCCAACGACCAGTACAAGAAGGGCTTCTCGGACGGATTCGCGGCGATCAAGAGCAGCTGCACCGCGAAGCCGCCGCAGGGCCTCACCGCGGTGGACCCGAACTACCAGAAGGGCTTCACCGACGGAGCGGCCCTGGCGGCCAAGCAGTTCTGCGGGAAGTAGGACTGGTCCCCAGGCAGTTACGGGCCGGGCGCCGTGGCGGCGGCCGTCGTCCCGCTGCGTGACGATCGGGATGTCGGCGGCGGCCCTGTTGAACCTCGGCGGCGCGGGCATCGCGCACCTGGTGGGCGAACTCCTCCGGTGCGCGGTGCTCGCCGACCGCGAAGCTAGATCGGCTCCCCGATCTCCCAGACGACCTTGCGCGGCATGCCGGAGGTTTTGATCTGCGCGCTGACAAGCGCACCACGCTGGAGAACCACCCAGGTCTCGTACCCGCTCGGCGTGGCTTCGAAGATCATGTATTCGCTGCTCGACATGTAGTTGATCGCCTGCGCCGAGCCGCTGACGGACTCGTAGTCACCGAAGACTTCCTCCCCGGTGACGGATTTGGTCGGTGGGCCGACGAGCTTGACCAACTGGTCTCTGGTCATCCCCACCTGCAGTCGGGCCGCCGGATGGTCCTGCCAGTTGTTGTCGCCCTTGGTCTTGCGCTTGAAGAACGGCACCTCGTACGGCCCCCTCGGGTAGGCAACCGCCCCGCCCGGAACAGGCCCCACCTGTCGACGGTCGGTTGCATCAGGCAGTCTGACCCGGAGTCAGGGCCCTCGGCAACACCGCGGCTCCCCCGGCCCGGCCCACGTCGAAAGGACTGACGGTTGCGCCTGTCCTCCTGCGGTCAGGGGCGCGCAATTCGTACTCCGGCTGTAGATCGTCATCGCGCAGTGCCGCGCTACGCCGTCGCTGACCGCTTTTACGGCTCAGCCCAGTAGGCGCCGCCACCGGTGGCGGCGCCGCGGGCGCGCGGGTGCGGCGGCGGGGCCGTCGAAGTCGAGCGGCGCCGGGGCCACTAAGGCCCAGTAGAGGAGCTCGTCGGGGTCACGGGTCTGCCGCTCGGAAAGCAGGTCCCCACGCTCGGCGCATGCTCGGCCCCGTAGCCCGACCGCGCAATTATCGTCAAGATGACGAAAATGGGATTTCTCTTACGAGCAGGGTTAGGCGAGGCGGCCGCTCCGCCGGACAGCTGCTGGGCGCCCTTGGCGAGCTCGCCGCCGCGGCCGGCGACCTGCGGCTGACCCCGCAGGTGCAGGTGCCCGATCCGGGCGATCTGCGCCTGGACCGGGCCATGCTGCCGCGTGACGCGCTCTTCCAACCGAGCAGGTTCCGCTGGGCAAGGCGAGCGGGCGAATCACGTCGGAGATGCTCACCCTCCTATCCGCCCGAAAACCCCGGCCGCGCTGCCCGGCGAGCGCCTCGACGACGAAGTCCTGGCCCATCTGCGCAGCGATGCGGGGGCCGGGAGTCCGTTCCGGACGCCGCCGACCCGCGCCTGGCAACCGTCCGGGTCGCCGCGGTCTGACCGGCGGGTGTGTCGGTCTCCCAGAACAGGGCAGACGCCGCCGGCAGGAGAGGACATCGTCATGGCGGTTTTGATCGTGGTCTTGCTTCTGGCGCTGATTCTGGGCGGAGCAGGGTTCCGATGATGGGGGTGTCCCGATGATCATGGTGACCGAGTCGATCGACGTCGATGTGCCGGTGCACACCGCGTACAACCAGTGGACCTGGTTCGAACAGTTCCCGCAGTTCATGGAGGGCGTGGAGGAGGTCCGTCGGATCGACGACCGCCACAACCGCTGGGAGACGAGCGTCGCCAGGGTGGAGCATGAGTTCGACAGATCGTCGACCAGCTGCCTGATGAGCCGGTGGCGCGGCCGGATCTCTCCGGGATGAGCGATGGATCACGGGCAGTCGGCCGAGAATCCTTCCACTGGGGACGATGACGGCCGCACACCGCGGGGGCGGAGGCGGCGTGGCCGGCGCGGATCGGGTCCTTCGCTGGGAGGGCGTCGGCTGAGGGAGGTGTCCGGGAGGGCCTGGCGGTGCGGCCGGGAGATCGAGTTGCTGCACCGGTCACTGGCGTTCGCCGCCCTGTTCTTCCTGACCCTGGTGCCGTTGCTCATGGTGATCGCCGCGGCTTCCCCGGCTCGCGGCAACGGCATCACGGACTGGATCACCGACGGCCTCGGACTGTCGCCGCGCGGCAGCCAGGCGGTCGGCATGCTGTTCAGCTCTCGCGGGCAGATCCTCAGCACCGCCACCGCCTTCGGCCTCGCCGCCGTCGCCGCGTTCGGGATCTCCCTCACCGGCGCGATCCAGGCCGCCTATGAGCGGATCTGGCGGCTTCGCGCCGGTGGGTGGCACCAGATGTGGCGGCAAGTGGTGGCACTGGGCGGCGTGACCGCGTACCTCGTCATCGCCGCCTGGAGCGGCGTTCCATGGCGTCACACGGCCGCCCAGCCCGTCCTGCGGATCCTCGCGACGCTGATCGGCGGCCTGCTGCTGTTCTGGTGGCTCCCGCACCTCCTGCTCCGCGGGCGGGTGCCGTGGCGAGGCCTGCTTCCGGGCGCGGCCTTCACCATGGCCGCGCTGGTCGGCCTGCGGTTCTTCTCCCGCCTGGTCTTCGCGCCGCTGCTGGTCTCCAACACCGTCTCGTACGGGACGGTCGGAACCGTCCTGGTGGTCCAGTCCTGGCTGACCGGCGTCGGCTTCACGGTGTACGGCGGCGCGGTCGCCGGATGGGCGCTGCGCGGTGACAGAGGGGGTGAGTAGGGGCTCGGCCTGGCGGCCCCGGGCCGAGCCCCCCGCGAGCGTGTCGGCCGGGGCCCGTAGGTGCCGGGTCGGAACGCCGGGTGGGTCTCGCCGCCGGTGCGGCTCGCACCTGGCGGTGGCCGGGCCTCGGGCGGTGTTCCCCAGGGGGCACCGAGGCGTCAGCGGGCCGTCGCGGCCAGGCTCTGCCGCGTCCGGAAGAGCAGTTCCAGGACGATGTGCTCCGTCGTGCGGTCCGGGCCGAGCAGGCGGTTGCAGTGCAGGTGGACGTAGCTGTCGCAGAGGTCGGGCAGCGGCCTGCCGAGCAGCCGGCGGCGGTCCAGGTCGGAGAGCCGGGCGGCGACGTCCTGCGCCCCGCGGCGCTGTGCGGCGAGGATGGCGTCGATACCGGTCGGGGCCGGGTTGCTCAGCAAACGGCGGGTGAGCGATCGCCCGGCCGCGGGCGGTCGCGGCGCGCGGGCCGGCGGGTGGTCACCAGGGGATCGGGCGGCCCTGGCGGAAGAAGCCACTGGTGGGGCCGGAGTCGAGGAGGGTGGCGGCCCACAGGACGCTGGCGGCGCCGGTGGAGACGGGGGCACCGCCGGCGCCACCCATGTCGGTGGCGATCCAGCCCGGGCAGACCGCGTTGACCAGTATGCCGTCGGCGCGCAGCTCGTCGGCCAGGGTGCGTGTGAGGGCGTTGAGCGCGGCCTTGGAGACGCCGTACGCCGGGGTGCCGCCGCCCATGGACGTGAGGGAGCCGCCCTCGCTGGAGACGTTGACGATCCGCGGGTGGGCGGAGCGGCGGAGCAGTGGGAGGAAGGCCTGGGTGACCTGCCAGGCGCCGAAGAGGTTGGTCTCCATGGTGCGGCGCACCTCGTCGAGGTCGACGTCGACGGCCCGGCGGCCCGTGTCGTAGTTGATCGCCGCGTTGTTGATCAGGACGTCGAGACGGCCGAATTCGGCGTCGACCGAGCGTGCGAGCTCCAGGGCACCGGCGGCGTCGGTGACGTCGAGGGTGCGGGGCAGGAGGGTGCCGCGCAGGGCGCGGCTGCGGGAGAGGTCGGCGGCGGCGTTCGTGGCCGCCTGCGGGTCGCGGGCGCAGAGCAGCACGGTGTGACCGAGTCCGGCGAGTTGTCGTGCGGTTTCGCGGCCGATGCCGCGGTTGGCGCCGGTGACGAGGGAGATCGGTGCGGAGGTGTCCATGAGCGGTCCCGTTCCCCCCTCGTCCACGGATCATCCCGGCAAGACAGTATCGACGAGAAGTTCGGCGAGTGGCCGGCCGGGCGTGGAGGGCCGTTTCGCCGTCGTCAGCCGCGCTCGGACGCCGATCGGGCCCGGTTTAGGCGTAGCGGTCCTCGATGAACCGTTTGAAGCGACGCAGGTCGCCCCGCACTTGGCGGTCGAGCACGCCCAGTTTGTCGGCGGCCTTCTCGGCCAGGCCGGTGGGTTGGAAGGCCATGGTCATCCTCACCCGTGTCCGGGTCGCGCCGAGCGGTTCGAAGTCGACCGTGCCGGTGTGCTTCACGCTCTCGCCGGTGGTGCGCCAGGCGACCCGCTCACCGGGCACCCGCTCGACGACCTCGGTCTCGAACTCGCGGGACAGCCCGGCGATCCTGGTCCGCCAGTGGGCACGGCGGTCGTCCAGCTGCCTGACCTCCTGCACGCCCTCCATGAACTGCGGGAAGTCCTCGAAGGTCGCCCACTGGTCGTAGACGGCACGGACCGGCGCGTCCACGTCGATCGACTCCTCCACCGTGCTCATCGCCGCAGCCACCTCTCCACGCCGTCCCGTCCACGGCCGCCGGGCGGAGAGTCCACGGGCGGCACCGCTTTCAATCTGGGCCCTGCGGCGAGCAGCGGCAACCGGCGCACCCGCAGGCGGACGAACCCGAGCGCTCAGCGGCGCCCGGGTCTACCCGGCGCTGTGGGAGGTGTCGTCCCCGTCCGGACCGGGGGTGTGCTGTCCAAGTCCCCGGCGGATCGCGATCTCCACGGGTGAATAGGCGCCGTCGGCCCGCTCCAGTTCGTACGGCGCGGCGGGCATCAGCGGTGGCTGGGCCATGAAGCGTGGCCGCGTCCCGTGGTGCGGTTGCGCCGCGTGCACCAGGAACGGATGGCACAGGAAGACATCGCCCGGGGATCCGGTGGCGAGGGCGATCGGCCGGTGATCGGACGCCGCCACCAGGTCGGGTGCGAGGGTCAGCCCGCTCGCCCCGTCCTCCCCGTACTTCTCCAGCACCTTCGGCACGTCGAGGTGTGAACCGACCCGGATCCGGGTCGGGGCGTCCCCCTCACCGACCTCGCTGAACAGGAACAGCATCAGCAGTGCCCGGCCGCGGGAGCGCAGGTTCGTGAAGTACCAGCTCTCGCCCTCCGGCAGATAGCTCCCCTCGATGTGCCAGCCGGCGTCGTCCGGCTCGTCCTCGTGCGGGAAGCGCAGCGGGAACGTACCCAGCGAGTAGCGCGGCTCCCAGCGTCCGGTGCCGACGAGCAGGTCGTACGCGCCTTGCAGGGACGGGGAGTTGGGTGCGGCGGCGAACGGTCCCTGCGCCATGCCGCCCACCCAGTGCACGGGCTGCGTCCACGTCGTCGGGTCGTCCGGATCGCAGCCCGTCTCCTGCCACAGCAGCCGCGCGCAGTCCGCGGCCACGCGCGGTGCGACGGCGCCTTCCAGCTTCACGAAGCCGTCGCGAAGGAAATGGGATACCAGGGTCGTGTCATCCATGCCCCCATCATGCGGCGGCGCCGGTCCCGGTCACCCGACATTTTCTGCACCGCTTTTGTCGGGTGATCACCGAACCCGTTCCCGCCGGCCGGCCGGCTGGCGCAGCGTCGTCGCCCCGGGCGGAGCGGCTGCGGGTGGTCAGTCTCCCTGGGACCAGGCGGAGATCGGCAGTGACAGGTAGGGTGGGGTCTCTCGGATACGCTGGCAGACTCTGCCCGGTGGGCGGGCTCCCGCCGACAGGGGTGGCGGCGACGGCAGCCATGGCACGCGCTCAGCGGCACAGCTGTGCGACGAGCTCCAGCTCGTGTGCCAGCAGTCCAGCAGTCCCGGGCCCCGCGGCCGGCGTGCGGGGCGCTCAGCGACCGCACGCGGAAGCGGTTGTGCGGTGTGAGGGCGTCCGCCTCGCGGATCATCAGGTCCTGGAGCGGCAGCGGGATGATGCGGTCCTGCGTGTAGCGCACGAACGTACGCGGTACCCGGCCCCACGTCTCCGGCAGCCCTCGGGTGTCCTCGCTCGCGCCGACCGCCGCCGCCCCGGCCACGGCCGCCTTCAGCGCACTGCGCCGCGCCGTCCCACCGGCCTTCGCGTTGCCGCTGTTGGCACGGTGCTGTTCCTTGCCCATGGACGGCCTCCTCCTTGGGCGTTGAGTGCAGCTTTTCGTTCCCGGGCCGGCTAGGGGGGCGGGGCGGAGTTGCACAGCCGCTTGGTGCCCGTGGTAGCCATCCGTCCCTGAACGGTGTCAGGCGCCCCGCCTTGATGTCACCGGCAGACGACTGTCAGACGACCGACACCGCAGGCCACCAGGGGTTCGCCGGGCGGGCTCGGATCCTGCATGGCAGCGGGCCGACCGGTGGGCGCTCTCTTATCCTTCCGGCATGACGAGCCCTCAGCACGATCCCGAAGGGGACGCCGCCATGGCCCGCAGCGCCATCGACGCGTACCTCACCAACCGCGCGCGGTACTGGGAGCGGGCCGCTCAACAGACGAAGGCGGCCGATGCCCTGGCCGTGTACCGGGCCGCGCGCAACCGGCTCGCCCGGTGGAAGAACGAGGGCGTCGTCGACGACTGGGTCGCGAGCGCCGTCGTCGAGGCCGCCGAGCAGGACGCCGCCCGGATCGGTCGCGAGGCCGCCGCCGCGAGGACCGGTCCAGCCCTGCACGCGACCGCCGTCCGCCACACGGAGGCGATCCGGCGCTGGCTCGGCACCCACGGCCACGGGCTCGGCGATAACCCGTCAGAGGAGGCGTAGCCGCACGTGTCCGGGTGACGGCGGTCGTGTCCGGGGCGTGACGTACGTCCCCGTCCTGTGGCCGGGAGGCCCGCCGTCAGTACGCCTCGAACGACCAGAAGACACCCACCTCGTCGTCGGTCACCGCGATCAGGCCCAGGTCGCGTCCGAGGTCCAGACCGTTGAGGTACGCGGAGGTGAGGAAGCCGTGGGAGCGGGTGCCCTGGAGCCCCGCCGCGAGGAAGTCCGTGGCCGGGTCCGAGGCGGCGGCCGTCGCGTTGGTCCAGTAGGACGCGGTGGGGCCGTACCGGTCGAGCAGGGTCCGGGCGTCCGCCAGCAGGACGTCCTGGTCCGGTCGGGAGCGGACGGGGGAGGGTTCCGACGACCACTGCTCGGCCATGACCGCAAGCGCGGTGACCGCTGCCCGAGCGTCCAGGCGGTACAGACGCTCGGGGAACTCCGACGCGGCCGGGGGGCCGAAGGGATACGCCGGCACCGTGCGGCGCGCGGTGTTGGCACGGTCCTCGTCCAGTCGAACCCAGCCACGCGGGTCCGGTACCTCGCGATGTAGCACGGCGAGGACGTCGTGCGCCCAGTCCTCGTGCCGGCGAGGCCCGGTTGCCGCGAACGCGTAGACGTCGTCGAGCAGCCGCAGGGCGGCTGCGTTCCAGGGACAGCGACGGCTGCGGAACTCCGCGAGCAGGCCGCCGACCTCGCGGACGAAGACGTCCCTCGGCTCGCGGGGGACGGCCCGCAGCCGGTCGAGGGCCCAGCGAACGAGTTCGCCCGCGCCGTCAGGGGCGAGGCCGGCCGGTACCTCCGTGGACGGGAGGTCCGTTCGGCAACGACGTCCCGTAGGCGGCGGACGGCCCGACGCCGGCCCACTGGTGCGTCGAGGTCGTCCTCGACTACGGCGAGCACGACACGTCAGCGCCGCTGCCAGCCGAGAGAGCACCCAGTGGCCATGCCGACCCGACCCGTTCTCGACGTACCGCGCGGGTTTCGAGCTGCACACCTACTGACCTGCCGCCGGATTCTCATGTTCCACCGGTTCCCGGCGGAGCTGGGCGCCGTCCTGCGACGCGAGGCACCCGGGTCGGCCGAACGCGCGTCGAACGACTGATGCGCCAGGCCGGCGTCCAGGGCGTCAGCCCGCTCCGGCCCCGTTCCTTCACCCGCAGCGACCCGGCGGCCTGCACGGGTAGCGCAGGCGCGCTGGCCCGTGGGGTGGGTGGCATGGCCGAGTGGAAACGACGGACGCGACGCCAGATGATCAAGGTTGCTGAGACCGAAGATCGACCTGGAGTCGCGTCCGCGTGCAATCTTCCCTGATCAGCGTCCTCACGCGCCACTTCGAACACCCGCTCGCCCGGTACCTGCGCGCCGCCGCCGGCCTCGGCTACCGCGAGATTGTTCCCTCGTGTTGGAGGGCGCGCCAAAGGGCCGTTCAGGCCCCGAACCGATTCAGGAGGATCTCGAGACCACCTGCGAGTTCCGCTGCCGGATCGTGCTCGGTGAGCAACGGGGCCAGCGCGCGCAGGCGGGGGTACTGCGCGATCGGCAGGCGGTGCAGTCCGAGCCGCAGCAGCGGCTCGGACTCGTCGGGGTCGTCGATCACCTGCCGCTTGTCCACCAGCAGGTAGCCCAGCACCCAGCCGACCACGGCGCGGTAGGCCCGCAGCGTGGTGCGGCCGTCGAGCCCAGCCCGGTCCAGCAGGGCCAGCACGTGTTCGTTGAGCTGGAGCATCGAGGCGGGGCGGCGGGCCAGCGGGACATCCAGCGGACGGGTCGCCACCAGCGGGAAGACCGCGGGGTGCGCTTCGGCGACGGCGCAGAAGGTACGGGCCACGCGGAGCAGCTCCGCCCGCCATCCGGAGTCACCCGCGACCCCGGCCTGGGCGAGCGCCTCGCGCTCCGCCCGCAGGCCCTCGTTCACCTCGGTGTAGAACAGCTCCACGATGCCGTCCAGTAGCGCCTGCTTGCTGGAGGCGTAGCGGTAGAGCGCCATCGGTTCCACGCCCAGGTCGGTGGCCAGGCTGCGCATGGTGAGCGCGGCCATGCCCTCGCGGTCGACCAGCGCGACAGCCGCGCGCAGCACCCGGGGCCGGGTCAGCCGGCCCCGCCCGGACGGCGGGGCCGGCGCGGCGGCCGTCGGATCGGGATTTCGATCGTCTTCCACAGCTGCCTCCGAACGGCTCCCAGGCCCTTGACGCATCCCGGTACCGGAGTGAGGCTGTAAGTATACAAGCTATCCGTCTGCCATATGCATACGCGCCACGCGTGTGGTGTACACGCTTGGGAGGAATGATGTCCACTGTCCAAATCGAAGTGACCAACGAGAGCAAGACACTCAGCGATGCGCAGGTCCAGGCGGTGGTCCCCGCGTTGCAGACCCAGGTCAGCCGGGACTTCGCCCCCGTCTGGGGAATCGACGCCCAACTGTCGTTCGTCGCGTCGAACGCCCTCTCCGACAGCACCTGGTGGCTCGTGATCCTGGACGACTCCGACCAGGCCGGAGCACTGGGCTATCACGACATGACCGCGAACTACCTGCCGATCGGGAAGGTGTTCGCCGCCACCGATCGGACGTACAAGCAGCAGTGGACCGTGACGGCCAGCCACGAGCTCCTCGAAATGCTCGGCGACCCCGAGATCAACCTGGTGGTCTTCGACCAGCCGAACGCCGGCACGGGCACGTTGTACGCCCTTGAGGTTTGCGACGCGTGCGAGGCCGACAACTACGCGTACGCCATCGACGGCACGCAGGTCAGCGACTTCGTCCACCCCGCATGGTTCCAGCCGAGTCGCACGGCCGGCGACGCCCAGTTCGACCACGGCGGTCAGATCAAGAACCCGCTCGAACTGCTGCCCGGAGGCTACATCGGGGTCTTCAACGTGTCAGCTGGCACCGGGTGGAGCCAGCAGACCCAGAACGCCACCGCCGACTACGTCAACCGGCCCCGCGTCGGCAGCCGCCGGGAGCGGCGCCGGACACCCCGCGACCAGTGGCTCCCGAGCAAACGGAGGCCCTGATGTCCAACGGCAACGGCCTCTCGAACATCGAGCACCTTGTGGTGCTGATGCTGGAGAACCGGTCATTCGATCACATGCTCGGGTTTCTCTACACCGACCAAGCCAACGTCTCTCCCGCCGGACAGGCCTACGAGGGACTGACCGGGGAGGAGTCCAACCCGGACGAGAACGGCAAACTCGTCACGGTCCGCCGCATCGAGGCAAGCGACCCGAACCCCTACTTCATGCCCGGCGCGGACCCGGGCGAAGGGTACGGCCCGACCAACGCACAGCTCTTCGCCACCCTCAACCCGCCGGCACCACCGGTGGCGACCATGCAGGGATTCGTGACGAACTTCGCCGACACCCTGAACCAGCGGACGCAGCAGCGCGAGACCGTCCTGCCGGGCACCGTCGCCGACGACATCATGGGCTGCTTCACCCCCGACACGCTGCCGGTCCTGTCCGCGCTGGCCCGCGGCTACGCGGTGTGCGACCAGTGGTTCAGCTCGGTGCCGACCGAGACCCTGCCGAACCGGGCGTTCGCCTGCGCCGCCACCAGCCAGGGACACATGGACGACCACACCCGCACCTTCACCTGCCCCAGCATCTTCGGCCGGCTCAGCGACGGTAACGTCGGCTGGAACGTGTACGGCGACACCGTCGCGCCGATGACCAGGCACAACTTCCCTGACATCAGCGGCGCTTCCGACGACCACTTCGGTCTCTACGGCGACTTCCAGAAGGCCGCCGCAGCGAACACGCTGCCCGCCTTCACGTTCCTGGAACCCACCTTCGCGTCCACCGGCAACAGTGAGCACCCCGTTGGTGACGTGGCCCTGGGCGAACAGCTCATCCAACAGGTCTACCGGACCCTGCACGACGGACCAGGCTGGAACCAGACCCTGCTCGTCATCACCTACGACGAGCACGGCGGTTGCTACGACCACGTCCCGCCCCCAGTCACGAGCACGCCGCCCAACGACGGCACCACCGGCGAGTTCGGCTTCGACTTCACCCGCTTCGGCGTACGGGTCCCGACCGTCCTCGTCTCCCCGCTGATCGTTCCCGGCACCGTCTTCCGGTCCCCTGACGGGGCGCCACCACTGGATCACACCAGCATCCTGCGCACCGTCGAGCAACGCTGGACGCTGTCCCCGCTCACCGCCCGCGATGCCGCCACCAGTGACATCGGGGCCGTCCTCACCCTCGGTGCACCGCGCACCGACGACGTCCTCGCGGGCGTCAACGCGCCGCCCCCCGCAGCGGTCAACCCTGCGGCCGCCGAGGTCTCCCATCTCCAGCAGGTGCACGCCGACCTCGTCGCCCGCCAGCTCATTCCGGGTGGCCAGAAGGTGCTCCAACGACAGCTGCCCTCGTCGTTCACCCCGCAGGCATACGCCGACTTCATCAAGGCCAACACCTAGGTAGGGCCTGTCCAGCCAACGGCTCTGTCCCGTAATCGGCTCTGGCTCACATCCGGTGGTGACGCATGGCGACGACCGCTACTTAGCGCGATTTGCCCAGCTCGCACCTTGCCAGCGGGACCTGCTCCCGGGTGCGCCGACGACAGGGGCGGCGGGGTCTGTGCGGTCTTCGGTCTTCGGTGTCACAGGACACAGTCGCGGGAATGGCCGAATTCGGTGAGGTGACATTGCGGCGATTCCGTGTGTCGCAGTGCCGCTCCGGCTTCGGATGTCGGTGTGTTCGGGCGGGTCAAGGATCGGGTGGTTCACCGGTGCCTCCGGGGTGCGGTTCGGTCCGGTGCCCATTCCTACCGCCTGGCGACGGCCGGGCGGTGGCGACAGGCCGGGAGCGCTGGGTGTTCGGCGCTCCCGGCCGCTGGGTCAGGCTCCGGCGCAGGCCTTGGTCAGCTCGCCGGCGGCGTCGCCGATCGGTGCGAAGTCGGGCTCCTTGCCCTGGGAGACGGCGTCTTGGGCCTTGTCGACGGCCCTGGACAGCTTGTCGGCGGCCGCGTCGAGCTTGCCGTCACCGTCCTTGCGGATCTTCTTGACGTCGTCACCGACCTTCTTCAGGGCGTCCACGGTGTGTTTGCGCCGACTCTCGTCGGTGATCTGGCCGACGTTGAGCGCCGAGTCGGTGAGGTCCTGGACATCGCCGGTGAGGCTGATCGCCCGCTTTCCGCAGTCGAGGGCCTGGTCGGCGTTCTTGCATGCGGTGAACAAGGGGGCCGCCACGAGCAGTACGGTCGCGGCGGCGGCAAGTCGGTACGGCTTCTTTGTCATGTCTTTATCCCTCCCGCCTTCGAGAACGTCTTGCCCTCGTGCGGTGGTTCCGACATGACAAGTGAACGGCTGGCAAAATTTCTGTTCCGACCAGTTGTTGATGTGACGTCAGGTCGCTTGCCCGAACTTTCCGCGCCAGGCCTGCCAGGCCTGCCATGCATCGGTCGGGAGCAACTCCCTGGTGCGGGCCAACAGTTCGTACAGCGAAGGGCCGTAGCGGTCGGCGAGCTCGGCGTTGTGGGTGAACACGTCGAGCTCGTTGGCGGCCGTGATGGCGAGGAAGGCCCGCAGGTCCTCCTCCGGCGGGGTGTGGTCCTGTCCGGTGAACCGGTCGTGGAACAGCGGCACTTCGTCCCGGCCGAGGCGCGGGTAGACGACGGCCCGGCCGCAGCTCGCGTACAGGTAGACGATCGCCTCGGCGCGTTCGCCCACGAGTTCGACCAGGGCGTCCCGCTCGTCCAGCGCCAGCAGGGCGCCGTCGAACCCGTCGGTCCCGTACGCGGCGTGGCATAGCCCGGCGGCCTGGACGGCGGAGTCGGTGCCCCAGTCCGCCAACAGGGCCGCCACCCTGGTCAGGTGCTCAAGCAGGGTGCCGCCCGGATGCGGGAACCGGTCGGCCTCGTGGGCGCGGAGGAACTCCTCGACGTGGCTCCACGCGGGAGTGCTGCGGTGGTCGGCTGGCGTCACCCGAGGAGTTCTACTCCTGTCGCCGGCCGACCCGCAACCGCGATCGGCCGCTCCGCTACGACAGTTCGCGCACCAGGCGGGTGATGGTCGGGGTGGGGACGGAGTGTGCGGCGGCGGCCCGCAGCACGGCGCCGCCGATCGCGTCGAGCTCGGTCGGCCGGCCCGCCTCGACGTCGCGCTGCATCGAGGACTTCATCGCGCCGGGGATCCGGTCGAAGGCGGCGAGCAGCGTCCGGGCGTCGGCCGGGGCACCGACCGCCTCGGCGACGGCGGTGATCTCGTCCAGAACGGCGAGGAGTTCACCCCGGTGCTCGGTGCGCACGACGCCGATGCCGTCGGCGTGCCGGGTGGTCAGCAGGGCGAACGGGGCGAGGAAGGACAGCTTGCTCCAGAGCATCGCCGTCTCGTCCTCGCGCAGCGTCACGTCCAGGCCGGTGCGCCGCAGCTGCTCGGCGAACTCCTCGACGGGCGCCGCCAGTTCGATGGTCGCGAACGGGCTGGTGTGCTCGATCCGGCCGGGCGCGGTCCGGGTGGCCTCGACCCGGATCGTCCCGGCCACCACCCGCCCGGCCGGGTAGCGCTCGCGCAGCAGCGCCATGTGGTCCAGGCCGTTGAGCAGCGGCACCACGATCCCGGCGCCGAGGGCCTGCGGTGGCATCCGGTCGAGCGCGGCAGTCAGGGCCGTCTCCTTGACGGTCACGAAGGCGGCGTCGACCGGCTCGCGCAGCTCGGTGGCGGCCTCGACCCGGGCGGTGAACTCGCCGAACTGGCCGCTGCGCACGTGCAGTCCGTCCCGGGCGAGGACGGCCGCGGTCTGCTCGCCGGCCAGGCAGATGACGCGGTGGCCGTCGCGCGCGAGCAGGCCGCCGATCAGGCCGCCGACGCCGCCCGGTCCGAGGACGGCGACGGTGAGGGGGGTGGTGGTCATGGTGACTCCTGGGGTTGGTGGGATGGGGAGTTGGGGGCCTTCGGAACATCCGGGCGTTTCCCAGGGCAGGGCGTTTCCCAGGTCAGGACGTTTCCCAGAAGAAGCGGCCCTCCAGGCCGTCCGGACTGAGGAAGCCGAAGCCGACGCCGTAACCGAAGTTCGCGGTCCGCCGGACGGTGAGTCGGGCCTCAGGCTCCGGGCCTCAGGCTCCGGGCCTCAGGCTCCGGTCTCCGCGAGGTAGGCCAGGACGGCCTTGACCCGCCGGTTGTCGGCGTCCGTCGCGGGCAGGTCGAACTTGGTGAACACGGCCGCCACGTGCTTCTCCACCGCCCGCTCCGACACCACCAGCAGTCCGGCGATCGAGCGGTTGGAGTGGCCCTGGGCCATCAGTTCCAGCACCTCGCGCTCGCGGGCGGTGAGCGAGTCCACCCGGCTGCGCCGTCCGCCGTGCATCAGCCCGTTGACGATCTCCGGGTCGAGCGCCGTGCCGCCGGTGGCCACCCGGTGCAGCGCGTCCACGAGTTCGGAGGTACGGGCGACCCGTTCCTTGAGCAGGTAGCCGATGCCGGCGGCGCCACCGGCCAGCAGCCGGGACGCCCAGGCGGTCTCCACGTGCTGGGAGAAGACCAGGATCCCGACCTCGGGCGCGGAGGCCCGGATCTCGACCGCGGCCCGGATGCCCTCGTCGGTGTGGGTGGGCGGCATCCGGATGTCCACCACGGCCACGTCGGGCCGGTGTTCGGTGACGGCGGCAACGATCGGGGGCGGTCCCGGCGGTGGCGACCACCGCGCAGCCACGGTCGGTCAGGAGTTCGACCATCCCGTCCCGGAGGATCACCGAGTCCTCGGCTAGGACGACGCGGAGCTGCTTGTCGATCATGACGCCATTATCGGGGTGCGGGGAGGCGACGGGGTCGGTTGGGAAATCTATACAGCAAGGCTGGACAGTTTGGGCTGATGAAATTACCGTGGAACCGTGACCGAGAAGCAAACCGCCCCACTGATCCCTGAAGCCCCGGCCGATCCCGCTGGGCGCGCAGACCGCCCCGACTCCGCCGCGCTGGCCGCCCGGGAGCTCCGTGCCGTCTTCAGCCGCCTGCGGCGGACCCTCCAGGAGAAGGGGCAGGGCGCCAGCGGCCTCACCCCTTCCCAGACCGCCGTACTCAGCCGCCTGATCATGGACGGACCGGCCTCCGCCAGCGTGCTGGCCGCTGCCGAGCGGGTCCGCCCGCAGTCGATGGCGGCCACGCTGGCCGTGCTGGAGGGGCGTGGGCTGGTCGTGCGCCGTCCCGATCCCGAGGACGGGCGCCGCCAGCTGGTCGGCCTGAGCGAGACCGGCCTGGCGTGGATCGCGGACAGCCGTCGGGCACGGGAGGAGTGGTTGGCCAGGGCCTTCCAGGAGGACTTCACCGAGGCCGAACGCGCCACCGTGCTGGCGGCGTTGCCCCTGATGGATCGGCTGAACCGGCGATGACCGGCCCGTCGATACGGCTGGCGCGGCTCCGGCCGCGCCGACAGGAGTCCCGGAAGCCCGTTGACGACGGCGGCTTCAACCGCAGGCTGCTCGCCCCGATGGTGCTGGGCTCGGTGCTCAACCCGATCAACTCCTCGATGATCGCGGTGGCCCTGGTGCCCGTCGGTACCGCCTTCGGCGCGCCGCCCGCCGAGACCGCCTGGCTGGTGACCGCGCTCTACCTCGCCACCGCCGTCGGCCAGCCGGTGATCGGGCGGCTGGTGGACGGCTACGGGCCGCGCCGGCTCTACCTGGCCGGGACGGCCGTGGTCGGCCTCGCCGGACTGGTCGGCGCGCTCGCGCCGTCCTTCGGGCTGCTGATCCTCGCCCGGGTGCTGCTCGGGATCGGCACCTCCGCCGCCTACCCCGCCGCGATGCACCTGACCCGCAGCGAGGCCGAACGCACCGGTCGGAGCAGCCCCACCGGGGTGCTGACGGTGCTCGCCGTCGCCAACCAGACCATCGCCGTGATCGGGCCGACGCTCGGCGGTCTGCTGATCGGGCTGGGCGGCTGGCGGACGATCTTCGCCGTCAACGTCCCGCTGTCGCTGGCCTGTCTCGTGCTCGGGGCCGTCCGCCTGCCGGCCACGGCGCCGCGCCGGGAGGGCGGGGAGCGGCTCGACCACGCCGGGATCGCGCTGTTCGCCGTCCTCCTGCTGGCGTTGATGCTGTTCGTGATGAAGCCGAGTCCCGCGCTCTGGTACCTGCCGGTGCTGGCCGTTCTGGCCGGGGTCGGCTTCGCGGTGCGGGAGCGCAGGGCCCGCAGCCCGTTCATCGACCTGCGGGCGCTCGCCCGCAACCGTCCGCTGGTCGCCACCTATCTGCGCCAGGTGCTCGGCTACACCGCCACCTACGCCTTCCTCTACGGCTACACCCAGTGGCTGGAGGAGGGGCGCGGCCTGAGCGCCGCCTCCGCCGGGCTGGTGCTGCTCCCGCTCTCGCTCACCGCGCTCGCGGTCTCCGGTCTGACCGGTCGCAGTCCGGCGGTGCGCGGCAAGCTGGTGGTCGCGGCGGTGGTCCAAATGGCGGCCTGCGCAGCCCTGTTGTCGGCCGGGTCGGCCAGCCCGCTGGTCCTGCTGGTCGCGGTCGGAGTGTTGGCGGGCATCCCGCAGGGACTGATCGGGCTCGGCAACCAGACCGCGCTGTACCACCAGGCCGACCCGGCCGCGAACGCCGCGTTCTTCCCGCACGGTGCCACCACGGGCGGACTGCACCACCTCGCGCTGTTCATGCTCGGCGGCGCGGCCCTGCTCTTCCTCCTGACCCTCCCCGACCGCTCGCTCGTCAGCATCGAATCTGCTTCACCGGAAGAGAGTTGATGGATTGTCAGAGATCGTCGGCCGGCTGTCCGCGCCAGGTGTGGACGCCGGGGGCGACCTCGGCCACTTCGGACGGGTAGGCGTCCCGGGCGAGCTTGAGCAGGGTGCGCTGTTCGTCCAGCCAGTCGGCCGCAGGGGAGAGTGCGACCCGGAGGGTGACGCCGGACTGCTCGGCGTCACAGACGGTCACCCAGACCCCGCCCGGCCGTCCGGGCTCGATCCGCAGTTCCGGGCCGTGCTCCTGGTCCAGCCAGCGCACCGCGCAGCCCAGCGCGAGCCGCTCCAACGCGTCCTGCCACTGGCCGAGTTGGCGTTCGGTGACCAGGGTGACGAACTGCCCGCGCACCGAGTCGGCGGTGACGGTGATCTCGCAGTCCAGCCAGTCGTGTCCGGGCGGCGAGCCCGGTGCGTGCCGTCCGAGGACCCGTACCCGGACGCTGCGGCCGCCGTTGCGTCCGTCCCGGCCGGGGGCGTCGTCGGTACCCGGACGGTCGGTCAGGCTGATCAACTCGTATCGGCGCGGGGCGACTTCACTCACTGTTCACTCCCGGTAACAGCGGATCCAAGGGCTGACATCCTCGCGCAGGTGTTCGTCGAGTGCCAGCCCCGGGGAGGAGCCGGGTTATCCGGATGTAGGCCGACGGCCCGTCGACCGTGGTGGCCGGACGGGCCGTACCGGATGTGCGGGGCGCGGATCAGCGCTGGTCGGGATGGCCGGTGAGGACGGTGGTGAAGATCGGCTCGCCGTGCTGGTGCCCGGTCACGGTGGTGATCAGGGCGTCCGGGTCCGCGCCGGGGGTGTGCCGGGCGGTGATGGTGGTGGGCGCGTCGTGTTCGGCGTAGCGGTGGAAGGTGGTGGCCGCGGCGGTCGGGCTGACGGTGATCGGGGCCGTGAGTGCGTTGGTGGCCTGGCGGGCCGCCTCCAGCAGGACCATGCCGGGGATGTGGTCGCCGGCGTGGTCGAAGAGGATCGGGTGCCACGGGTCGGGCGTGAGGTGCCAGGTGCCGGGCGTGCCGGTCGGGGTCAGGACGACGTCGCAGGGGCGCAGTCGGCCGACCCGGGCCGGCGGCAGCGGCTCGCCGGGCACGGCGGTCTCGGACGCGGCGGTCTCGGGTGTGGGTGCGCTCTCGGGGCGCGCCCCGCGCAGCCGGCGGTAGGTGGTGTCGGGAACGGTGGTGAAGCGGGCCTCGCCGGTGGCCGCCAGGTGGGGGCCGCGCCGGATGATCGCGCTGAGAGTGAAATCGACCGTGCTGCGGATGCGGCGCGGCTGGGGGACGAGTGTGGCCTCGATGATGAGGTCGGTGGGCATCGCGCCGATGGACAGCCGGCGGACGTGGGTGACGTAGTCAAGGTTCCACATCATGAACTTGTGGTCGAGCGGGACGCCGAACCGGGTGTGGGCGAGGTAGAGACCGGCCTGCCGGATCGTTTCGGCGGCCAGCATCGGGTCGTGCCGGGTCCCGTCCGGGGTGCTGAAGAAGGTGTGGGCCCGCGGCCATTGGGCGGTGACGGCGAAGGTGGTGTCACCGAGCGCCTCGCTGCCGGTGATGAAGACCTCGGCGTGGCAGGCCCGGTGGACGTACTCCTTGGCAACGGTGCTGGTCAGCCGGGGTGCCGGGGCGGGCGGAAGGACCGGCCCGGGCGCCGCCCCGAGGGTCGCGGAGACCGGGGTGAGGGCAGGGGCGGGGTAGGCGAGCAGGGTCATAGGGAGCGCTCCAAAGGGCCGTGACGGGCGGGGTGGGCTGCTCAGGGCTCGTAAGATACGTACCTACCGGTTTGGTTTTCAAGGCAGCAGGGCGAAGTTCGTCGGCGGTCGAACGCCTCCGGGTCGGCGTCCGGCGCATCGTCCGCGCTCTGCTGGTTGGCGCCGGTGGCCGGTTCATGGCCACTCACCTGCGGAGATCGTGACAGACGGATTGACATGTGCATTATCACAACGGGCGGGTGCGGTGGGCGGACCGATCTGAAGTAGCAGAGGTGGTTCCGATCGTGGTGGCTTCCGTGCGGGGCTCCGTAACCGGACGGCCTCGGACCGTCCACGCGGTTTTTTCCCGCTCGAAGGCGGCTCCACGAGCCCTGGAAGCCAGGGTTATTGGACAGTGGGGCGGTTAAGATACGGGGTGTTTGGTTTTATTTGCCGAGCGTTTCGGGTGGGTGATGGCGGTGGCACGGCAGGAGCGAGCGGTCCGGACGCGGCGGCTGATCCTGGAGGCGGCAGCCTCCGTCTTCGACGAGTACGGGTACGAGGGCGCGACGATCGGTGAGGTGGTCGCGCGCGCGGGGGTCACCCGCGGTGCGGTGTACTTCCACTTCGCGTCCAAGCGGGAGCTCGCCCAGGGCGTCGTGGAGGAACAGTTCGGCCGGGAGGAGATCCCCGAACGGCACTGCAAGCTCCAGGAGTTCGTGGACATGGGGATGCTGGTCGCGCATCTCATGCCGCGCGACCCGCTGTTGAGCGCGGGCGCGCGGCTCTCCCTGGGGCAGGACGTCTTCGGTGACCTCAGCGGCGGTGCCGCGCCGGGGTGGATCCGGCGCTCGGAGGCCGTGCTGGCGGCGGCCGGCGGGCGCGGTGAACTGCTGCCGCACGTGGTGCCCGCCGAGACGGCCTGGCTGGTGACCGGAGCCTGGACGGGCGTGCAGATCCAGTCTCAGAAGATGTCCGGCCGAGCGGACCTGGAGCGCCGGGTCGCCGTGCTCTACCAGCACCTGATGCCGAGCATCGCCGTCCCGGGCGTGCTGGCCACGTTGGACCTGGGCCCGGACCGGGGCGGTCGGGTGGCCGCCGAGCTGGCCGCGGCCCGGGACGCGGGCGGCCGGGCGGAGCCCGTCGACGACGAGGGGGCGGGCGGCGAAGCGGGGGCCATGGCCGGCCGGGCGGCTTCGGCCTGAGGTCACGCGTTCCGGTGCGCTGATTTCGTGGCCGATCGCTCGGTCATAAACAAACAGCGCGTTCGGTCTTATATGGACAAACCGTCTGTCCTGTTTTTGGCGAGGCGCTAGCTAGCCCTGTGGCGCGGCCCCGGCCCCCACTGACTCCCGACCGACCGGTACGAAGTCCGGGTGGCGGGAGGGTGGCGCCGGGTGGAAACGCGTTGGTGGGCGGCGCCCGGGCCACTGGTCGGCGTCACCGGACTGGTGGTCGACGGCTTCGACGTCGGGGGGTTCCTGATCACGTTCCTCGGGGCGTGCGGGGTCGCCCTGGCCGTGCTGCCGAGGATCCCGGCCGTCGCCGAGCGCGTCCGCGCCGCCCAGACGAGGCCGCCTACGTGCTCGCCGACCTGCTGGCCGCGCCCGCCGAGGCCGTCGTCCTGCTGGACCGGCACGGCCGCACCGCCCAGGCCGCCGAACTCGCCGAGGGGCGCGGGCTGGCCGCCGAGCTGGTGGTCCGGCTCCACTGGCGGGCCGGGAGCCGGGAACGGGCAGTGCGGATCGCCCACCGGCGGGACGTCTTCGCCACCGCCGTCGAGCGGCTGACCGAGAGCGACCTGGCGGCCGCCCGTGAGCTGCGCACTGCCTGGGTGGAACACCGCCGCCGGGCGGGCGACCGGCGCGCGCGGTCGAGGCCGCCTGGCCGGACGAGACGCGGCGCGCCGGCGCGCTGCCCGACCTGCGGGAGGCCGCCGAGCTGGGCGGCACGGCCCGCGGGCGCGCGCTGGCCCACCTGCTGGCCCTCGGCGAGGACGTCGCCGGACCCGTGCGTGCGCTGCGCACTGCGGACGCGTCCGGCAGCACCGGCCTGCGGGCCACCGTCGGGGGCGCGTCCGGGCGGCCTTCACCGCCGTCGTGCCCGGCGTGACCGACTCGCTGTTGCAGGTGCACTCTCACGCCGGCGCGGTGACCTGCCGGCACCGCAGCGGGCGGGTGTTCGCCGTCCGGGCGGACGGTTCGGAACTGCCGGCCAACCTGCGGGTCACGGTCGGCTGAAGGTGGTTCCGCTGAAGGTGGTTCCCAGGTAGGCGTCCAGTCGGGCGGCGGCGGTGAGCATCGCCCGGCCGCGGGCGGTGAGGCGGCGCTGCCAGCCGTCGAGGGCCTCGGCCAGGCTGTCCGTCCCGCCCGCTGTGCGGATCTGCTGTACCACGGTGGCGATGTGGGCCAGCGGGTAGCCGCCGCGGCGGAGCAGGTGGGCGAGTTCGGCGTCGCGGGTGTCCTCGGGGCGGTAGAGGCGGTGACCGGTGGCGCGGTCGCGGGGCGGGGCGAGGATGCCGGCGGCCTCCCAGGCGCGCAGGGTGGCCGCGGTGACGCCGAGGCGGTGGGCGAGTTCGCCGATGCTGAGCGGGCCGGGGAGCGCACCGCCCGTCTCGGCGGGGGCCTGTGCGGCGGACAGGTGGTCGACCGCCCGGCGGACGGCGGTGAGCGTCTCCCGGTCGCGCAGCAGCTGGGCGTGGCCCCGGTCGATGGCGGTCAGTGCCTCGTCCGGGCGGTCGGCGTGCACGGCGGTCATGACCAAGCCCGCGAGCGCGTGCCCGTGCGCGGGGACGAGGGCGAGGAAGGCCCGTAGGGCGGCGGCGTGCAGCTCGGTGTAGATCCGGTAGCCGCTGGGGGTGCGCTCGGCGGGCGGGAGGAAGCCGTCGCGTTCGTAGTTGCGCACGGCCTGGGTCGAGATGCCGTGCTCGCGGGCGAGGTCGGCGGGGCGCACGGCGATGTCCTCCTGTTTGAGAGTTCTGGCGGAAATCCTCGGGTGGACTCGGCGAAAGTCTCAACCGATCCTTCAAGGATACGCTTGAGGTCCATGAGCCAGGACATTCGAGATTTCCTCACCCCCTCCTGCGAACTGCTGGCGCTCGGCGAGCCGACGCACCAGGAACCGGCCTTCGGGCGGATCCGCAACCGGCTATTCGCCCGATTGGTCGAGCGGGGCTTCCGCTCGATCGCGCTGGAGACCGACCGGGTGGCCGCGCTCGCCGTGGACGACTACGTCCAGCACGGCGTGGGCACCCTCGACGCGGCACTGGACGGCTTCACCCACGGCTTCGGTGCACAGCCGGGAAATCGCGAACTCGTAGCCTGGATGCGCGAGTTCAACCGCGACCGGGAACCCGCCGAGCGGCTGGCCTTCCACGGCTTCGACATCCCGACCGAGAACACCATGGCCCCCAGCCCGCGCGGCTACCTCGAACACGCCCGCGACTACCTCCAACTCGACCTCGACATCGCCGCGTTGGCCGGGGAGGACGAGCGCTGGAGCCGAGAGCAGGCGGTGCTGGACGCGGCGAGCTCGCCCGGAGAGGCACCGGAGGCCGCCCGGCTGCGCCGCATCGCCGACGACCTGCTGACCCAACTCTACCTTCGGGCAGCCGAGTTGATAGTGGAGAGCTCCCGTACCGAGTGGCTCCGGGCCCGGACGCAGCTGCAGGCCGGGCTCGGGCTGCTGCGCTACCACGCGCAGGCGGCGGTCCAGGGCCTCGGGTTGAGCGACCGGGTGTCCGGCCTGCTCGGGCTGCGGGACGCGCTGATGGCGCAGAACCTGCTGGACATCCGATCGGCCGAGGCCGAGCGCGGGCCGACCCTGGTGTTCGCCCACAACCTGCACCTCCAGCAGGCCCCGAGCGCCTGGGCCGGGGGCGAACTGGACTGCCGCTGGAACGGCGCGGGTCGCATCGTCGGCCCGCTGCTGGGGGAGCGGTACCTGTTCGTCGCCGGCAGCCTCGGGCGCAGCGGAGCGCTGGGGCTGGCCGAGCCGGCTCCGGGGACGTACGAGGCGCTGATGGGGCAGCGGTCGGACGCCGCCTGGGCCCTGGTGAAGCCGCCGACACCCGGCGAGGGTGTGGCCCGTTCGGACACGGCCCCGCAGCACGGGTACTCCTTCGACCGGGCGAGCTTCGCAGGGGCGTCCGCGGTGCTGCACATCGGCGACGGCGCGGCGGCGGCCGCATAGCAACTCGTCACGGGCTCCGGTAGCGGCTCGTCAAAGGCCCGGGTAGGCGGCGAGCAGGTGGGCCAGCAGAGCGGCGGTCGGCGGTGCCGGTGGCCGCCCGGTCGGCCAGACCAGTGCGATCCGCACCCGGGGGACCGGGTCGGTCAGCCGTCGGACCGGCAGTCCGGCGGCGGCCCCCGGATCCGGCAGCACCGCCACGCCCAGCCCGTGCGCGGCGAGTTCGGCCAACTGCGGTGGTGCGGCGGCCTCGACGGCCACGGTCGGGGTCGCCCCCGCCTCGGCGAGGGCCCGCTCCAGCGCCGTCCGCAGACCGGTGCCGCGCGGCGTGCTCACCAGCGCGTGCCCGGCGAGCGCGGCGACCGGCAGCGGGCCGTCCGCAGCGGCGAGCGGATGGTCCGCCGGGCAGAGCGCGACCAGCGGGACCTCCAGTACGGGGTGCATGGCGAGCCCGGACAGTGCCGTCCAGCCGTCGTCGCCCGCCCGCCCGCTCGCGGCGGTTGGCAGTCCGATCACGGCGAGGTCCAGCCGTCCCTCGCGCAGGCAGCCGAGCATCCGGGTGGTGGTGTCCTCGGCGAGCGAGAAGTCGATGCCGGGGTGCTCCTGGCGGAAGGCGGCGAGCGTGGTGGCCAGCCCGGGGAAGGGGCCCAGGGCTGGCGGCGGGGTGAGCGCCGCGCCCGCGACCATGCCGAGCCGCACGCGTCCGCGCCGCAGGCCGTCGAAGTCCTGCGCCGTCCGCCGGGCGGCCGTCGCCGCGGCGAGCGCGGCCCGCGCGTGCGGCAGCACCGCCTCGCCGACCCTGGTCAGCCGCACCGAGCGGCCCGAACGGTCCAGCAGCTGGTGGCCCAACTCCCGTTCCAGCCGGCGGATCTGGGCGCTCACTCCGGGCTGGCTCAGGTGCAGCAGCTCGGCCGCGCGGGTGAAGCTGCCGTGCTGGGCGACGGTGACGAAGTACTGGAGCTGCCGGAGTTCCATAACTGTTGATCATAGGTGGCAGAACCACTCGGTCTTGGACGGGCGGGCGCGCCCGGCCGCAGGCTGGGGAGCATGAACAGTGTGCAGCAGGAGCATGGCATCGGGTGGATCCGCGAGCAGATCGCGGCGGAACGACGGGAACTCGCCGAGGTGTTCGCCGGCCTCACCGCCGAGCAGTGGAACTCGCCCTCGCTGTGCGCGGGTTGGCGGGTCCGCGAGGTGGCCGCGCACATGAGCACCGGCTTCCGGCACTCGACGGCGCGGACGGTCTGGGAGCTCACCCGCTCCGGCGGCAACGTCCACCGGATGGCCGACCGGATCGCCCGCCGCGACGCCGCCGCTCTCAGCGAAGCCCGGCTCGCCGCCGCCCTGGCCGAGCACGCCGACCACCCCTGGCGGCCCCCGGCCGGCGGCCGGATTGCCGCCCTCGCCCACGACGCCGTCCACGGCCTCGACGTCACCGTCGCCCTCGGCCTGCCCCCGCGCCTCCCACTGCCCCGGGCCGCCGCCCTACTGGGCGCGGTCTCGCCCCGCAGCCTGCGCTTCTTCGGCGCCCGGCTGGAGGGCGTGCGGCTGCGGGCCACGGACACGGGCTGGTCGTACGGGCAGGGGCCGCTGCCGGTGGAGGGGTGCGCGGCGCACCTGCTGCTGGTGGCCTACGGGCGGCGGGTTCCGGCAGGGTTGCTGTCGGGGCGGGGGGCGGATCGGTTCACGCGCTGACGCGCTGCGATGGCGGCAGGCAAGCCCGGTACGGCGGAGGTGCCGGCTCCACTGAGCGGGTTCACCCCGATCGCGACGAGCGGAATGAGGACCGGGCCTCGGCGGGACTCGGTGAGTGCCTCCCGGGAGCCGCCTTCCCAGCCCCACCACCCTGCGCCCCGCCGCCGCCGGTGCCTACGATCGAAAGAGCCTCCTGCTGGGTGCATGAGACGGAAGCCAGGTGGCCGATGGCCCCGAAGTCCGTGCAGTGGCCGCCGTACGTGCGGATCGCGCCGTGGTTGCTGATCATCGGTGGGCTGGTGTGGAACTCGCTGGATCCGGCCGACTACTGGGGCGATCCGCTGCTGGCGGCGGCCGCCGTGCTGTCCGGAGCGCTGCTGACGCTGCGCGACACCGTCGCCGTCGGGGTGGCGAATGTGACCGGGATCCTGGTGCTGTCCCTGCGGGACGGGTCGGCCGGGACCCAGGACGGCTACCTGGAGCTGGTGAACACCGCCTTCACCGCCCTGCTCGGGGTCGGGGTGAACCGGGTGGTGGCCCGGCACGGGCGCAGGCTGGCGCGGGTGCGGTCGGTGGCGGAGGCGGCGCAGCGGGCGGTGCTGCCGGAGCCGCCGGGGCGGGTGGCGGGGCTGGAGGTCGCGGCCTGCTACCGGGCTGCCCAGGACGAGGCGCTCATCGGCGGGGACGCGTACGCGCTGCAGGCCACTCCGTACGGTGTGCGGGTGCTGATCGCGGACGTGCGGGGCAAGGGGCTGCACGCCGTGGGGGCGGTGTCGGTGCTGCTCGGGGCGTTCCGGGAGGACGCGCACCGGGAGCCGGACCTCGCCGCACTCGCGGACGCGCTGGAGCGCACGCTGGTCCGGGAGAGCGTCGCGCTGGGTGAGGAACTGCGGCTGGAGGGGTTCATCACGGCGCTGCTGGTGGAGTTCCCGCCGGGGGAGGCCGTCGCGCGGACCCTGGACTGCGGCCACCCCGGGCCGTACCTGCTGGGCGCGGGCGGGCCGACGGTGAGCCGGTGGGACGCGGCCGATCCGGGGCTGCCGCTGGGCATGGGCGTGCTGGGGGTGGCGCGGCCGGAGGTGGAGACCAGGGCCTTCCCGTCCGGCTGCACGCTGCTCCTGGTGACCGACGGGGTGACCGAGGCGCGGGACGCGGCGGGGGAGTTCTACGACCCGGTGCGCGGGCTGGCTCCGCTCGGGCCGTTCGCCGGGGCGCGGGAGGCGGTGGACGCGCTGGTGGCGGATGTGGCCCGGTGGACGGGCGGGCCGCGCGACGACGACATGGCGGTGCTCGCGGTGACCCGGCGCGGGGCTGAGACAGGTGCCGAAACAGGGGCCGAAACCGGGGCGGGAACAGGGGCCGGATGAGGGGCGGGGCCAGGGGCGGGGCCAGGGGCGGGGCCAGCCGGACCAGAGGTCGGGGGAGCGGCCGCGGCCGACGGGTAGCGCGCCCCCGGGTGGCCGGTCACGGCTCTGGACGGTCACGCCGATATCACGGTGGGGTTACGGAAGCTGCCTACTTCATGGATTCCGGCCAAGTTGAGCGGCGAACTCCGGTGGCCGGAAAGCGAGTGTCCGAATATCGGACGACGAAATGGACTCCCTGGTCGGGAGCCCGTCCGGGTGCCCGGGTGGGCCGTGATGCCTTGGCCGACGGGCGGTGACGGCCGCGCGCCGGATCGTAGCCGGGGCATAAGGGCTCGTAGGGGAGGCGCACGGGTCGGTCACGGCAGTGGCGGGATCCGGCCGACCCGCGCTTCGTCCGGAAACGGACCAGGTGCTTGCCCAGTGTCGAATGTGTGACCGAGAGTCGCATTGATGAACGAGAAGCCTCACCCCCGCCAGGCCCGTCTGTTCGGCCACCGCGACTTCCGGCTCCTGCTGACCGGAGCCGCGGCGGCCCAGACGGGCAGTCAGGTCACCCTGGTCGCCCTGCCGCTGGTGGCGGTGGTGGTGCTCGACGCCACCCCGTTCGAGGTCGGTCTGCTCACCGCCGCCGAGACCGCCGCGTTCCTGCTGGTCGGGCTGCCGGCCGGCGCCTGGCTGGACCGGATGCGCAAGCTCCCGGTGCTGATCCGCGCCGATGTGGTGCGCTGCCTCGCGGTGGGCTCGATCCCGCCGGCGGCGGCGTTCGGGGTGCTGACCATGCCCCAGCTCTATCTGGTCGCGCTGGTCACCGGGGTTGCCACGGTCTTCTTCGACGTGGCCCACCAGTCCTTCCTGCCCGCCGTCCTGCCGCGCGAACAACTGGTCGCCGGAAACGGCGCTTTGGAGACGGTCCGCTCCTCGGCGCAGATCGCCGGGCCGGGCCTGGGCGGTGGGCTGGTCCAGCTGCTCGGCGCGCCGATCGCCATCGTCGCCGACGCCTGCGGCTACCTCGCCTCGGCGCTGCTGCTCGCCCGGATCCGGGTCGAGGAGCCGCGGCCGGAGCCGGAGCCAGGGCGCTCGCTGCGCGCCGAGGTGGCCGAGGGCGTGCGCTTTGTGCTCGGCCACCCGCTGCTGCGGGCCATTGCCGCGGCCACCGCCACGTCCAACCTGTTCTCCGCCGTGCTGATGGCCGTCCAGACGGTGTTCTGGGTCCGGGTGCTCGACCTGTCGCCCGGGGCGATCGGCGCCCTGCTGTCGGCCTCCGCCGTCGGCGGGCTGGCGGGCGCGCTCTGCGCGGGGCAGCTGTCCCGCTGGGTCGGGCAGGCCCGGCTGATCTGGCTGGCCACCGTGGTGACCGCGCCCTTCGCGGTGCTGTGGCCGCTGTCCGGCGGCGCGGCGGGCGCCCTGCTGTTCGGCCTCGCCTCGGGCGTGGTGCTGTTCGGCGCGGTGGCCTACAACGTCGCGCAGGTGAGCTTCCGGCAGAGCGTCTGCCCGCCCGAGCTGCTCGGCCGGATGAACGCCACCATGCGCTTCCTGGTGTGGGGCACCATGCCGATCGGCGCGCTCGGCGGCGGGCTCGTCGCCGACTGGGCCGGCCCGCGCGCCGCCCTGTGGCTGTGCGCGGCGGGCTTCCTGCTGGTGCCGGTGCCGCTGCTGCTGTCGCCGCTGCGGGGGATGCGCGAGCTGCCCACGGCGCCGACGGGGCCCCGGGCCGTGGACACCGCGGACGGCCGACCCGGCGCGGACGGCCAGAACGCCCGGGAGGCCCAGACCGCCCGGGAGGCCCAGACCGCCCGCGAGGCCCAGGACGCCGCCGAGGACGTCCAGGACGCCCAGGACGCCGAGCACCCCTCCGCGTGCCCCACCGCCCCCTGACCCCCTGACCCGAGCCGACACCGGAAACCGGAGACCGTTCCGTGCACGCCAGCATCACCGCCGCCTACCTCGCCCGGTACCGCTCCGCCGCCGCCGAATCCCCGGTGGAGCTGCTCCCGCTGACCGGCGCCCAGCGGCGGTTCCTGATCACCCGCCGGCTCGCGCCGCAGACCCGATCCGACCTCGCCCCGCTGTTCTTCGTCTTCCCGGGTGGCACCCTCGACCTCGACCGGCTGGGCCGCGCGGCCGCCGCCGTCGCGGCCGGCCACCCGGCGCTGTGCGGCGCCTTCGCGACCGTACGCGGCACACCCGTGCTGCGCACCGGCGGCCCCTCGGTCGAGGTCGCCCGGGTCGCCGCGGCCGCTGGCGGCGGCGCCGAGGGCGCGCTGCGCGAAGCGCTGCTGGACTGGCCCCTGGACGGGCCCGCGCTGCGCCTGCTGGTGGCCCGGGAGCCCGACGGCGGCGAGGAGTTGCTCGCCCTCGCGCTGGACCACGCGGCCTGCGACGAGCAGTCGATCGGGGCGCTCGTCGGCGAGCTCACCGACGCCTACCGGCGGGACGACCCGCCCGCCTCCGCCCCCGGCCCGCAGGCCGTCGCCGCCTTCCGGGAGGCCGTCGAACTCCAGCTGGCCGCCGAGGAGGCCGCCGCCGGGCCCGCCGCGCGCGCCCACTGGGGGCGCCGGCTCGGCGCCCTGACCGGGGCGGGCGGCGGCGCCGCGAAGACCGCCGGCCTGCTCACCGAGCGGCTGCCCGCCGTCGAGAGCGGCGCCCGCAGCGCCCTCTTCCCCGCCCTGCTGGACGCCGTCGGCGCCGCCGCCCGGCGGCTGCACCGCACGGACGGCCCGCTCGCCCTCGGCTACCCCTGGGGCGGCCGCCCGCCCGGCGCGCCCGCCGCGCTCGGCTGCTTCCTCAACACCCTGGTCCACGCCGTGCCTCCGCAACCCGCCGCCGACCTGGAGGCGCTCTGCGACGACTGGTGGGACGACCTCGACCACGCCGGCACCCCCTTCGACGAGGTGGTCCGGGCCGCCCGGGCCGCCGGATCCCCCTGGTCGGGCGCGCTGGACGCGATGCTCACCTTCGAGGACCTCCAGCGCCGCCCGTCCCTGTTGCTCGGCGGCGTGCCCGGCCGGGAGGTCCACCTCGCCGGTCGCCCGCTCGCGGCGCCGCTGGCCGTCTCCGCCTCCCACGGCGACGACCTGACGGTGCACCTCGCCTGGGACAGCGAGCGCTTCCCGGTCGCCGACGCCGAGGCCGCCTTCGGCGACCTGCTCGCCGTGCTGCGCCGCCACCTCGCCTAGACCCCGGCCCGCTCAGGGCCCCCGGCCTCTCAGACCACACTTCCCGAGGACCCCGGGTCGCACCCTCACCCCGGTGCGGCCCGGATCCCCCCGGCCGTACCCGGGACCACCCCCACCCCCGCACCCGGCCACCGCAGTGCCAACACGCCCACCACACAAGGGAATCATCCATGTTCGCACTCTCTCCCTCGCAGGAGATCGTCTGGCTGCACGAGCAGATGCAGCCGGGCAGTCGCGCCTACAACTTCACCGGTGTCCTCGACCTGTGGGGCACCCTCGACCGGGACGCCCTGCACACCGGGCTCGCCGCCGTCCTGGCCCAGCACCCGGGCCTGCGGCTGGAGTTGGTGCCCCGGCCGGAGGGCATCCCCGGGCAGCGGGTCGCCGAGGACTGTCAACCCGTGCTGCGGCACAGCGACTTCACCGCCGAGTCGGACCCGGAGGCCGTCTTCCGCCGGCTGCTCGCCGCCGAGGCCGAGGAGCCGCTGGACACCGAGCGGGCGCCGCTGCTGCGCTGGCACCTGGTCCGCCTCGCCGAGGACCACCACCGGCTGATCCACGTCGAGCACCACCTCGTCCACGACGGCCACTCCTTCGCGATCTTCCTGCGCGACCTGTTCACCGTCTACCGCGCCCGCGTCCTCGACCAGCCCTACGAGCTGGCCACCGCCCCCTCCTACGAGCAGCACGCCCGCACCGAGGCCGACCCGCAGGCCCGCGAGCGCGCCCTCGCCTTCTGGACCAGGGAGCTGACCGACGCCCCGCGCGAGGTCACCCTGCCCGGGCTGGCCCGGCCGGGCGTCGAGCGCCGCCACCGCGGCGGGCAGCTGCGCCAGTCGATCGGCGCCGACCTCGCCGAGCGGCTGCGCGAACGCAGCAAGGCCGACGGCCACACCCCGTTCAGCACCCTGCTCGCCCTGTTCGCCGAGCTGCTGCGCCGGCACAGCGGCCACCGCGAGGTGACCGTCGGCACCGCCGTCGGCAACCGCCCGGAGGGCTTCGAGGGCACCGTCGGCATGTTCGTCAACACCGTGCCGCTGCGCCTGCGGCTCGACCCGACCGCCTCCGGCACCGACGCCGTGGACGAGGTGACCGACGTCCTGATGCGCGCCCTGCCGTACCAGGACCTGCCGGTGCAGGAGCTGACCCGCCGGCTCGGGCTGCACACCGGCGGCGCCGACAACCCGCTGTTCAACGTGATGTTCAGCGCCCACGACGCCTCGCTGCCCGACGTCCAGGCGCCCGGCCTCGACGTCTCGCTGTACGAGGGCTTCAACACCGGCACCACCCGCTTCGACCTCGACCTGGTGCTGCTGCCCGACGACCGCCGGGTGGTCGGCGAGAAGCACGGCGCCGCCGGGATGACCCTGATCTGGGACTACGACGCCGACCTGTTCGGCGAGACCGAGGCCGTGCTGCTCTCCGAGCGCCTGCTGGAGCTGCTGCGCCGCTACCTCGACCGGCCCGAGGCGGTGCTCGCCGAGCTGGCCCCCGCGCCGCAGGCCGAGCCGGCCGCCCCGGTCACCCCGGCCGGACTCGACCCGGCCGCCGCCCAGGACCCGACCGCGCTCGCCCTGCTGGCCGGCACCGAGCGGGTCACCTACGGCGAACTCGACCGCCGGGTCGGCGAGTTGGTCGACCGGATGCGCGCCGCCGGGGTCACCGCCGGCCAGCCGGTGGCCGCCGTGCTGCCGCGCGGCACCGACAGCGTGGTCACCCTGCTGGCCTGCCTGCGCCTCGGCGCCGTCTACGCGCCGCTGTCCACCGAGGACCCGGCCGCCCGGCTCGGCCTGCTGCTGGAGCGGCTCGCCCCCGCGCTCGTCCTCGCCACCCGGCAGAGCGCGCTCGCCCTGCCCGCCGAGGGCGTCACCCCGGCGCTGCTGGACGGCCCCGCCTTCCCGAAGGCCGAGCCCGCCGCCGTCCTGGACGGCGCCGCGTACATCATCCACACCTCCGGCTCCACCGGCGTGCCCAAGCCCGTCCTGGTCGGCCGCGAGGCGCTCGCCGGGTACGTCGCCGCGATCACCGCCCGCTACGAACTCACCTCCGCCGACCGGGTCCTGCTGTTCGCCCGGCCGTCCTTCGACGTGGCACTGGAGGAGGTGCTGCCCGCCCTCGCGGCCGGCGCCGCCCTGGTGGTGCCGCAGCGCGAGGTGCCCACCGGCCCGGAGCTGGTGGCCGTGCTCGCCGCCCGCGGCGTCACCGTCGCCAACCTGCCCACCAGCTACCTGCTCGCCGTCCGCGAGGACCTGCGAGAGGCGCTGCGCGACGGCCGCTGGACGCCCCGGCTGCTCGTCCTCGGCGGCGAACGGCTGCCCGCCCGGGCACTGGCCGGACTGACCGAGGCCACCACCGTGCTCAACGCGTACGGCGTCACCGAGGCCACCGTCACCTCCACCGTGCACCAGGTCAGCGCGGCCGACGTCACCGAGGACGGCGAGATCCCGCTCGGCACCGAACTCGACGGCGTGCGCCTGCACGTCCTGGACGAGACGCTGCGCCCGCTCCCGTACGGCTGCGTCGGCGAACTCGCCGTCAGCGGCGACCTGTTGGCCGAGGGCTACGCCGGCCTGCCGGAGCCCACCGCGGCCCGCTTCAGCACCGTCCCCGCGCTCGGCGGCCTGCGGGTCTACCGCACCGGCGACCGCGGCTACCGCGACACCGAGGGCCGACTGCGCTTCCTCGGCCGCGCCGACAACCAGGTCAAGCTGCGCGGCCACCGGATCGAGCTGGAGGAGATCGAGGCCGCCGCCTCCGCCGAACTCGGCGGCCGCTCCTGCGCGGTGGTGCTGCACACCGACCCGCAGACCGGCCCCCGCCTGCTCGGCTTCCTGGAGGGCGCCGAGCGCCCCGACCAGGCCGCCCTGCACACCGCGCTCGCCCGCCGGCTGCCCGGCGGACTCGTCCCGGCGAGCTGGACGGCCGTCGCCGCGATGCCCACCCTGCCCGGCGGCAAGCCCGACCGCGCCGCCCTCGCCCGGCTGGCCGAGGCGACCCCGCAGGAGGAGCCGGAGAGCGCGCCCAGCACCTTCGCCGACCCCGGCCAGGAGCTGATCGCCGCCGCCTGGCGCGAGGTGCTCGGCCACGACCGCTTCACCGCGGACTCGCACTTCTTCGAGGTCGGTGGCCACTCGCTGCTCGCCGCCCAGCTCGCCGCCTACCTGGAACCGCACCTGGGCAGCCGCCCGCCGCTGCGCACCCTGTTCCGCCACGCCGTGCTGGCCGACCAGGCCCGCGTCCTCGCCGGAGATGCCAAGTGACCGCGCCCTCCGCCGTCCTGGAGGACGGCCACCGCGAACTCGTCGACGCCTTCGAGAGCTTCATCCGCCGCGAACTCGTGCCGCTCGCCGCCGAGCTGCCCGAGACCGCCGACCAGGTCCCGACCGACCTGCGGGCCTACGTCCGCAAGCGCTCCGCCGCGCTCGGCTTCTACGCCGGCGACTACCCGGAGGAACTCGGCGGCGCCGACATGCCGTTCACCGCCGTCGTGCTGCTGCACCACGCCGCCGGGCGCAGCGGCTGCGTGCTCGCCCCGTACGCGCTGGCCGGCTCCGACGGCCCCAGCCCGCTGCTGCGGCACGGCACCCCCGAGCAGGTCGAGCGCCACCTCGTCCCGCTGGTGCGCGGCGAGCAGACCCGCTGCCTGGCGCTCACCGAGCCGCAGGCCGGCTCGGACGCGTTCCACCTCACCACCACCGCCGTGCGCACCGGCGACACCTGGGTGCTGAACGGGCGCAAGACCTTCGTCAGCAACGCCGAACACGCCGGGATCGCCCTGGTGGTCGCCGCCACCGACCTCGGCGAGGGCGCCGGGCCGACCACCGGGGCCACCGCCTTCGTGCTGCCGATGGACCAGCCCGGCCTGCGGATCGGCCAGCGGTACGAGGGGATGTCCGGCGAGCCGCTGTTCGAGCTGCTGCTCGACCAGGTCACCGTCGGCCCGGAGGCCGTCATCGGCGGCGAGGAGGGCATCGGGGCGGCCACCGCCCTCGCCATGGACAGCCTCTCCCGCGGCCGCCTGGTGGTCGCCGCGATGTGCAACGGCATCGCCGAGTACGCGCTGAAGGCCGGCGTCGAGTACGCCCGCGAGCGGCGCGCCTTCGGCAAGGTCATCGGCGAGTACCAGCACGTCCAGGAGCACCTGGTGACCACGCGCGCCGAGGTGGAGTCCTCCAAGCTGCTCACCCTCGCCTGCGCCCGGCTGGTCGACGAGGGCACCGAGTCGCCCGAGAACGCGGCGCTCGCCAAGCTCACCGCCTCCGAGACCGCCGTCCGCGCGGTGGACCGCTCGCTCCAGGTGCACGGCGCCACCGGCTGGGTGCGCGGCCACCCGCTGGAATTCCTGTACCGCTACGTCCGGATGACCACGATCATCGAAGGGACCTCCGAGGTCCAGAAAGTGATCATCGCCCGCTCCATGGGCCTGAACTGACGGTTATTACGCACGCATCTGGAGACGATGATGGAATCCCTGAGCATCGGGTACGGCCGTCCGCACCAGGACGGCGCGGTCCTCGACCTGTTCACCGGCTGGGCGCACCGCACCCCGCAGGCGCCCGCCCTGATCGACGGTGAGCACACCCACAGCTACGCCGAACTCGACCGCCTCGCCGACACCGTCGCCGAGGCCCTGCGCGGCAAGGTCGGCGAGGGCGACCTGGTCGGCGTCTGCCTCGGCCACTCGGTGGAACTGGTCGCCGTCACCCTGGCGATAGCCAAGCTCGGCGCCGTCCACCTGCCGCTCGGCCCGCGCCCCGGCGAGAAGCGCCTGCAGGCCGTCGCCGAGCAGCTGCGCCCGGTCTGCCTGGTCGGCGAGGCCGCCGTGCTGCCCTCCGGCGGCGAGCGGCTGGAGCTGGACCTGCCCACGGGCGGCGTGCTGGCCGCCCTGACGCCCGGCGAGCAGGTCAGCGTGCCCGTCGGCACCTACTACGCCGTCCTCACCTCCGGCTCCACCGGCACCCCCAAGGCCGTCGCCGTCACCGAACCGGCGCTCGGCGCGCTGCTGCAGTGGTACCGCGAGCTGACCGGCCTCGGCCCCGGCGAGCGGCACAGTCTGCTGATCGGCGTGTCCTTCGACCCGCACCTCCTGGAACTGTGGGCGGCCCTCGCCTCCGGCGCGACGCTGGTCGTCGCCCCCGAGGACGTCCGCTGGGACTCCGGCGCGCTCACCGACTGGTGGCGCGAGGCCGGCATCACGACCTGCCTGCTGCCCACCCCGCTGGCCGAGCCGATCCTGGCCCGGCCCTGGCCGGCCGGGCTGGCGCTGCGCCACCTGTTCATCGGCGGCGACCGGCTGCGCCGCGCCGCCGGGCCGGAGGTCACGGCGACCGTCCACAACGGCTACGGCCCGGCCGAGGCGACCGTCGTCACCACCGTGCACACCATGGCCCCCGGCGGCGACCACGGCGCCGGCGCGCCGCCGATCGGACTGCCGATCCCCGGCGCCGTCGTGCTGGTCAGCGACGAGCAGGGCCGCCCGGTGCCCAGAGGCACGGCCGGCGAACTGCGGATCGGCGGCCGGGGCCTGGCCGCCGGGTACCTAGACCCCGAGCTGACCGCCCGCCGCTTCGTCGAGGTGCCGCCCGGCGTGGACGGCACCGACCGGGTCTACCGCACCGGCGACCGGGTGGTGATGCGCGCCGACGGCGTGCTGGAGTTCCACGGGCGCCTGGACGACCAGGTCAAGGTCAGCGGGGTGCGGATCGAACCAGCCGAGGTCGAGGCCGCCTTCGAACGCGACCCCCGGGTGCGCCGGGCCGTGGTCGCCGCCGAGACGGCCGCCGCCGGCGGCGTACGGCTGCTCGCCTTCGTGCAGACCGAGGAGGACGCCGAACCCGCGAGCCTGCTGGACGCCGTCCGGCCCTGGCTGCCCGAGCAGGCCGTGCCGTCCACCGTGCGGCTGGTCGAGCACTACCCGCTGGACGCCAACGGCAAGGTGGACCGCGCGGCGCTGCTCGCCGCCGCGCCGCCGGCCCCGGTGGCGGCCGTCGAGGACGGGGACACCCCGGTCGAGCGCACCGTGCTGAAGCTCTGCCGCGAGCTGATCGGCCGTGCCGAGCTCGGCCCGGAGTCCAACTTCCTGGACTCGGGCGGAAATTCGCTCGCCGCCGCCCGACTGCTGGAGGCCCTGGAAGGGGAGTACGGCGTGCGGCTGCGCGCCCCCCTGGTGCTGCGCCAGCCCGACCTGCGGGCGATCGCGAAGCTGGTCGAGGAGCGGATGCCCAGCGCCGCGCTCAGCTGACCCGCAGTACCTCCTGTCCTGAACAGCGGCGCCCCGGCCTCACCGCCGGGGCGCCCGGAAGGGAACCCGCCATGACGCCCGCCCTCCTCACCCTCCCCGCCCTGATCGCCGGGCAGGCCGAGCAGCACCCCACCGCCCTCGCCGTGACCGACGGCGACACCTACCTCACCTACCGCGAACTCCTCGACGCCTCCGGTCGGTTGGCCGCCGTGCTGGCCGCGCGCGGGATCGGCCCCGGCAGCGCCGTCGGCCTGCTCTGCGCCCGCTCGACCCGGCACGTCGTCGCCCAGCTCGCCGTCTGGCGGGCCGGCGCCGTCGTCCTCCCGCTCGACCCCGGCTACCCGCGCCCGCGCATCGCCGAGATGACCGCCGACGCCGACGCGCGGCTCGTCCTCGGCGACAAGGCGCTGCTCGCCGAGGCCGGACTGCCCGCCGAGCGCACCCTCGTCCTGACCGAGCGCGGCACCGAGGCCACCGGAGGCGCCGTCCCCGACGCCGCCGAGCCGGACGCGCCCGCCCTGCTCTACTACACCTCCGGCTCCACCGGCCGCCCCAAGGGCGTCGTCGTCCCGCACCGCGCCGTCACCGACCTGGTCACCGCCCCCGACGCGATCGCCGTCGGCCCGCGCGACCGGGTGCTCCTCCACGCCACCCCCTCCTTCGACGCCGCCACCTTCGAACTGTGGGCCCCGCTCGTCCACGGCGCCGCCATCGCCGTCTCCCCGGCCGACCGGCCCACCGCCGAGGAACTCGTCCGCGACGTCGAGCGGTTCGGCGTCACCGTCCTGCTCCTCACCACCGCGCTCTTCCACCACCTGGCCGCCCGGCAGTCCCGGATCTTCGGCGTGCTGCGCACCGTGGCCGTCGGCGGCGAGACGCTCGCCCCCGAGCACGCCGGCGCCGTGCTGCGGGCCTTCCCCTGGCTGGAGCTCCACAACGTCTACGGGCCCACCGAGGCCACCACCTTCACCACCACCCACCGGGTCACCCCCGCCGACTGCGAGGCCGGAGCCATCCCGATCGGACGGCCGTTCGGCGGCGCCCGCACCCTCGTCCTGGACGAGCAGCTCGCGCCGGTGGAACCCGGCACGGTCGGCGAACTGTGGATCGGCGGCGAGCGGCTCGCCCACGGCTACCTCAACCGGCCCGAGCTGACCGCCGAGCGCTTCCGCGACCTCCAGGACCACGGCCGCGCCTACCGCAGTGGCGACCTGGTGCGCCAACGGCCCGACGGCGTCCTGGAGTTCCACGGCCGCACCGACGACCAGGTCAAGGTCCGCGGCTTCCGGATCGAGCCCGGCGAGGTCGAGCACGCCCTGCTGCGGTTCCCCGAGATCGCCGAGGCCGCCGTGGTGGTCCGCCGCGCCGGACAGGCCGACGCCGCGCTCACCGCCTGCCTCGTCCTCGCCGACGGCGCCGGAACGGCCGTCGAGACCCTGCGCGCCCGGCTCGCCGAGCGGCTGCCCGCCCACCTGGTGCCCACCGCCTGGACCGTCCTCGGCAAGCTGCCGCTCACCGGCACCGGCAAGGTCGACCGGCGGGCGCTCGCCGAGGCCCCCGACCCCTCCGCGGCCGGGCAGGCCCCAGCCGAAGCCGGACTCAGCCCGATCCAGCAGGTCGTCGCCGAGGCCTGGAGCCGCGCCCTGGAACGCCCGATCACCGACCCGGCCGCCGACTTCCTCGCCGAAGGCGGCCACTCCCTGCTCGCCATGTGGGTCGTCGACGACCTGCGCGAGGACCTCGGCATCGAACTCTCCCTCGCCGACTTCCTCGACCACCCCACCGTGGCGGGGCAGGCCGAACTACTGGAGCGCGCCCTGCGGGCCGCCGACGACACCCCAGGAGCAGCCCAGCGATGACCAGCGACCAGAACGACCTGCTGCGCCGCGCCCGCAACCGCCGCACCGCCCTCACGCCGGACCGGCCGACCACCGCGGACACCGGCCCCGCCCCGCTCTCCCACGCCCAGCAGCGGATGTGGCTGATGGAGCAGCTCGGCCAGGGCGGCGCCCTCTACAACGTCCCGCTCGCCACCCGGCTGCGCGGGCCGCTCGACGCCGGCGCCCTGGCCACCGCGCTCACCGGGCTCACCGAGCGGCACGCCGCCCTGCGCACCCGCTACCCGCGCCGCGGCGAGCAGCCGTACCAGCACATCGAGCCGGCCGGCCCGGTGCCGCTGCCGGTCGTGGACGTGGCGGGCGTCGGCCTGGACACGGCGGGTGCCGAGCAACTCCTCGAAGAGGCCGCCCGGCCGTTCGACCTCACCGCCGGCCCGGTGCTGCGCGCCCTGCTGCTGCGACACGGGCCCGAGGACCACACCCTGATCCTGACGATCCATCACATCGCCGTCGACGGCGGATCGCTGCCCGTCCTCGCCGCCGACCTCGCCGCACTGTACGCCGCCGCCCGCGACGGCGCCGAGCCCCAACTCCCGCCGCCGGGCATGCCGTACGACGAGTACGCCCGCCAGGAGCGCGCCCGCGACGCCGAACTCACCGCCGCCGCCGACGCCCGCGCCGCCGACCTGGCCGGCGCCCGCCCGCTGCCGCTGCTGCGGCCCGTCCCGCCCGGCGCCCGCGACCGGCGTGCCGCCCTGCACGCCGCCCCGCTCGACGCCGCCACCGTCGAAGGCCTGCGCCGGCTCGGTGCCCGGCACGGCGCCACCCTGTTCGCCGTCGTCCTGGCCGCCGCCTTCGCCACTCTGCGCACCGCCGCCGGCCAGGACGACCTCACCCTCGGCTGCGCCAGCGGCCAGCGCGCCCGGCCCGAGCTGCGCCGTACGGTCGGCCTGGGCGTCAACACCCTCGCGGTGCGGGCCGAACTCACCGGGGGCGAGTCCTTCGCCGACGCGCTCGCCCTGGTGCGCGGCGCCCTGCTGGAGGCGCAGCAGCACCACCAGGTGCCCTTCGACCTGGTGGTCGAGCGCCTCGGCGCGGCGGCGCGCGGCGCCGACGGCACCCCGTTGCTGTCGGTCAGCTGCGACCTCCTCCAGCCCTCGGCGCCGCTGACCCTGCCCGGGCTCGACGCAGAGGTCGTCGAACTCGACCTCGGGCTGGCCAAGTTCGACCTCACCCTGGTGCTGGAGGATGGCCCGCAGCCGCGCTGCCTGGTCCAGCACGACCAGGCCGCGCTGGACCAGGCCACGGCCGCCCGGCTGGTCGAGGCCTTCGCCGCGGTGCTCCGGGCGGTGGCCGAGGACGCGGAGGTTCCGCTCGCCGAGCTGCCCGGCGAACTCCTGGTGTCCGCCGACCAGCACCCGGTGCTGGAGGCGCTGTTGGCCGACCCCGGGGTGGCCGACGCGGCCGTCGTCGAGGCCGTCGACGGCCCGCCGCTCGCCTACGCGGTGGTGCGCGGACCGGTCGCCCCCACCGGCACCGACCTGCGCTCCCGGCTCCGGCGCGCGGTCGCGGCGGACGAACTCCCGCTCGCCGTCACCCTGTTGGACCGGATCCCGCGCGGCGCGGACGGCGGCGTCGACCGCGGCCGACTGCCCGGTGCCCTGGCCGCTGCGCCCGTGGTCGAGCAGACCGGCCCGCTCGACCTGGTCCGCACCGCCTTCGGCGAACTGCTCGGCAGCGTCCCGCCCGCCGACGGCGACTTCTTCGCCCTCGGCGGCCACTCGCTGGTCGCCGTCCAACTCGCCGAACGCCTGCGCACCCGCGTCGGGCTGCCGCTCACCGGCCTCGACATCCTGGAGCACCGCACCCCGCGCGCCCTCGCCGCCCTGCTCGCCGCCCGCGAGGAGGAGCGCCGCGCGGCCGTCGCGCAGGCCGGCGGCCGCACGACGGCTGAGCCCCGCACCGGCACCGTGCTGCTCACCGGCGCCACCGGCGGGGTCGGTGCCGCGGTGCTGCAGGAACTGATGGCCCAGGGGCGGCCGGTACGCGTCCTGGTCCGCCCGGAGTCGGCTCACCTGCCCGCGCTGCACGGCGCCGAGATCGCCGAGGGTGACCTCGCCGACCTGGACAGCCTCCAGCGCGCCGTCAAGGGCGTGGACGCCGTCATCCACGCCGCCTGCACCTTCACCGAGCACGAGACCGACGTGGCCGCCATGCGGACCCTGCTGGACGGCTGGTCCGGTGGCCCGTTCGTCTTCGTCAGCAGCATCGACGCGTACGGGCGGCCGTCCGACACCGACGTCGCCGAGGGCGGCCCCAGCGGCGCGCCGGTCACCGCGTACGGGCAGGCCAAGCTGGACTGCGAGCGGATGCTGTTCGAGACCGCCGAGGCCACCGGGCACGGCCCGGCCACCGTGGTGCGCGCCCCGATCGTCTGGGGGCCGCACCAGCGCCTGCGCGACCAGCTCCGCTGGGGCTCCACCGGCGAGCTCTACCAGGCCGCCCTGACCGGCCGGCCGATCCTCCTGCCCGCCGCGGGAGTTGACGGGGAGAGCGAGTGGAACGGCGCCGCCTGGGTGCACTCCGCCGCCCTGGCCCGCGCCCTCGCCGCCTGCGCCCTGCCCGACAGCCCCGCCGCGGGTCGGATCGTCAACGCGATCAACGGGCACGTGTCCTGGGCGGAGTTCAGCGCCGAGCTGATCCGGCTGCTCGGATCGGGCAGCGCGGTCGAGCCGAGCCCCGACGCCGACCCCGAGCTGCGGCGCCCCTGGCACTACCGGGCCGAGACCCTGGCGGCCGCGCTGCAGCCGGAGCCGGGGGAGGACTGGCGCAGCGTGCTGGCGGCCATGGTGGGCTGAGCTGCGCGTGACCGGGCGGAGGGGTCCTTCGGGCTCCTCCGCCCGGCTACCGCAGCCCGCGCAGCCGGGAGGCCGCGACGTTGCGGATCCGCCGGGTGCGCCCCGCCTCGGCCAGGACGCTCAGGCACGACCCGGCCGGCGACGTCTCGGCGGCGTGCAACTGGAGCCAGTCCGACGCCGCCAGCAACTGCCGCTCCTCCCATGGCTCGCCCAGGGCCACCGCCCGGAGCAGCGCCCATTCGCGCAGGCGCCGTACGGCGAAGTCGTCGGCCGTCGCCGCCTCGGCCAGCTCCCGGCACCAGGCCAAGAACCCCGGGTCCGTCAGCAGCTCCGCCGCCCGTCGGTCCAGATACTCGCACACCGCGCCGCTCGCCATCGCGCGGTCGGGATCGGCGAGCACCCGCGCCACCAGGCCGGCCGCATGCTCCGGAGCCACCTGCGCGAACGCCCGGCGGTAGCGCGCCAACCGCGCGTGCTCGTCGGGGTGCTGCTCCGGGCTGTTCGTCTTCACGGGGCTTTCTTCCTTCTGTCGTGCACGGGGCCGGCACCGCTCACCCGATGGTGACCACCCGCGCCCACTCCGGCGGCGCGTCCGGCCGGTACTCGCCCTTGTTCTCGTTGTACCGGCTCGGCCGCCGGAACAGACCGACCACCGTACGGCACGACGGCGCGACCGCCGGCCACGGCGTCTGGCCGTCCGTCAGCACCACTACGACGTCCGGCTGCGGTCGGGTCCGCAGCGCGGCCGCGAAGCCCGTCCGCAGGTCCGTCCCGCCGCCGCCGACCAGCGGGATGCCCGCCGCCTGGCAGAGCGCGCCGACGGACTGCGCGGCCGCGTCGCAGGACAGCACGGTGACCTGGTCGTGGCGGCCGCCGACCGCCCGACCGATCGCCGCCACCTCCAGCAGCGCACTGCCCAGCTCCCGGTCGGAGACCGACCCCGAGGTGTCGACCACCACCGACACCCGGGGCGGGCGCCGACGCAGGCTCGGCAGCACCACGCCGGGCAGCCCGACCGAGCGGCGGGCCGGGCGGCCGTAGCTGTAGTCCCCGCCCGCGCCCGGCCCGGACACCGCCGAGCGCATCGCCGCACCCAGCAGCTGGCGCCACGGCTGCGGCGGGTGGAACACCTCCTCGGCCCAGCGCCGCCAGCCCGCCGGGGTGTTCCCGGGGCGGCCCCGGATGCCCTCGGCGACCCGGAAGCGGACGGCGTCCTGCTCCTGGGCGGTCAGGCCGTGGGCGCCGTCCGGGCCGAGCTCCCACCCGCGGTCCACGCCGTCGGCGCCGCTGCCGCAGTCCAGCCAGGCCAGGCCCGGCCGCCGCAGGTCGAAGCTGAAGCCGCGGAGGTAGTCCTCCATCAGCTCCCCCTCCGGCAGGTCGAGGAGCGCGGGCGTCAGCGCGCCGGCCGGCATGACCAGCCCGTCCCCGAACGCGTCGTCGTTGATCTCGCAGTCGGCGGCGATGTTCATCCGCAGGCGGTCCGCCGGGCCCGTCAGCCCGAGCTCGCGTGCAAGGCGGTCGCTGCGCCCGTGGTGGTCGCGCAGCAGGTGGGACACCTCGTGCACCCAGATGGAGGCGAGGTCCTCCACCGGGGTGCGGTCGACGAAACCCGGCGAGGCGTAGCAGCGCCAGTAGCGGTCCACACCCATGGTCGGCACCTGCCGGGACTCCACCAGGTGCAGGGCGAACAGTGCCGTCGCCAGGTAGGGGCGGGCCCGGACGGCCTGCAGCCGGGCGGCGTAGAGCTTGTCGAGGTCCAGCGTGCCGAGGCCGGGGGTGGCGGCGTTCGGCCCGTCGGCCTCCGGGCCGCTGCGCCTGCCGACGTCCAGAGGCGTGGGGGCGGCGGGCCTGGCCCTCCGGGCGAGGTCCCGTGGCGTGGGGGCGAGCCCGGTCGTCCCGCCGACGCCCGGCGGCGTCGCGCCCGCGCTCATCGGCCGGCCGTCACGTCGGTCCGCGCGGCGACGCGGACGGCGGCGCGGTCGGCCCGCCGGGACAGGGCCACCGTCGAGGCGAGGTGCTCGATCGCCGCCGGGACCTCCCAGTCCTCCCGGCGCAGCGAGGCCAGCGTGGTCGCCGGGACGACCAGCACGTCCGGCGCGCCGGTCTCCATCGCCCGCACCAGCACCGCCCAGGCGGCGTCCCACCGCGCCCGCTCCGGCCGGTTGCGCACCGCGACCACCACCCCGTCCAGCACCACCTGGCGCAGGTCCCCGCGTTCGGGCAGCACCGCGCCCGCCGGGTCGGCGAGCAGCTGCTCCGGGTCCGGCAGGTCCATCCGGTCCATGCTCGCCATCAGCTCCAGCCCCGGACCGTCCCCGACCGTGCCCCGGACCAGCAGCGACAGCACCTCCCGGGACGAGCCGGCGGCGGTGGCGAAGGCGATCAGCCGCAGCGTCATGTCCCAGCTGCGCGGGGACGGCCAGGCGCCGCCGCGCTTGGTCTCGTTGGTGGGCAGCTGATGCACCAACTCCGGTCGGACGGTGAGCAGTTCGCAAACCGCTCGGCGGGCGAAGGCGACCGCCGCCGACAGCTCCGCCGGATCGAGCTGCGGAAGGGTGGCGACCGGCCACACCCCACCGAGGCCACGCACCACTACCTCGTGGTCGTGCACCCACTGCAGGTGGACGAACCGGTTGGCCAGCGGCGGGCTCAGCTCCCACCCGTCGGCTGCCGAGGAACGAGGGTTGGCGGCCGCCACGATCCTTACGCCCGGCGGGAGTTGGAGCGCGCCGATGCGCCGCTCCAGGACCAGCCGGAGCAGCGCGGCCTGGACGGCGGGCGGCGCGGTGGACAGCTCGTCCAGGAACAGCAGTCCGCGCCCGGCCCGGACCAGGCGCACCGCCCAGTCCGGCGGGGCCAGCGGGACACCCTGCTGCGCCGGGTCGTCGCCGACGATGGGCAGGCCGGAGAAGTCCGACGGCTCGTGGACGCTCGCGATGACGGTGGTCAGCGGCAGGTCCAGGGCCTCGGCGAGCTGGTTGAGGGCGGCGGTCTTGCCGATGCCCGGCTCGCCCCAGAGTAGGACGGGCAGGTCGGCGGCCACGGCGAGGGTGAGCGCCTCCAGTTGGTCGTCGGGGCGGGGTTCGGTGCGGGTGTCGCCGAGCAGGTCGAGCAGTTGGCGGGCGACGTCGAGTCGGGCGGGGGTGGGCATGGGTGTGGGCATGGATGTGGGCATGAGTGATCACCTTGGGAAGTCGGAAGGCAGGGGGTTGCGGACGGTTTTCAGCGGGTTTTCAGCGAGTGGCGGTGCGAGGACGACGAGGGAACGGGTAGGCGCTGATCCGGGAGCGGGTCACGCCCCCTGCCCGGTAGAGGACGTAGGAGGTCCCGCTCTGTACCGCCTTGGCCCGTTGGTCGATGGTCAGACCGGCCCGGTACAGGCCGTAGGCGACCCGGCGTTCCGCCGCTGCCGCGAGTTCTTCCCGCAGCGGGCCGTCGCGCAGCGCCGCCTGGGGGCCGAGCAGGCCCTCCACCACGGCCAGCGCCCCGGCGGTGTCGCCGTGGTTCAACCGCTCGCGCACATCGGCCAGTTCGGCCGGGTCACGGTGTGCCTGGTCGATCGCGCGCAGGCACGGCAGCGGGGTGCCGGACAGCGCGGCCAGCAGCTCCTCGCGACGCAGCTGGGCCGGATCGTGGTCGAGCGCGGTCAGTACCCCGTCGACCACCGCGATCCGGTGTCGGGCGCCGCGGCACTCCACCAGCCGTTGGTCGGCGGGCGGTTGAAGGTCCCGGTCGGCTCGGTAGCCGGGCGCCAGCGCGGCCGCCACCAGCGGATGCAAGCCGTCGGGCTCGATCGCCCCGCTGCGCAGCAGGTCGATGTCAGGCAGCACCCAGGTCGCCGCGTCGGGCAGTAGCGGCAGGGAGCGGAGGTCGCCGACGACCTCCTCGGCCGGCCCGTCCAGCCCGTTCGGGGTGAGGAGCAGCCGCCGGCCGTGTTCCAGGCGGACCGCGACCGGCCCGGCCGGGCGCCCCTCGGCACGCAGCAGGACCTCTGCCTCGGCGGCCCAGCGGTCGACGGCATGGTGCAGCCCGTACCGGCCGGGTCCGTCCTCCGGCTCGTCGGTCGGCGGGCCGACGCCGGCGCGCAGCGCCAACTCCCCACTGCGGCCCGTGTCCCAGAGGTGTCGGTGCAGGTCGAGGCGGAACCGGCGGCTGGGGCGCGGACGCGGATGCGGAGCCGGGCCAGCGCCGGAACCGTCCCAGAGCGCCAGGCTGATCCGCTGCCCGAATTCCGCCCAGGCGGGGGGTGTGCGGACCACCAGGTGCACCGGCCGCTCGCCCGGGTACCGGGCCAGCGGCACGGTCAGCCCGGCGCGCAGCAGCCCGTCGGGCGCTGTCCTCGGCAGGTGCCATCGAAGCAACTCCGGTGCCAGGCAGCGCAGATCACCCCGTAGCCGGTCGGCGAGCTCACGGCCGTGGGTGCGGGTGACACGGTGCAGCTGGAAGTCGATCTCGACGTTGGCGGCGGCGCAGGCCCCGGCCCAGTCGCCGGACAGTCGGCGTGCGGTGGCGGTTTCGATCATGGAGGGCGGCACGGCGTACTCGCGTACGCGCCGCCAGAAGGAGAGACGGGAGTCGTCCCCGTTCGCGGTGTGGGTGAGCATCAGCACTCACCTTGCGCGAACGAGACCTCCGATCCGAGATCAGCGAAAGTGTTCATCGCCGGGGAGCATAGCGTCGCCCGTCGCCGCTCCGCCACACCCTTTACGCCCCGCAGCGGACTTGAAGTCCCCGGTGGAACCCGCCGAGCTCACCCGCCCGGGGCACCAGCCCTGCCCGGCTTCGGTCAACCCGCCTTCCAGCTGGCCGATTTCACCCCCTTTCGCCCCCGAGTGGGTCGCGACCTCGGCAGCCTTCGGCGCAGACTGGCCGGTACACGGCAGTTCCGACGTCAGGGGGCAGGCATGGCCGTACGACCCGTTGGACGCAGGGGAGTCGGAAGGATGCGGACCGCGATCGGCGCCCTCGCCGTCGCGCTGGTGGCGGGAGCGGCGGTCGCGGTGCCCGCCGAGACGGCGGAGGCGGCCGGTGCCAGGGGCGGCAAGGTCGTCTACCTCACCTTCGACGACGGCCCCAGCCCCGCCTACACCCCGAGGATCCTCTCGATCCTCAACCGCTACGGGGTTCACGCGACCTTCTTCGAGATCGGCGAGAACGTCGCCGCCCACCCCGCTCTCACCGCGCAGGTCGCCCGCCAGGGCCACAGCGTGCAGAACCACTCCTGGTCGCACCCGGACCTGCGCCGGCTCTCCGCCTCCTCCTTCAACTCCCAGGTGGGCGACACCGATCGGGTCATCCGAGCGCAGACCGGCCACGCGCCGAAGTGCCTGCGCCCGCCGTACGGCGCGGTGAACGGCACGGTGCGCTCCCGGGCCGCGGCGCTCGGCAAGCAGGTCGTGCTCTGGTCCGTCGACCCGGCCGACTGGTCCCGGCCGGGGACGGGGGCGATCCAGTCGCGGGTGCTGCGGAACGTCCGCCCGGGCTCGGTCATCCTGCTGCACGACGGTGGCGGGGACCGCAGCCAGACCGTCGCGGCACTGCCCACGATCCTGTCCACCCTCAAGGCCCGCGGTTACGGCTTCGCGACCCTCTGCTGATCAGCTGCCGGCCGGAAGGCCCGCGAACGCGGAAGGGCAGGCCCGGACAGTGCGCCCGGACCGGCCCGACTCCAACATGACTGTCAGCTCCGCCCGTTGAGGACCAGGGCCCAGGTCAGGCACCCCAGCGCGGCCGTGCACAGCAGCGCGCGCAGCACGTTGAAGCGCACCCACCGCGCCTCGAAGCGGCCGCGCAGCGCCGCCGGGTCGGCGATCCGCTACGGCGAACCCGCCTTCGCCAGCTCGTCGTTCAGCGGGATGTCGACCGCGCGGGTGACCCCGATCGCCGCGACGTACAGCACCAGGGCGGCCACCGTCGCGAGCAGCGCGTGGTGCCCCTCCGAGGGGCAGGTGCAGGGCGACCGCAGCCGCCGTGGTCAGCAGGGCGCCGACGAAGCCGAGCACGAACCAGCCGTTCAGGGGGCTAGGAGTCGCCCCTGGTCCCTCGCCGCGAAACGCCCTAGGTGAGCACCCATTGGGGCGCGTGTCCGGGGTCGGCCGGGCAGATGAAGACGTGCAGGTCCCGGTCCCGGCCGAAGCGGAGCCGAGTGGGTTGGGCGACGGATCGGCCGCCCCGGATCGACGCCTTCCCCTCAGGGTCGGGTCACGGTCCTCCAGGGGCACCCAGCTGTGCGAGCCGGCGTCCATCTCGTAGCCCTCGGCCGTCAGCAGCAGCCGCATGGGGGTTGCGCAGGACGCGCAGTCGATGGCCATCGGGCCCGTCGACGCCCAGCTGGGGAAGCCACCGACGCGCCAGCCGGGAGGGATCGACAGGTCGTACTGGTAGCTGGGAGCGTCGGGGCCGTGTTCCGCCACCTGGGCGTCGTCCCACGCGTCGATGCGCGCGATCAGCGAGGCGGGCAGCGTGTCGTCCTCCGCCCAGGGATAGGTGTCCACCTCTTCCGGGTGCAGGACACACGGCTCGGGGAGTTCGTGCTCCCATCGAAGCAGGGGCACTTCGGGCGGAGCGCCGAGGAAGAGATCCGCGCGCTCGGTCTCCCGTGCCCGTCGCCACCGCAGGTGGTAGCGGCGCTCCAGGTACGGGCCGTGGGTGAAGGGGCAGCGGAAGAGCTGCACCAGATCCGCGCCGTCGGGTCCGCAGGCAAGGCCCGGGATGTCACGGTGGAAGAACTGGGCCAGCCCCACGAAGGGCACTGGACCGTCCTTTCCAGGCGTTCCTGTGTGGGGCCATGGCCGGCTCGGCGGCCAGACACCTGCGGCCCGGGCGCTGCGGATCTCCTCCGGTGCATACCCCTCGGTCTCGCGCTGGTGCGGCTCGTGGCAGAGCGGCCATGGTTCGTCTTCCGGCCACAGCATCGGCCCGCCGACGTGACTGTCGTGCATGCCGGGCCGCCCCGGCCTGGGGTGCAACCGGGTCGTCTGGGCCCGGTAGCGGGCCAGCTCCGGGAACGTGGCCTCCACGGACACCGGTCTGGCTGGCGTGGTCCTCGTCATGCGCAGACCGTACGCGGCCGGGCAAACGCCACGCGAACGGATTGCCGCGAGCCCGGTGCACCACCCCGAGGCCGACGTGGGGGGGTGCCTCCCGTTCTCGGGCACACCGACCCCAGCTCCGGGGCGAGTGCCTTCCGAACCGGTGCACACCCGCTGTCGCCATCCGTACTCAAAGCCGGGCGACGACCGAACCTCGGCTGTCGCCATCACCTCGTACTTCAGAGAAGCTTCGCCATCTTCGAACGTGCTGGTCGGAGGGGCTGGCGTGCGGGTCGTTGGCCGTGCTCGTGCTGGTTGATCGCGGGAGTCTGGGCTCTT
>NZ_JBITZP010000020.1:0-163584 GCF_044546945.1 Kitasatospora sp. NPDC053057 | reverse complement strand
GGCCGCGGGGCTTCGTCCGCCGGCGCCGGCTCCCCGGCCCGCGGGGGGGTGGGGGCGGCGGGCCGCCCCCTGTATTCCCGGGGGCCCGGGGGGGGGGGGGCGGCCCCCCCCCCCCCCCCACGCCTCGGTGCTACCTGGGAATTTCCTGAGAACTGCCCACCCTTTACGCGTATTTTGCACTCGAACTCACGTTTACCCAACGAATTTCAAAGGAAATTCGCCGAACTGTACAGTTGACCGGGAGTGCCTCCCCGGTATGGGATATCGATTCGGCCCCGTCCGATCAGCGTCGGCACGGGCCCATCCCGGCCACCGCCATGCCCGGGATCCCCTCCCCCGAAGGGCCCCCCGCACCATGCCTGCGCTCACCCGGTTCGTTCTGCCGCACGCCGCCCCCCGGGTGGGCGCCGGCCGATCCGCCGTCGACGAGGACGTGGTTTTCGGACTGCTGCGGGCCCGCTGGCACGGCCGCGGGCTGGAGCTCACCGGCTTCGCCCGCCCGCTCGACCTGGACACCGGCCGCCCCGGCTCGGCCTGGACCTGGCTCACCCTGCGCCACCAGGACGGCACCGAGCCGCCCCTGCACCTGCGCTCCAGACCCCGCAGACTGCCCGAGATCACCGACGACAGCGCCCAGCCCGACCACAACCACGACTGGTCCGGCTTCACCGCCCTGGTGGAACCCTCCCGACTGCGCCGCGACGGCCACTGGCTGCTCGGCGACTGGCAGATCGAGACCACCCTCTTCACCCGCCCCCGCCCCACCCGGCTGCGTCGCCAGTACGGCACCCTCGCCCCCCACTGGTGCGGCTCCGGCGAGTACCCGCCGGCCCGCTGGGTGGACCGCGACGTACGCCTCCAGCCGTACTTCGAGGACGACCGGCTGCGGCTGCGGCTGGAGCGCCCCGGCGTCCGGCTCGACCACGCCGAGCCCGCCGCCGCCGACGGCATCCGGCTGGCCGGCACCGCCGACCACTGCCCCGCCGGCACCGTGCTGCGGCTGCGCCACCGGCAGAGCGACGCGGTGATCGAGCAGCCGCTCACCCGCACCGGCAACACCTTCACCGTCCACCTGCCGTACCGGCCGTTCACCGCCGACGGGCGCGGCCGCGGCGCCCTCGAACACTGGGACGCCGAGCTGCTGCGCCCCGACGGCGGCACCGAGCAGCTCTGCCTGGACGAGCGCGGCGGCCCGGTGGCCGGCCAGTACCCGCTGCCGGACGCCCCGGACCGGGTGCTCTACCTCAAGCACCTCGCCGACGGCCGGCTCCAGGTCTGCGTCCAGCCGGCCGCCGGGGTGGTCGACCGGATCGCGGTCCACTTCGCCGGCTTCGAACTCTCCGGCCACTGCCCGGACCCGGCCGCCGACCGGCTGGAGCTGGTCCTGCGGCACGACGGCACCGCCGGTGAGGTCCGCACCCCGGTCGAGCCCCAACCGGACGGCCGCTTCCGGGTCCGGGTGCCCGCCACCCGCACCGGCTCGGACGGCGCCGTGCTGCCGCTGCGCAAGGGCGTCTGGGAGGCCGCCCTGGAACCGGCCGACCGCTCCGGCCCGGCCCGGCCGCTGATCGCCGCCGCCGCCGTCCTGCCCGCGCTGCCCGCCACCGCGACCACCGGCGGCAAGCACGTGCTACTGCAGCGCCGCTGGCACGACACCCTGCTGGTGGACTCCACCCCGGTGCTCGACGCCACCGAGCGCAGCGCCTGGACCCAACGCCGGCTGCGCACCGAGCACTACCCGGCCGCCCGCCGCGAACCGCTGCGCGAGGCGGTGCTGTACGACGTGTTCGGCGGCCGCGGCTACGCCGACTCCCCGCGCGCGGTGCACGCCGAACTCGCCCGCCGCGGCGAGCCGTTGGAGCACCTGTGGGTGGTCGACGACGGCCAGGCCGAGCTGCCGCCCGGGGTCGTCCCGGTGCGGATCTGGAGCCCGGAGTGGTACCGCGCCCTGGCCACCTGCCGCTACCTGGTCGGCAACACCCACTTCCCGGACTTCCTGGAGCGCCGCGAGGGCCAGGTCGTGGTGCAGACCTGGCACGGCTCGCTGCTGAAGCGGATCGCCCACGACGTCGACAACCGCTGGCTGGCCGACCACGGCTACCTGGAGGCGCTCGACCGGGAGACCCCGCAGTGGAGCCTGCTGCTCTCCCCCAGCCCGTTCGCCACCCCGATCCTGCAGCGCGCCTTCCGCTACGACGGCGAGGTCCTGGAGTCCGGCTACCCGCGCGGCGACGTCCTGGCCGAGCCCGACCCGCGGGTCGCCGCGACCGTCCGCCGCCGGCTCGGCATCCCCGAGGGCAAGCGGGTCGTGCTGTACGCACCGACCTGGCGCGAGGACCAGCAGCGCGGCGACGGCGAGGGCTTCCGGCTCGACCTGCGACTGGACGTCGACCACGCCCGCCGGCTGCTCGGCGAGGACCACGTGCTGCTGGTGCGCCCGCACTCGCACGTGCGCGACCCGCTGCCGGGCTCCGGCGACGGCTTCCTGTTCGACTGCGGGGACTTCCCCGACCCGCAGGAACTGCTGCTGATCGCGGACGTGCTGGTGACCGACTACTCGTCGATCATGTTCGACTTCGCGATCACCGGCCGCCCGGTGTACTTCTTCACCTACGACCTGGAGCACTACCGCGACACCCTGCGCGGCTTCTACTTCGACTTCGAGCCGAACGCCCCCGGCCCGCTGGTGCCGGACTCCGCCGAACTGCTCGGCGCGCTGCGCGAACTCGCCGACAGCGGAGCGGAGTTGCCGCCCGGGTACGCCGAGCGCTACCGGCGCTTCCGGGCCGAGCACTGCGCGCTGGACGACGGCGGCGCGGCCCGCCGGGTGGTCGACCGGATGCTCGAACTCGGCCGCGCCGAGCGGTAGTTCACTGTCGGTTCAGCAGCTGTGCCGCTTCAGGAGAAGTGGTAGTCCCGCCAGGGCCGCCAGACCTCGTCCGCGTCGAACCGGGAGAGCGAGAAGCCCGGCACGAGGAAGGACGCCCGGAAGCCGCGCGCCTGCTCGTACGCCTGGTCCAGCACGTCGTCCGGCAGGCCGTGGGCGACCGTCACGTGCGGGTGGTACGGGAAGGCCAGTTCGCGGGCCAGCGGGCCGGAGCGGATGTCCGCCTCCAGCAGCCGGCAGTCCTGCGCGCCCTCCTCGACCTGGACGAACACCACCGGGGAGACCGGGCGGAAGGTGCCGCCGCCGCGCAGCAGCATCCGGAACGGCCGGTGCGCGGCCGCCACCGCGGCCAGGTGCTCCTCGACCTTCGGGAGCACCTCGGCGGGCAGCTCGGTCGGCGGCAGCAGGGTGACGTGCGTCGGTATCGAACGCGCCTGCGGGTCGCCGTGGCCGGCCCGGGCGTCCTGGATCCGCGCGCCGTACGGGTCCGGAACGCTCACGGACACGCCGATGGTGACGACCTCCGGGAGGCCGTCACCATCGGGCAGGCGTGTGAGGGGAGTCACCGCTTGGCGGCCGGGAGGAAGCCGATCCGGTCGTACACCGTGGCCAGCGTCTCGGAGGCCACCGCGCGGGCCTTCTCGGCGCCGATCGCCAGCACCCGGTCCAGCTCGGCCGGGTCGTCCAGGAAGGTGCCGGTGCGCTCCTGGAAGGGGGTCACCCACTCGGCGAACAGCTCGGCCAGCTCGGTCTTCAGGGCGCCGTACATCTTGCCCTCGAAGTGCGCGACCAGCTGCTCGACCGACTGGCCGCTGAGCGCGGAGTGGATCTGCAGCAGGTTGGAGACGCCCGGCTTCAGCTCCTCGTCGTAGGAGACGACGGTGCCGGTGTCGGTGACGGCGCTCTTGAACTTCTTGGCGCTGACCTTCGCGTCGTCCAGCAGGCTGACCAGGCCCTTGGGCGAGGAGGCCGACTTGCTCATCTTGATGCCCGGGTCCTGGAGATCCATGATCTTCGCCGTCTCCTTGAGGATGTACGGCTTGGGGATCGTGAAGACCGGGGCGTAGCGGGAGTTGAAGCGCTCCGCGATGTCGCGGGTGATCTCCACGTGCTGGCGCTGGTCCTCGCCGACCGGGACGGCGTCCGCCTGGTAGAGCAGGATGTCCGCGATCTGCAGGATCGGGTAGGTGAACAGGCCGACGGTGGTGCTGTCGGCGCCGTACCGGGAGGACTTGTCCTTGAACTGGGTCATCCGGGAGGCCTCGCCGAAGCCGGTGAGGCAGTTCATCACCCAGGCGAGCTGCGCGTGCTCGGGCACGTGCGACTGGACGAACAGGGTGCAGTGCTCCGGGTCCAGGCCGGCGCCGAGCAGCTGGGCGGCGGAGATCCGGGTGTTCTGGCGCAGGGTCGCCGGGTCCTGCGGCACGGTGATCGCGTGCAGGTCGACGACCATGTAGAAGGCGTCGTTCTCCTTCTGCAGGTCGACCCACTGGCGCACCGCGCCCAGGTAGTTGCCGAGGTGGAACGAGCCGGAGGTGGGCTGGATCCCGGAGAGCACCCGAGGACGGTCCTTGACCGGACCAGTGACCGCTGCGTTGACCATACGGGCCATTGTTCCAGTTCCCCCGGTCGCTCAGGAAACCTCCGCCCCATCAGGTTCCTCCGGTGTGACCGCACTCACCCTCACCCGGGCGATCCGCCGGCCCTCCACCTTGGCCACCGTCAGCAGCACCTCCCCGCCGCCCTCGACCGGGACCCGGGCGTGGTCGCCGTCCCGGGGCAGCCGGCCGAGCGAGGCGACCAGGCAGCCGGCCACCGTCTCGTACGGACCCTCGGGCAGGGTGACGCCGGTCTCCTCCTCGAAGTCGCCGAGGTTGAGCAGGCCGTCCAGCTCCATGCCGCCGCCGGCCAGCCGGCGGGTGGGGGCGGTCTCCGGCCGGTCGTACTCGTCGCGGATCTCGCCGATCACCTCCTCGACCAGGTCCTCCAGGGTGACGATGCCGGCGGTGCCGCCGTACTCGTCCACCACGATGGCCAGGTGGTGGCCCTCCCGGCGCATCTCGCCCATCGCCTCCAGCACCCGCTTGGTGCCGGGCAGCAGCTTGACCGGGCGGGCCAGGTCGCGGACCTTGACGGCCTGCTCGCCGCGGGCGCCGTACAGGTCCCGGACGTGGACGAAGCCGACCACGGCGTCGGCGCTGCCCTCGACCACCGGGTAGCGCGAGTGCGGCGAGGTCTCGGCCTGGTGCCGCACCGCGGCCAGCGCGCGTTCGGCGTCCAGGAAGGTCACCTCGGTGCGCGGCACCATCACCTCGCGCAGCTGGCGCTCCCCGGCGGCGAACACGTCCGCGATCAACGCCCGCTCGTCGCTGCCCAGTTCGGTGTTGGAGGCGACCAGGCCGCGCAGCTCCTCGGAGCTCATCGAGCCGCGCCCGGCGGCCGGGTCGCCGCCGAACAGCCGGACCATCAGGTTGGTGGAGTGGCCGAGCAGCCAGATCACCGGGCGCAGCGCCACCGACATCACGTCCACCACGGGGGCGGCGACCACCGCGATGGACTCGGCGCGCTGCAGGCCGATCCGCTTGGGGGTGAGCTCGCCGAGCACCAGCGAGACGTAACTGATCACCAGGGTGAGCCCGACCAGGGCGACCGCGTCCGCCATCCCCTGGGACAGCCCGGCGTCGACGAACAGCGGGGCGACCTTGCCGGAGAGGGTGTCGGCGCCGAAGGCGGCGGACAGGAAGCCCATGCAGGTCACGCCGACCTGGACGGCGGCCAGGAAGCGGTTGGGGTCGGCGGCCAGGTGTGCGGCCCGGGCCGAGCGCCGGGTGCCGCGCGCCTCCAGCGTCCGGATTTGGCCCTCGCGCAGCGAGATCAGCGAGATCTCGGCGACGTTGAACAGCCCGCCCAGCAGGATGAAGACGAGGACGAGCGCGGCGTCCCCGAGGGTTTCGTTCACAGCGGGCCAGTGTAGGCGGCGGGCGTGGACGGGGGCCGGAAGCGGCGGCGCGGCCGGGCGCGGGCCGGAAGCGGCGACGGCCCGCCGACTCCCGGGAGCGGGAGTCGGCGGGCCGTCGGGAAGGCCGCGGGGGCGGGGCTCAGATGAGGCCCAGCTCCTGGACCGCGTCGCGCTCCTCGGTCAGCTCCTTGACCGAGGCGTCGATGCGGGCGCGGGAGAAGTCGGAGATCTCCAGGCCCTGGACGATCTCGAACTTGCCGTCCTTGGTGGTGACCGGGAAGGAGGAGATCAGGCCGGCCGGGACGCCGTAGGAGCCGTCGGAGACGACACCCATGGAGGTCCAGTCGCCCTCGGCGGTGCCGTTGACCCAGGTGTGGACGTGGTCGATGGCGGCGTTGGCGGCCGAGGCGGCCGAGGAGGCGCCGCGGGCGTCGATGATGGCGGCGCCGCGCTTGGCGACGGTCGGGATGAAGTCGTTCTCCAGCCAGGCCTGGTCGCTGCCGACGGCCTCGAAGGCCGGCTTGCCGGCGACCTCGGCCTGGAAGATGTCCGGGTACTGGGTCGCGGAGTGGTTGCCCCAGATGGTGACGCGCTTGATGTCGGAGACCAGGGCGCCGGTCTTGGCGGACAGCTGGCCGACCGCGCGGTTGTGGTCCAGGCGGGTCATCGCGGTGAAGCGCTCGGCCGGGACGTCCGGGGCGTTGCGCTGGGCGATCAGGGCGTTGGTGTTGGCCGGGTTGCCGACGACCAGGACCTTGATGTCGGCCGCGGCGTGGTCGTTGATGGCCTTGCCCTGCGGGCCGAAGATGCCGCCGTTGGCCTGCAGCAGGTCGCCGCGCTCCATGCCGGCGGTGCGCGGACGGGCGCCGACCAGCAGCGCGACGTTGGCGCCGTCGAAGGCCACGTTCGGGTTGTCGGTGATCGTGATGTCCCGCAGCAGCGGGAAGGCGCAGTCGACGAGCTCCATGGCGGTGCCCTCGGCGGCCTTGAGGCCCTGCGGGATCTCCAGGAGGCGCAGGTTCACCGGCACGTCGGCACCGAGCAGGTGGCCCGAGGCGATGCGGAAGAGCAGCGCGTAGCCGATCTGGCCGGCGGCTCCGGTGATGGTGACGTTGACGGGGGTGCGGGTCATTTCTACCTTCTCCAGCAAATCGCCAGGTGCCCCAGGCACACCGGCACTGGAGCCAGGATGATCTCTCGACATCGAGAGACCGGCGTCAGGTTATCGCAAAGGGAAGCGTACGCCGCGTGTGCGGGCCTGGCTGATGCGTCACAGACGCACCGCGGCCCCGCCCGGGATTCCGGGCGGGGCCGCAGGGGCACGGCCGCTCAGTGCTTGGGCCGGCCGATCAGCTGGCCGATGTTGTCCAGCAGCGGGATCTCCAGCCACGGGTTCGGCTGCGCGACCAGGGTCAGCAGCACGATCGAGGCGCCCAGGAAGGCCAGCACGATCACGTCGGTGAAGCGGCTGCGCACCGCCAGCATCCCGACCTCGGGCAGCACCAGCCGCAGCACCGCGCCGAGCAGCACCCCGGTGCCGAGGATCAGCAGCCCGTACTTGAAGCCGTCCTTGGAGCCGGCGAACCAGGTGACCGCGAGGCCGGCACCGACCACCGACAGGACCAGCGTTATCGGCCACTGCCGGACCGGCAGGGCGTGGTCGCGCCCGAGGGCCGGGGCAGCGCCCTCGGGCGGCAGGGTGCCGGTGGTCTTGACCGGCCTTTGCCGGGGCCGCGCCGACCGCGGTTCAGTCATGCTCGCCGTCCCTCGGGGGTCAGACGCCGGCGCGGCGCTCGGCCGCCTCGACGATGTTGTTCAGCAGCATCGCGCGGGTCATCGGGCCCACGCCGCCGGGGTTCGGGGAGATCCAGCCGGCCACCTCGGCCACGCCCGGGTGCACGTCGCCGACGATCTTGCCCTCGCTGCGGCTGACGCCGACGTCCAGCACCGCGGCGCCCGGCTTGACGTCCTCCGGCTTGACCAGGTGCGGCACGCCCGCGGCGGCCACGATGATGTCGGCCTTGCGCAGGTGGGCGCCGAGGTCCCGGGTGCCGGTGTGGCACAGGGTGACGGTGGCGTTCTCGCTGCGGCGGGTCAGCAGCAGGCCGATCGAGCGGCCGACGGTGATGCCGCGGCCGACCACGACCACCTCGGCGCCGTCGATCTCCACGTCGTGCCGGCGCAGCAGCTCGACGATGCCCAGCGGGGTGCACGGCAGCGGGCCCTCGATGCCCAGCGCCAGGCGGCCGAGCGAGGTCGGGTGCAGGCCGTCGGCGTCCTTGTCCGGGTCCATCAGCTCCAGGACCGGGTTCTGGTCCAGGCCCTTGGGCAGCGGCAGCTGGACGATGTAGCCGGTGCAGGACGGGTCGGCGTTGAGCTCGCGGACGACGTTCTCGACGTCCTCCTGGGTGGCGGTGGCGGGCAGCTCGCGCTGGATCGAGGCGATGCCGACCTCGGCGCAGTCCTTGTGCTTCCCGTTGACGTACCAGCGGCTGCCCGGGTCGTCGCCGACCAGGACGGTACCGAGGCCGGGCGTGACGCCCTTCGCCTTGAGGGCCGCCACGCGGGCGGCGAGTTCGGACTTGATCGCGGCGGCGGTGGCCTTGCCATCGAGAATCTGGGCAGTCATGACCCCATTCTCCCGGATCGCGACCGCACCCCGTACCGGGGCCGGTCGGGTGGCGGGTCCGGGCCGAGTCACCCGGCCGGCCCCATGGGCGCCCCGGCGACCGGGCGGGTACGGAAGGTCCGCACCACGTTGCGGTTGCGCCACAGTCTTGACCTGGTGACCACAACCGGCTGGACAGCGCGCTGCCGTCCGGATGACGATATGCGGGCATCCCCTGCCGCGACCCGGCCCGGTGACGGGCCGACGGATCCCGCGGCGGGGCGTACCCGGGGGAAAGAGCCAGTGATCCGACCACAGCAGTCCGCACAGCCCGACCGCCACGGTGGCGTCCTCACCGCGCCGTGCCCGTCCCGGCGTCCGATCACCCGCTCGTCACAGCACTGAGCCGGCCGCGCCCGTCACCGCCGCCGGGCTGTCACCGCGCTCCGACACCGTCCCGTTCCGTCGGCGACCCGACTCGCCGACCGCAACCGGGTCCTCCGCCGTCCCGTCCCCACGTCCCCGCAACTGCCCGGAGGCATCCATGAGTTACCCGCCGGACCCGAACAACCCGTACAGCCAGCCGCAGGCCCCCGGATACGGCTACCCGCAGCAGGCCCCGCCGCCGGCTCCGGGCTACGGCTACCCGCAGCCGGCCGCCCCGGCCTACGGCTACGCGCCGGCCGTGCCGCAGGTCATGCCGGGCCTGGTGATGACCACCCGGGTGCTGCTGTTCATCATCGGCGGCGTGCAGGTGATCCTCGCGGGGTTCTGCCTGATCGCGGCCGCGGTCGCCAACGACGCCGTCAACAAGACCTCGACGAGCAGCGACGACTTCATCTCCTCGATCGGCCACGCCGCGATGGGCATCCTGCTGGTCATCGGCGTCGTGTGGGCGCTGGCCGCCACGCTGTCCATCACGCTGGGCGCGAAGTTCGGCAAGGGCGGCAACGGTGTCCGGATCACCACCATCGTCTACGGCTCGATCGCCTCGCTGTTCGGCCTGCTCGACCTGATCGGCGGGATCAACACCAAGATCACGGTGAACATCATCATCGGGCTGATCTGGATCGCGATCTGCGTCATCTGGATCACCGCCATGTGCGTCCGGGACGGCGTCAACTGGTTCAACCGGCCGCGGTACTGACCGAACGGCACGGACCACGGCGAAGCGGCCCGGCTCCCTCCTCGGAGGAAGCCGGGCCGCTTCGTGCCACTCAGTGGAAGAAGTGGCGCGCGCCGGTGAAGTACATCGTCACGCCGGCCTTCTCGGCCGCCTCGATGACCAGCTCGTCACGGATCGAGCCGCCCGGCTGGACGATCGCCCGCACGCCGGCGGCGATCAGGATCTCCGGCCCGTCCGGGAACGGGAAGAAGGCGTCCGAGGCGGCGTACGCGCCCTTGGCCCGCTCGCCGGCCCGCTCGACCGCGAGCTTGCAGGAGTCGACCCGGTTGACCTGGCCCATGCCGACGCCGACCGAGGCGCCGTCCTTGGCCAGCAGGATCGCGTTGGACTTGACGGCCCGGCAGGCCCGCCAGGCGAAGGCCAGCTCGGCCAGCTCGGCCGCGGGGAGCGCCTCGCCGGTGGCCAGCGTCCAGCTCGCCGGGTCGTCGCCCTCGGCCTGCACCCGGTCGGCGTCCTGGAGCAGCACGCCACCGGAGATCGGGCGCACCTCCTGGCGGTTGGCCGGGGCCTCGGGGGCGACCAGCACCCGGATGTTCTTCTTGCGGGCCAGCACCTCGACCGCGCCGTCCTCGTAGCCGGGGGCCACGACGACCTCGGTGAAGATCGGGGCGATCTGCTCGGCCAGCTCGACGGTGACCGGGCGGTTGACCGCGATCACGCCGCCGTACGCGGAGACCGGATCGCACTCGTGCGCCTTGCGGTGCGCCTCGACGACGTCGGCGCCGGTCGCGATGCCGCACGGGTTGGCGTGCTTGATGATCGCGACGGCCGGCTCGGCGTGGTCGTACGCGGCGCGGCGGGCGGCGTCGGTGTCGACGTAGTTGTTGTACGACATCTCCTTGCCGTGCAGCTGCTGCGCGCCGGCCAGGCCGCCCGTGCCGTCGGTGTAGAGCGCGGCGCCCTGGTGCGGGTTCTCGCCGTAGCGCAGCACGTTCTGCCGCTCCCAGGTGGCGCCGAGGAACTCGGGAAAGCGCTCGTCGCTGGGGGCGTAGCCGGCCTCGAACCAGGAGGCCACGGCCACGTCGTAGGCGGCGGTGTGGGCGAACGCGGCACCGGCCAGGCGCTTGCGGGTGGCCAGGTCGAAGCCGCCCTCGCGAACGGCCGTCAGCACGTCGTCGTAGCGGGCCGGGTCGACGACCACGGCCACCGACGGGTGGTTCTTGGCGGCGGCGCGGACCATGCTCGGGCCGCCGATGTCGATCTGCTCGACGCACTCGTCCGGGGTGGCGCCCGAGGCGACGGTGGCCTTGAACGGGTAGAGGTTCACCACGACCAGGTCGAAGGGCTCGACACCGAGCTCGGCCAGCTGGGCGCGGTGCGACTCCAGGCGCAGGTCGGCGAGCACGCCGGCGTGCACGCGGGGGTGCAGCGTCTTCACGCGTCCGTCCAGGCACTCCGGGAAGCCGGTCAGCTCGGAGACCTCGGTCACCGGCACGCCGGCGGCGGCGATCCGGCCGGCGGTGGAGCCGGTGGAGACGATGGCGACCCCGGCGGCGTGCAGGCCCTGGGCCAGCTCCTCCAGACCGGTCTTGTCGTACACGCTGATCAGCGCGCGACGGATCGGACGGATGTTCTCCGAAACGGGGGGCGTGGTGGAGCTGGCAGTCATGCCGGGATCCATACCTTTCGGTCCTCGATGCGGTGACCTTCGCGGGCCAGCCGGCCCACGACGTCGACGAGCAGCTTGCGCTCGACAGTCTTGATGCGCTCGTGCAGCGCTTCGCCGCCATCGGCGTGGTCGGCGTCGACGACCTCGACGACGCCCTGCGCGATGATCGGCCCGGTGTCCACGCCGGCGTCGACCAGGTGGACGGTGCAGCCGGTGACCTTCACGCCGTACGCGAGCGCGTCGGTGACGCCGTGGGCGCCGGGGAAGGCGGGCAGCAGTGCGGGGTGGGTGTTGACGATCCGCCCGGCGAAGGCCGCGATGAACTCGGGGCCGAGGATCTTCATGAAGCCGGCCGTGACCACCAGGTCCGGCTGGTGGGCGGCTACGGAGGCGGTCAGCCCGCGGTCCCAGTCGGCGCGGTCCGCGAAGTCCTTCACCCGGTGGACGAAGGTCGGCAGGCCCGCCTTCTCGGCGCGGTCGAGGCCGGCGATGCCTTCCCGGTCCGCGCCCACGGCCACGATCTCGGCGCCGTACGCCGGATCGGCCACGGCGTCGATCAGCGCCTGCAGATTGGTGCCGGAGCCGGAGACCAGCACCACCAGGCGGGCCGGTCCGGGCGTACGGGGCGGGAAGAGCTGGGCGGGGGCGGCGGCCACTGCGCGATTCTCCGTAGGTCGGGCGCCGCCCGCTGGTACGTCCACCGGTGGTGGGGCCACTACGAACGGCAGGTCGAGCGAAGGGGAACACCAGGAGAACCCGCCGCGACGCGGGCCCCGGGGAACCTATCTGAGCTGCTGACCGTCACCACGATAACGGCTGGTCGGAGGGCCTCCACACCCTCCCGGCGGCGCTACGCGCGTAGTTGAGACGGGGATCTCCCCGGGCCCGCCCGTACCGGAGTTGGGCACGGCCCGTACGGGTACGGGCAGGCCCCCGCCGGGCCCTCGAACGCTTGCGGGATCATTGGGGGCGCGGGAGACCGCTCCCCTCCGAACGAGCCCCGACCGCGCCCCGACCGAGCCCCGACCGAGAAGGAACGGCTGAACCCATGAGCAGCGGCGACGAGACCGACGAGCGCAACCCCTTCGCGCCGCCGCCGGCGGACGCCCCGGACCAGCCGTGGCGGCCCCGCAGCCCCTGGCCCGGCCAGGGCCCCGACGGCAACGGCGGGCAGGGCGGCAGCCAGGGCGGTCAGGGCGGCGGTCAGGGCAGTCAGGGCGGCGGCCAGGGCGGCGACCGCCCGCCGTTCCCGCCACCGTGGGGCCAGGGCCTCGGCGACGGCCGCCCCGGCCGGGGCCCGCAGGCCCCGCAACCGCCCCGGCTCGACCCGGCCGACCCGAGCCACCGCAAGGCCCGCAACGCCGCGCTGGCCGGGCCCTTCGCGCTGGTCTGCCTGTTCGCCGGCTTCCACTGGATCGCGCTGCTGGTCGGGGTGCTCGGCATCGCCTGGGGCATCGGCGCGCTGCGGGCCAAGCGGCCCGCGGCGGCTGCGGCGGCGGCCGCTGGCGGACCCGTCGGGATCCCGGCGCCGAACCCGCTCACCCCGGCCGCGCTCGCCGGGATCCTCACCGGTGCGATGACCGTCGTGGTCGCCACCTCGGTGATCGGGCTCGGGTACTACTACCAGGACTACGTGACCTGCGTGCGGGACTCGCTGACCAACGTCGGCGCCGAGAACTGCGACCGGTACGCCCCGCAGTGGTACGTGGACTTCACCGGCAACGCGGAGTAGGCGGCCTCTCCACTCGGCCGGTTCAGTCGGCGCCGCGCTGACCGGACAACCGCAGCACGAGGGCGTGGGTACGGGCGCGCAGCTCCAGCGCGCTCCGGCGCGCCCGGACCGCGAGCCGGGCGTACGCGCCCTGCCGGGGCGCCGGGCGCGTGGCCCCGGCCGTGCCCTCGTCGCCGACTGCGTACTCGACGTCGTCCGCGTACTCGACGCTTGCCGGGCCGAGCGTGCGGTGGCGGACCAGCAGGGCGCCGGGCACGGCCACCACGGCGAGCCAGCCCGCCGCCGCCAGGCCCGTCCACCACGGCACCGGCCCCAGCCGGGCCATCCGCTCGGCCCCCAGCGCCCCGCCCGACAGCCAGCCCAGCGCCGTCGCCCCGGCGCCGAGCAGCAGCGCGGCCGCCAGGGCCGCGACCACCGTCGCGGCGGGTGACCAGGGGCCCGGACGGCCCGCCGCCGCCCGGCCGAGCAGGAGCGCGGGCACCAGCCCCGCCAGCAGCGGCAGCAGCAGCACCGCCAGCCGCCAGCCGCCCGGGCCCTCCTGGGGCAGCAGGGCGAACAGCGGGAACTCCGGCACCGGGCCGAGCTCCGTACCGCCCGGCGACACCAGCGTCCCGGCGCCGACCTGGAAGCCCGGGCCCAGCGCGTACGCCGCCGCCCACAGGACCGCGTTCGGCAACAGCACCACGGTGAGCAGCAGCAGCCCGGACAGCGCCGCGGGCCCGCCCCCGAGCAGCGCCATCCCCCGCCCGCCGCCGGCCACCGCGTCCAGCACCGCCGCCACCGCCACCAGCAGCCCGCCCGCCGCGACCAGGCCCGCTGCGGCCGCACCGACCGCCCGGTACACCGCGGGCATGCCGCCGACCGGCCGCCAGCCCTGCGGAAGCCGGTCGAACAGCGGCTCGGCCCCGGCCACTTCCGGCCGGACGGACCGCACGCCCGCGGCCGTGGACAGCCCGGCGAGCAGGCCCACCACCAGGAGGTCCGGCAGCACCCGGCTGCGGAACAGCCCGGCCCCCGTGCAGTGCAGCGCCACCACGACCGCCACCGCGCAGTACCCCGCCCACAACGCCACCGGGCCGCCCCAGCGCGAACGCAGCCCGCGCCGCGCCGCCACCCCGGCGCCCGCCCGGTACAGCCGAACCACCATCAGGGCGCCGAGCAGCAGCGGAGTGACGGTCAGCGGGGCGTCCGCGCCACCGCGCAGCACCGGCGCGCCGTGCCCGAGCAGCCAGAGCGCACCCGCCAACCGGGTGGCACCGGCCGCGTCCGAGTCCGCGTACGGCGTCGCCACCCAGAGCCCGAGCACCGGCACTCCGACCACCGCCAAGCCGACCAGCGCCGTCCGCACCCCCGCCAACAGGTCGGCCAGCACGGGGTGTCCACCCAATTCGCCCGGCACTTCCAGGATCGGACGGCCCATCAGCTGCGTCATGCGCCTCATGGTGCCAAGGCGACTCGCCATGCTCCGTGAACCGCAAACCGCCGCCGTGTCCCAGATTATTGTCTTATGCGCCTTTTCAGACCCTGCCCCCAAGCCGCCGCCGCCCCGGCCCGGGGCGTCTGATGACCACGCCACCCACCCGCGCCCCCGACCCGCTACGCAAGCTGACTCCCCGTGAGGCCCAGGCCCTCGCCCACCTCGCCGCCGGGCACGGCCTCGACCACACGGCCGCCGCACTCGGCGTCACTCCCACGACCGCCCGCAGTTATCTCCACCGGGCCCTGCGCAAACTCGGCTGCCCCACCGAAGCCGCCGCCATCGCCCTCCTCAGAACCGCACCCCCTGTCAGCCCGGGCAGGCGCCCCCCGGCCGGCCCCACCGACCCCAACCGCACGCGAGTGGCCCCCACAGCCCCGGGAGAACGCAGCGGCATGCCACAGACCACCCCGACCCCAGCACAACCCGGCACCGTCGGCGCCCCCTCCCCCACTGTCGGTCCGGGCCCCGGCCGCCCGACCGGGGACCAGCCGCACCGCCCGCGCCGAAGCGGGGGCACCCCGAATCCGGGCACGGCCGCCGCGCCCGCGGGCGGGAAGCAGCAGCCCACCCCGCGGCAGGATGCGCCCACGGCCTCGGCCGACCGCCGCGCCGCCGCCCCGGCCCCGGCCCCGGCCCCGGCCCCGGCCAAGTGCAAGCAGGACGCGCCGAGCGCCCCGGCCGATCGGGACGACCGCAAGCGAAAGGCGCCGTCGGCCCCCGCCGACGAGCGCACCACGCCCACCCGGAGCAGGAGCGGGCGGGACGTACCCACCGGCCCCGGGAAGCCGGCCGAGTCCGGGCCGAAACCGGCCCCCACCCCCGCCGACCAGCCCACCGCCCCCGCCGGCGCCGGGCGCGAGCCGGACGCACCCGCCGCCCCGGAGGCCACCGACCCCCGGGAGCGGATCAGTCAGGCGCTCACCGAAGCGGGGAACGGGCGGGACCTCTCGGAGACCTTCGAGGAGCTGTACGAGGACGCGTACACCCGGCTGGTCCAGCAGGTGTTCCTGCTGACGGCGTGCCGGCACCGGGCGGTGCACTGTGTGCGGCTGGCGTTCGGGGAGGCGCGGCGGGACTGGGGCGGGGTGGTCGGGTCGGCGGATCCGGAGGGCTGGGTGCGGGTACGGGCGTGTGAGCTGGCGCTGTCGCCGTGGCGCCGGGGCGGGCCGCGGCGGGTGCACGCGTGGACGCTGCCGCACCGGCGGATCCGGGTGCGGCCGGCGGACGAGACGCAGTCGGTGCTGCCGGACCACGACCGGCTGACCGACCGGGACAAGGCGCTGCTGAAGGCGCTGCGGCGGTTGTCGCGGCCGCAGCGGCGGGCGCTGGTGCTGCACGACGGTCTGGGCCTGCCGGCGGCGGCGATCGCGTTGGAGGTGGAGTCGACGCAGGTGGCGGCCGAGGGGCGGGTCTGGGCGGCGCGGGCGGCGCTGGCGCAGTGGGTGCCGGAGCTGGTGGGGCCGGATCCGGAGGCACCGGGCTTCGCGGACGGGTTGAGCGGGCTGCTGCACCGGGCGGCGGTGCGGGGCTGCCCGGAGCCGCACCGGGCGGCGGTGCCGGTGTTGCGGGCCCGGCACCGGCTGTGGACGGCGAGCCGGACGGGCGCGGCGGTGCTGCTGACGGCGGCGGTGGGCGGGGCGGCGGTGGCGACGCTGGCGGGGCTGCGTCCGGCGGAGCTGTTCCAGCGGCCGGATCAGCCGGTGCCGGCGCTGTGCGTACCGGCCCCGACCGCGGAGGTGCCGGCGCCCGGTGTGCCGCTGCGGCCGGGCGGGGCGCCGAACGGCATCAGCAGCCTGTGGTGCAGTCCGACGCCGGGGCTGGAGGCGGTGGTGGCGGACCCGCAGCCGCAGGCGCTCGCGCGGTGGGAGCTGCCGGTGGCGGCCCGCGGCGCGGCCCCGCCCCCGCAGCGGAACCCGGCGGCCTGTCCGGCGTGGTCCCCGCTGCCGTGCACCGCGGGGCCCAGGCGCTGAAACGGCGAGCGCCCCCGCCCACGGGGGGCGGGGGCGCTCACAGCGCGGGTGACCGAGGTCAGCCGGCGATGATCTCGCGAGCCAGGCGGGCGGTCTCGGACGGCGTCTTGCCGACCTTGACACCGGCGGCCTCAAGGGCCTCCTTCTTCGCCTGGGCGGTGCCCGAGGAGCCGGAGACGATGGCGCCGGCGTGGCCCATGGTCTTGCCCTCGGGGGCGGTGAAGCCCGCGACGTAGCCGACGACCGGCTTGGTGACGTGCTCGGCGATGTAGGCCGCGGCACGCTCCTCGGCGTCGCCACCGATCTCACCGATCATGACGATGATCTCGGTCTCCGGGTCCTCCTGGAAGGCCTTGAGGGCGTCGATGTGGGTGGTCCCGATGACCGGGTCACCGCCGATGCCCACGGCCGAGGAGAAGCCGATGTCGCGCAGCTCGTACATGAGCTGGTAGGTCAGGGTGCCGGACTTCGAGACCAGACCGATCTTGCCGGAGGTGGTGATGTCGGCCGGGATGATGCCGGCGTTCGACTGTCCGGGGCTGATCAGGCCGGGGCAGTTCGGGCCGATGATCCGGGTCTTGTTGCCCTTCGAACCGGCGTACGCCCAGAAGGCGGCGGTGTCGTGCACCGGGACGCCCTCGGTGATGACGACGGCCAGGGGGATCTCGGCGTCGATGGCCTCGACGACGGCGGCCTTGGTGAAGGCCGGCGGCACGAAGAGGACGGAGACGTCGGCGCCGGTCTCCTTCATGGCCTCGGCGACGGAGCCGAAGACCGGGATCTCGGTGCCGTCGACGTCGACCGTGGTGCCGGCCTTGCGCGGGTTGACACCGCCGACGACCTGGGTGCCGGAGGCGAGCATGCGGCGGGTGTGCTTCATGCCCTCGGCGCCGGTCATGCCCTGGACGATGACCTTGCTGTCCTTGGTAAGGAAGATAGCCATGGTGTTAAGTCCCCTTCCTTACTTGTTGGCCAGCTCGGCGGCGCGGTCAGCGGCGCCGTCCATGGTGTCCACGCGCTGGACCAGCGGGTGGTTGGCGTCGTCGAGGATCTTGCGACCCAGCTCCGCGTTGTTGCCGTCCAGGCGGACGACCAGCGGCTTGGTGACGTTCTCGCCCTTGCTCGCGAGGAGCTCCAGGGCCTGCACGATGCCGTTGGCGACCGCGTCGCACGCGGTGATGCCGCCGAAGACGTTGACGAAGACCGACTTGACGTCGGGGTCGCCCAGGATGATCTCCAGGCCGTTCGCCATGACCTCGGCGGACGCGCCGCCACCGATGTCGAGGAAGTTGGCGGGCTTGACGCCGCCGTGCTTCTCACCGGCGTAGGCGACCACGTCGAGGGTGCTCATGACGAGGCCCGCGCCGTTGCCGATGATGCCGACCTGGCCGTCGAGCTTGACGTAGTTCAGGCCCTTGGCCTTGGCGGCGGCCTCCAGCGGGTTGGCCGCGGCCTTGTCCTCCAGCGCCTCGTGCTCGGGCTGGCGGAAGTCGGCGTTCTCGTCCAGGGAGACCTTGCCGTCGAGCGCGATGATCTTGCCCTCGCCGGACTTGATCAGCGGGTTGACCTCGACGAGGAGGGCGTCCTCGGCGATGAAGACCTTCCACAGCTTCTGCAGGACGTCGGCGACCTGGTCGGCGACCTCGGCCGGGAACTTCGCCGCGGCGACGATCTCGGCGGCCTTCTCCGGGGTGCAGCCCTCGTTGGCGTCGACCGGGATCTTGGCGAGCGCGTCGGGGTTCTCCTCGGCGACGACCTCGATCTCCACGCCGCCCTCGACGCTGGCCATGGCCAGGAAGGTGCGGTTGGTGCGGTCCAGCAGGAACGAGACGTAGTACTCGTCCTTGATGTCCGCGGTCTGGGCCAGCATCACCTTGTGAACGGTGTGGCCCTTGATGTCCATGCCGAGGATCTGCTCGGCCTTGGCGACGGCGTCGGCCGGGTCGGCGGCGAGCTTGACGCCACCGGCCTTGCCTCGGCCACCCACCTTCACCTGAGCCTTGACGACGGCACGGCCGCCGAAGCGCTCCGCGATGGCGGCAGCGTCTGCGGCGGTCTCGATGACATCGCCGTCAAGCACGGGCACGCCGTGCTTGGCGAAGAGGTCCCTCGCCTGGTACTCGAACAGGTCCACGTGTTTGTCCTTGTTCGTGGTCGCGGATTGTGTCTCTACGAGCGTGCCACGGCAGGATCTTCGCTGCGGGTCGTCGGGGCGGTGCGGGTACGCAGAGGTACGGCCTTGCGGCCCACACAGCCACGGGCGCACACGTCAATCAACACGCGCGTCACGTCCGTCTGGCAGGTTATCCCCGTGGGACGGGCGTGTTCCGCCCGGGGCCTGCCCGTCTTGGGTGAGAACCGTCACAGATCAGCCCAGAGGGGCCGAACGGGCCCCTGGTCCACCGAGCGAGCGATTCACACGTTCGAGTGAAGTTGTGCCTCCCCCCGGTCGGCCCCCTTGACCAGGTGCCGCGGGATCGGGCGCTTCTCGATCGCCGCCGCCATGATCTCCGGGAAGACGTCCGGGGTGCAGGCGAAGGCCGGGGCGCCGAGCGCGGCCAGGGCGGCGGCGTGGGCGTGGTCGTAGGCCGGCGCACCCTCGTCGGAGAGCGCGAGCAGGGCGATGAACTGGACACCGGCCGCCTTCATCGCGGCGACCCGCCGCAGCATGCCGTCCCGGATGCCGCCCTCGTACAGGTCGCTGATCAGCACCACGACGGTCTCGGACGGCCGGGTGATCTTCGACTGGCAGTAGGCGAGCGCGCGGTTGATGTCGGTGCCGCCGCCGAGCCGGGTGGCGAACAGCACGTCCACCGGGTCGGTGAGCTGCTCGGTGAGGTCGACCACCGAGGTGTCGAAGACGACCAGCCGGGTGTCCAGGGTGCGCATCGAGGAGAGCACCGCGCCGAACACCGCGGAGTGGACGACCGAGGGCGCCATCGAGCCGGACTGGTCGATGCAGAGGATGACGTCCTTCTTCACCGCGCGCTGGGCGCGGGCGTAGCCGACCAGCCGCTCGGGCACCACGGTGCCGTGCTCGGGCAGGTAGTTCTTCAGGTTGGCCCGGATCGTCCGGTCCCAGTCGATGTCCCGGTGGCGCGGCCGGTTCACCCGGGCGCTGCGGTCGAGGGCGCCGCCCAGGGTGGCCCTGGTCCGGTCGGCGAGCCGGCGCTCCAGGTCGGCGACCACCTTGCCGACCACGGCCCGGGCGGTCTCCCGGGTGGTCTCGGGCAGCGCGTGCTTGAGCGACAGCAGGGTGCCGACCAGGTGCACGTCCGGCTCGACGGCCTCCAGCATCTCCGGCTCCAGCAGCAGCCGGTCCAGCCCGAGCCGGGTGATCGCGTCCTGCTGCATCAGCTGGACGACGGTGGACGGGAAGTACTCCCGGATGTCGCCCAGCCAGCGGGCCACCTGCGGGGCCGAGCCGCCGAGCCCGGCGCTGCGGCGGCCGCCGCGGGCCGTACGGGCGGCCTCCTCGGGGGCGCCCCGGTAGAGCGCGGCGAGGGCGCCGTCCATCGCGGCGTCGCGGCCGCGCAGGGTGCAGCCGGTGCCGTCGGCCTCGCCGCCGAGCACCAGGCGCCAGCGGCGCAGCCGTTCGTCGGTCGTGGTCGCTGCCATCGGGTCCTCCTCCTACAGCGGGTGTCAGGTGTTGCGGCCGGCGGGCTGGCGGGGGATCTTCGGGCGGACGCCGAGCAGCAGGGCCAGCACCGGGACGGCCGCGTCGGCGCGGTCCCGGTCGAGCTCGCCGGCCGTCTCGGGCGCCGCGGGGGCCGCGCCGAGCGGGCCGGCCGCGACCCGGCCGCCGATGGTGCTGCGCACGCCCGCCTCCAGCCCGGCGAAGGTGCGCCGCAGCAGCGGCAGGACGTCGGTGAACACCTCGCCGCCGACCCCGCTGAGCCACTCGTCCAGCAGGGCGAGCAGCCGGGGGTCGTGCAGCAGCAGGGCGCCGCCGCCGGTGAGGAAGCCCTCGACCCAACCGGCCGCGTCGGCTGGGGCGTTGGCGACGGACAGCACCAGGCGCAGCCGTCGGCCGGCCTCCTCGGAGTCGAGCCGGCCGTCGTCCAGCAGCAGCCGGACGGCGCGGCCGCGCAGCAGTCCGGGGGCGCCGGTGGCCGGTCCGCCGGTGGGCTCGCGGCGGGCCAGCGAGCGCAGGGCGGCGGCCCAGCGGTCGGCCAGGCCACCGATGTCGGCGCCGGTGTCGGTGCTGGAGGCGGTGGCGGTGGCGGTGGCGGCGTCCGGGTCGAGCAGGGCGATCGCACCGTGCACCTCGTCGATCCGGGCGCGCATCGCCGCCGCGCTCTCGGCGTCCAACCCGACGCAGGCGGGCGGCAGTCCGACGCAGACCCGCTCGGCCAGGCCCGCCGCGGCCCCGGCCAGCGCGCCGTGGTCGGTGCCGCGCACGTCGCCGTAGCGCAGCGCGCGGACCAGCGCGGGCAGCGCGCCCGCCAGGTGCGCGACATCGGTGTCCAGGGCCGCGCAGTCGGCGAGCACCCGCATCACGGCGGGCAGCGCGCCGGACAGCCCGGCCAGCAGGCAGGTCTCCACCAGGCCGGTCAGCTCGGCGAGTTCGGCGGCGGCCCGGGCGGTGCCGACCGCCTTGTTGACGGCGGCCTCCTCGACCGTGGTGCCCCACTGGGCGGCCTCGGCGATCCGGACCGCGAACTCGGGCTGCCAGCACAGCCGCCAGCTCTCCCGGAACGTCCCGCTGGAATTCACCGAGGAACGGGCCGGCACGCCCCACTCGACACCCAGCAGCCGCAGCCGGTGCAGCAGCCGGGAGCGGGCCGCGTCGGTGTCCTTGCGCAGGTCGAGGTCGAGGTCCCGGGGCGCGGCCGCGGGCTTGAGCCGCAGCGAGCGCTGCAGCCGGGCCAGGTCGCGCTGGAGCGGCACCGCCGGTGCGGCGTCCGGCACTTCGCCGAGCGCGTCGCCCACCACCAGGCGCTCCCGGACGAGCTCCAGGGCGACGTCCGAGCCCTCGCAGAGCACCGCGCGGACGGCGTCCAGGGTCTCGGTCAGCCCGGCGAGCGGGCGGCCGCGCAGCACGGCCAGGGTCTCGGCGAGCCGGACCGCCTCGATCACGTGGGCGGAGGAGACCGGGTGGTCCTCGGCGCGCAGCAGCTCGGCGGCCCGGGTGAGCCAGCGCGGCACCGGGTCGCCCTCGGCGGTGAACAGGTGGTGGTACCAGCCGGGCGACTGGACGCCCGCGCCGTAGCCGGTGGCCTGGGAGAGCCTGCGGTGCGTCCACGGGATCCAGGTGATGTCCACCCGTGTCCTCTTCGGCAGGCCGGCGAGCAGCGCCCGGTCGTGGGCGACGGTGGGCATCGTCTCCAGCGCGGGGACGTGGAAGGCCCCGCAGACCACGGCGATCCGGCGGTGCCCGGCGCGGCGGGCGGCGCGGATCTGCTGGCGCATGTGGGCCTCGCGCAGCTGGTCCCGGCGGGACTCCCCGAGGCCCTCGGCGCGCAGCGCGCCCATCGCCTCGGCGACGGCGGCGAAGGGCGCCAGCGCGTCCGTACCGGGGGCGCGGTGCTCGACCACGTCCTCCCACCAGCGCTCCGCGTCGTCGTGGCCGGCGGCCTCGGCGAGCAGCGCCAGCGGGTCGGCGGGCAGCTCGTCGGGCCCGTCCGCGTCGGCGTCGTCGTCCGTGAACGGCGCGAAGCCGTGACCGGCCGGCAGGTCGATGAAGCGGACCGGCAGGTCGTGGTCCACGGCGTGGCGGATCGCCACCCACTCCGGGGAGAACTCGGCGTACGGCCAGAACGCGGCCTTCGCCGGGTCGTCCACCGCGTGGGCGAGCAGGGCGACCGGCGGCACCAGGTCCTTCTCGGCGGCGAGGTGGACGACGGCGTCGGCCTCCATCGGGCCCTCGATCAGCACCGCGTCCGGCTGCCACTGCGCCAGCGCGGCGGCCACCGCCCGGGCCGAGCCGGGGCCGTGGTGCCGGATGCCCAGCAGGGCGACCTCGGCGTCGGTCATGCCCCCACCTCGCTTCGCTCGGCAGGCGCCTTCCGCGACGGGCGCCCCTCGATGGTTCGCTCGCTCCGCTCGCTCACGCCCCCACCTCGCGGGCCGCGCGGTAGAAGTCCTTCCAGCCGTCGCGCTCGCGCACCACCCCTTCGACGTACTCGCGCCACACCGCCTGGTCCGCGACCGGGTCGCGGACGACCGCGCCGAGGATGCCGGCCGTCACGTCCCCGGCGCGCAGCACGCCGTCGCCGAAGTGGGTGGCCAGGGCCAGGCCGTTGGTCACCACCGAGATCGCCTCGGCGGTGGAGAGGGTGCCGCTCGGGGTCTTGACCTTCGTCCGGCCGTCCACGGTGAGGCCGGCCCGCAGCTCGCGGAAGACCGTCACCACGCGCCTGATCTCCTCGGCGCCGCCGGGCAGTTCGGGCAGGTCGAGGGAGCGGCCGAGCTGGTTGACCCGGCGGGTGACGATGTCGACCTCCTCGTCCAGGGAGCCCGGCAGCGGCAGCACCACGGTGTTGAAGCGGCGGCGCAGCGCGCTGGACAGCTCGTTGACGCCGCGGTCGCGGTCGTTGGCGGTGGCGATCACGTTGAAGCCGCGCACGGCCTGGGTCTCGCCGCCCAACTCCGGTACCGGCAGCGTCTTCTCGGACAGGATGGTGATCAGACTGTCCTGCACGTCGGCCGGGATGCGGGTGAGCTCCTCGATCCGGGCGAGCTTGCCGTCCGCCATCGCCCGCATCAGCGGCGAGGGCACCAGGGCGTCCCGGCTGGGGCCGTGGGCGAGCAGCTGGGCGTAGTTCCAGCCGTACCGGACGGCCTCCTCTGGGGTGCCCGCGGTGCCCTGGACCAGCAGCGTGGAGTCGCCGCTGATCGCGGCCGCCAGGTGCTCGGACACCCAGGTCTTCGCGGTGCCGGGCACACCGAGCAGCAGCAGCGCCCGGTCCGTCGCCAGCGTGGTGACGGCGACCTCGACGACGCGGCGCGGGCCGATGTACTTGGGAGTGATCCGGGTGCCGTCCGGCAGCTCGCCGCCGAGCAGGTACGTCGCCACGGCCCACGGCGAGAGCTTCCAGCGCTCGGGGCGCGGACGGTCGTCCTGCGCGGCCAGCGCGGCCAGTTCACCGGCGAAGGCGTCCTCGGCGTGCTGCCGCAGAACGTCGGTCATGGGGGGCTCCTTCGGGTCGGCCGCCGGGCACACGGATGCCCGGGCGGCAGGGTGATCGGAGAGAGCCAGGTCGGCGTCCCGGCCTGTGGGAACCACCTTGCAACGTGCCACTGACAACGGCCGGGCCGGTCCGGACGGGCAGTCAGCCGCTGTCAGTGCCCCCGCCTACCGTCGGTCGCATGGAGGAACGCTGGAGCACCGAACACGTCCTGTCCCTGGCGCCTGACGCCGCGTCGCGGAAGGCCGCGGGCAAGCTGTCCTCGCCCGCGCCCTGGTCCGGGACGGGCACCGACGGCGCCGCACTCTGGGGCGAGTGCCGGGGCAGCGGCCGCACGCCGTACCGCACCGTGATCGAACTCGCCACGCCCGCCTACCAGTGCAGCTGCCCCAGCCGGAAGTTCCCGTGCAAGCACGCGCTCGGGCTCCTCCTGCTGTGGAGCGGCGCCCCCGAGGCCGTGCCGGCCGGCGAGCCCGCCGACTGGGCGGCCGAGTGGCTCCGGGCCCGCCGGGAGCGCGCCGAGAAGCGCTCGGCGCCCCCGGCCGACCCGGAGGCCGCCCGCCGCCGGGCGGAACGGCGCGGCGCCCGGGTCGCGGCCGGCGCGGCCGAACTGCGGCTGCGACTGGCCGACCGGATCCGGCACGGCCTCGCCGACCAGTCCACGGCCGGACCCTGGGAGGAGGTCGCGGCCCGGATGGTCGACGCGCAGGCGCCCGGACTGGCCGCCCGGGTAAGGGAGTTGGACACCATGCCGGAGGAGCGACTGCTGGAGGAGTACGCGATGCTCCATCTGCTGGCCACCGCCGCCACCCGGATCGACGAGCTGCCGGCCGAGCTGGCCGCCACCGTCCGCACCCGGGTCGGCTACACCCTGGACGCCGCCGAGGTGCTCGCCGGACCGACCGTCCGGGACCGCTGGCTGGTGCTCGGCAGCCGCACCGTGCCGCTGGAAGGAGGCGCCGACGAGCGGCTCACCACCCGCCGGGTCTGGCTGCGCGGCGCCAAGACCGGCCGCCCCGCCCTGCTGCTCGCCTTCGGCCGCCCCGGCCAGGCCCCCGACCTCGCCCTGCCCACCGGCCACCTACTGGAGGCCGAACTCGCCTACCACCCCGGCGCCCGCCCGCTGCGCGCCGCGCTCGGCACCCGCTACGGCGCCCCCGAGCCCGGCCCGGCCGCCCCGCCCGCCGGACTCACCGTTGCCGAGGCGGTCGCCGGGTACGGCACCGCGGTGGCCGACGACCCGTGGCTGGACAGCTGGCCGACGGTGCTCGCCGGGGTCGTCCCGGTCCGCACGCCGGACGGCTGGCACCTGACGGACGGCCACCACACCGTCCCCGTCCGCCCCTCCGCCGTCCCGGAGGCGGCGATGTGGCGGCTGGTCGCGGTCTCCACCGGCCGCCCGCTGACGGTCTTCGGCGAGTACGGCCACCAGGGCTTCGCCCCCGTCACCGCCTGGTCCGCCGAACACCGCGCGGTCGGCCTCACTTCGGCATAGGAGAACCCACGATGACGATCACCCAGGACCCGTGGGGGCCCCTGTGGACCAGCGCCCTGCTCGGCACCGACCGGCGCCCGCTCCCGGCCACCGCGCTGCCGCTCGCCGAGGCCGTGGACCCGTCCGACCCGGCCACCGCGCTGCTGGAGCTGGCCGCGCTGGCCACCGTCCGCCGCCGGGCCGGCGCCCTGCCCGCACCGGCCACCGGGGCGCCCGGGCCGCCCGCCCCCGAGGACCCCCGCCCGGAGATGCCGGAGGCCGCCGCCCGCCGACTGGCCGTCCTGCTCAGCGGGCGCACCGGCGGCAGCGGCGGCAGCGGCACCCTGGCCAACCTGGCCGAGCTGCTGCCGCAGTGGCTCAGCACCGCCCGGTTCGAGGGCCTGCGGCCGCCCGCCGCGCTGATACCCGCGCTGCTCGACGCCGCCCGCGCGCGCAGCGAACTGCGCGGCGACGCCGTCGCGCTGGCCGGTCCGCTGGGCCGCTGGCTGGCCTCGCACAACCCGGACTGGCGGTTCGTGCTGCGCACCGCCGCCCCCGAGCCGGACCGGCGGCCGGACGACCCGTCCGACCACCGGCTGTGGCACGAGGGCCTGTTCGCCGAGCGGGTCACCCACCTCACCCTGCTGCGCCGCCGCGACCCGGCCGCCGGGCTGGAGCTGCTGCGCAGCACCTGGCCCACCGAGCGCGCCGAGGACCGGCTGCTCTTCCTGGACGCCCTGCAGGACGGCCTCTCCCCGGCCGACGAGCCCTTCCTGGAGGCCGCCCTGGGCGACCGCAGCAAGAACGTCCGCGCCACCGCCGCCGAACTGCTCTCCACCCTGCCCGCCTCGGCGCTCGCCCAGCGGATGGCCGAGCGGGCCCGGGCCGCCGTCCGCCTGGCCGACAGCGGCACCCACCTGCTGGTCACCCCGCCCGTCGAGTGCGACGAGCGGATGCAGCGCGACGGCATCGCCCCCAAGTCCCCCACCGGGCGCGGCGAACGGGCCTGGTGGTTCGGCGAGGTGGTGGCCGCCGCACCGCTGGCGGTCTGGACGGAGAGCACCGGGCTGACGCCCGAGCAGCTGCTCGCCCTGCGGGTCGGCGACAGCGTGGACGAGACCAGCAGCAGCTGGGCCGACGACCTGCGCGAGGCCTGGGCGCGCGCCGCCGTGCGCCAGCACGACGCCGACTGGGCCCGGGCGCTGCTCGGGCCGGCGCCCGTCCCTCCGACCCGCGGCTCCGGGCGGGCCCGCGGCCCGCGCGTCACCGGCGCCCCGTCCAAGCTGCTGGCCGTCCTGCCGCCCGAGGAGCGGTCCGCCTGGACGGCCGCCTTCGTCGAGGTGCACGGCCTGGGCGACGCCTTCCAGCTGCTCGGCGCCTGCGCGACCCCGTGGACACCGCCGCTGTCCACCGCGGTGGTGACGGCGCTGGCCCGGGCCGCGGCCTCCGGCGCCTATCCGTGGAGCCACAGCGGGGTGCTCGGGATGACGGAACGCGCGCTCGCCCCGGAGACGGCCGCCGCGGTGGAGGAGCTGGCCGCCGGGGCCTCCCCCGACTCGGCCTGGTCGGAGACCTTCGCCCGGCTGGCCGGGACGCTGCGGTTCCGGGCCGCGATGCTGAACGAGCTGACGAGCTGACGGGCTGACAGGCTGACGGACTGAGAACGGCCGAGCGGGCCGGTCCGCGACGGACCGGCCCGCTCGGCGGCTCCCGGTGATCAGCCGGCGGCGCGCAGGTTGGCCTCGACCCAGGCGACCACGTCCCGGGTGGGCGTGCCGGGGGTGAAGATGTCCGCGACGCCCATCGCCTTGAGCTCGGCGATGTCCTCGTCCGGGATGATCCCGCCGCAGAAGACCTTGATGTCCGCCGCGTCGCGCTCCTTCAACAGCTCCAGCACCCGCGCGCACAGCGTCATGTGGGCGCCGGACAGGATCGACAGCCCGATGCCGTCCGCGTCCTCCTGGATCGCGGTGTCGACCACCTGCTCGGGCGTCTGGTGCAGCCCGGTGTAGATGACCTCCATACCGGCGTCGCGCAGGGCGCGCGCGATGACCTTGGCGCCACGGTCGTGACCGTCGAGCCCCGGCTTGGCGACCACCACACGGATCGGCCCCGACACACTCATCACTGCCTCCTGGACCTCGTCGTCCATCATCCGACCGGACCTCGTGGGCCCACGGTTGCGGTTGACGCGGTTAACGCTCGATAACCAACCGACCTGAGGGGAGATTAGCGCCACCCGACCCGGTTGGCCGAGCCGCCTCCCAAGAGGAGGGCAAAGTCACAGCCCCAGGCCTTGCTACCAGTGGGTATACCCCTCCGTGGATACTCCGTACAGCCCCGGTGCACACCCGCCCGTCCCCTTGACAACCGGCGGTTTTTCCGGGGCGTCGGGCCTGGGGCTACAGTCACCGCTGTTCACCTCACACGATGACGTGCCCGAGGCCCACCGAGGAGGCAGCCCCCGATGGCTCCCGAAGCAGCCGCCCGTCCGACCCGTGCGCAGCTGCGCCTCGCCGCCCGCGAGCAGTCCCGCGCCCAGCGCCGCGGCGCCGCCAGGGCGGCTACCCGGGCCGCGTTGTTCCGGGTCGCCGTCCCGTCGGTGGCCGCGCTCGGGGTCGCCGGGGCGGCGGGCGTCACGGTGATCCAGGAGCAGGCCGACCGGGTGCCGCCGCAGGCGTCGGCGGCCGACGCCCCCGACCAGACGGCGGCGAAGCAGACCGCCCAGCAGGCGGCCGCCGACGCCGACCAGGCCGCCCAGGCCTCGCGCGGCGACGCCCGTCAGCCGCTGAGCGGCGCCCAGCCCGGCGACGGACAGCCCACCGGCGCCCCGACCGCCCAGCCGACGGCCGACCCGGTCAAGCCCAAGGTGGTCATGCCGGTGGCCAAGCACGGCCTCGGCGAGCTTTTCGGCGCGGCCGGCACCCACTGGATGAACCGGCACACCGGCATCGACTTCCCGGTGGACGGCGGTTCCGAGGTGTACGCCGTCACCGACGGCACGATCCGGACGCAGTGGAACCCGTTCTACGGCTACATGTCGATACTGAAGATGCCGGACGGCACCGAGGCCTGGATGTGCCACCTGCGGGCGTACAAGGTCCGCAAGGGGCCGGTGAAGCAGGGCGACGTGATCGCCTACGTCGGCAGCAGCGGCAACAGCACCGGGCCGCACCTGCACTTCGAGATCCGGCCGCCGGGCAGCGGGCCGGTCGACCCGCTGCCCTGGTTCCTCTCGAACGGGCTGGACCCGCGCTAGCCGGGGTCGGTCAGAGCTTCTCGACCGGCGCGTAGCGCAGGACCAGCCGCTTGCGGCCGCCGGAGCCGAAGTCCACCTCGGCCTGCGCGTTGTCGCCGACGCCCGTCACGCCCGTCACCGTGCCCAGCCCGAAGGTGTCGTGGGTGACCCGGTCGCCGACCGCGAGCGCGACGACCTCGCGGTCCACGACCTTGCCGGAGCGCCGCGCCGACTGCCCCCAGCCCGCCTTCGGCGAAGCCGCCGTCGACGAGGACCCGGCGGAACGCGAGCCCCCGGACGAGGACTTGCCCCAGGACGAGCCCGAGGAGTAGCCGCGCTGGACCGGCGCCTGCGCCGCCCCCGTCCGCTTCCACTCGACCAGCGTCTCCGGGATCTCCTCCAGGAAGCGCGAGGCCGGGTTGTAGGCCGGCTGCCCCCAGGCGCTGCGCAGCACCGAGCGGGTCAGGTAGAGCCGCTCGCGGGCCCGGGTGAGCCCCACGTACGCGAGCCGGCGCTCCTCCTCCAGCTCCTTGACCTGGTTGAGCGCCCGCATGTGCGGGAAGATCCCGTCCTCCATGCCGGTCAGGAAGACCACCGGGAACTCCAGGCCCTTGGCGGTGTGCAGGGTCATCATCGTGATGACGCCCTGCCCCTCCTCGTCCTCATCGGGGATCTGGTCAGAGTCGGCGACCAGCGCGACCCGCTCCAGGAAGTCGGCCAGCGAGCCGACCGGCGGCGCGCCCTCGTCCTCGGCGTCCGGCCGCTCGCCCGGGTCCTGCTCGTACTCCAGCGCCACCGAGGCGAGCTCCTGGAGGTTCTCCACCCGGGTCTCGTCCTGCGGATCGGTGGAGGCCTGGAGCTCGGCCAGGTAGCCGGTCTCCTCCAGGACGGCCTCCAGCACGGCCGCCGGGCCCGCGCCCGACTCGACGACCTGGCGCAGCCCGGCCATCAGGGTGTTGAACTTCTTCACCGCGTTGGCCGAGCGGGCGGCCATCCCGTACGCCTCGTCCACCCGCACCAGCGCCTGGGCGAAGGAGATCCGCTCCCGCGCGGCCAGCGCGTCGATCATCGCCTCGGCCCGCTCGCCGATGCCGCGCTTGGGCACGTTGAGGATCCGGCGCAGCGGCACGGTGTCCTCCGGGTTGGAGAGCACCCGCAGGTACGCCAGGACGTCCCGGACCTCCTTGCGCTCGTAGAAGCGCACCCCGCCGACCACCTTGTACGGCAGGCCGACCCGGATGAACACCTCCTCGAACACGCGGGACTGGGCGTTGGTGCGGTAGAAGATCGCGACGTCGCCGGGCTTGGCCTCGCCCTTGTCGGTGAGCCGGTCGATCTCGTCGGCGATGAACTGGGCCTCGCCGTGCTCGTCGTCCGCGACGTAGCCGATGACCTTCTCACCGTGCTCGCCGGCCGTCCACAGCTTCTTCTCGCGCCGGTTGGCGTTGCGCTCGATGACGGCGTTGGCGGCGCTCAGGATGGTCTGGGTGGAGCGGTAGTTCTGCTCCAGCAGGATCGTGGTCGCGTTCGGGTAGTCCTCCTCGAACTGGAGGATGTTGCGGATGGTCGCGCCGCGGAAGGCGTAGATCGACTGGTCCGCGTCACCGACCACGCACAGCTCGGCCGGCGGCACCTCGGCCAGCCGCCCGGCGGCCGGATTCACGAAGTCCCCGTCCGCGGTGCGCTTGGGGGCGGCCGCGACGGATCCGCCGCTCAGCTCCCGGACCAGCATGTACTGGGCGTGGTTGGTGTCCTGGTACTCGTCGACCAGGATGTGCCGGAACCGGCGGCGGTAGTGCTCGGCGACGTTCGGGAAGGCCTGCAGCAGGTTCACCGTCGTCATGATGATGTCGTCGAAGTCGAGCGCGTTGGCCTCGCGCAGCCGCCGCTGGTAGAGCGCGTACGCCTCGGCGAGCTTCTTCTCCATCGGGTTGGCGGCCTGGTCGGCGAAGGTCTCCTCGTCGATCAGCTCGTTCTTCAGGTTGCTGACCTTCGCCGTGAAGGACTTCGGCGGGAACTGCTTCGGGTCCAGGTCGAGGTCGCGGCAGACCAGCGACATCAGCCGCTGCGAGTCGGCCGAGTCGTAGATCGAGAAGCTGGAGGTGAAGCCCAGCACCTTGGACTCGCGGCGCAGGATCCGCACGCAGGCGCTGTGGAAGGTGGACACCCACATCGCCCGGGCGCGCGGGCCGACCAGCGCCTCGACGCGCTCGCGCATTTCGCCGGCCGCCTTGTTGGTGAAGGTGATCGCCAGGATCTCGCCCGGCTGCACCCCGCGGGCGCCCAGCAGGTGGGCGATCCGGTGCGTCAGCACCCGGGTCTTGCCGGAGCCGGCCCCGGCCACGATCAGCAGCGGCGAGCCGGCGTGCAGGACGGCCTCGCGCTGCGGGTCGTTCATCCCCTCCAGCAGCTGCGCCGGGTCCACCACCGGCCGGGCGGCGCCGTTGCGGTACCAGGCGTCCCGCTCGGTCTCCGCGGCGCCCCCTGGCTCATTGAAAGCCGTGGTGTGGAACAGCCCCTCCGGGATCGCCTCCTCGTACGCGTCGTACGGCACCTCGTCCTCGTACGGCGGGGGCTCCTCGTCGATCGCGTCGGCGGGCGCGGCGGGCAGCTTCGACCCGGCGGCGGGTGCCTCGAAACCGGGGAGCGGGAGGTCGTCAAAGAGGCTACTCATGGCACTGACGAGTCTATGGCCACCCACGGACAAGCCCGCCCGCCCCGAGGAATCCGGGGCGGGCGGGCTCGGCGGGCCGGATCAGACCAGGCGGCGGGCGGTGGCCCAGCGGGTGAGCTCGTGGCGGTTGCTGAGCTGGAGCTTGCGCAGGACGGCGGAGACGTGGCTCTCGACGGTCTTCACCGAGATGAAGAGCTGCTTGGCGATCTCCTTGTAGGCGTAGCCGCGTGCGATCAGCCGGAGCACCTCGCGCTCGCGCTGGGTGAGGCGGTCCAGGTCCTCGTCCACCGGCGGGGTGTCGGTGGCGGCGAAGGCGTCCAGCACGAAGCCGGCCAGCCGGGGCGAGAAGACCGCGTCGCCGTCGGCGATCCGGAAGATCGCGTCGACCAGGTCGGTCCCGGTGATGGTCTTGGTGACGTAGCCGCGCGCGCCGCCCCGGATCACGCCGATGACGTCCTCGGCGGCGTCCGAGACGGACAGCGCCAGGAACTTCACCCCGCCCTGCTCGCCCATCACGCCGACCGAGCGGCGCAGCACCTCGACGCCGCCGCCGCCGGGCAGGTGCACGTCGAGCAGCACCACGTCGGGCCTGGTCTCGGCGACCACCTGGACCGCCGAGTCCACGTCGTCGGCCTCGCCCACCACGTCGATGCCGGTCACCTCGGTGCGGCCGATCTCGGCCCGGACCCCCGTCCGGAACATCCGGTGGTCGTCCACCAGGACGACCCTGGCCGTGCGCTCCGGAGCTGCCTCAGTCATTCGTTCTCTCCATCTCCAGCTCGACCTCGGTGCCGCCGCCCGCCGCCGGCCGCACCCGAGCGGTGCCACCGTGACGCTTCATCCGGCCGATGATCGACTCCCGTACGCCCATCCGGTCCTCGGGCACCGTGTCGGGGTCGAAGCCGGGGCCGTGGTCGCGGACGAACACCGACACCGTCCTCCCCTCCACCTCGGCGTAGACCTGGACCGGTCCCCCGCCACCGTACTTGGCCGCGTTGACGGTCGCCTCCCTCGCGGCCTGCATCTGTGCCGCGATCTTCTCGTCCATCGGGCAGTCGCCGACGATCACCAGCTCGACCGGGACGCCGTGCCGGTCCTCGACCTCGGCGACGGCGGCCCGCAGGGTCTCCGCCATGGTGTCCGGTGCGGCCTCGGCGGCGGCCTCGGGGCGGTACAGCCACAGCCGCAGCTCGCGCTCCTGGGAGCGGGCGAGGCGCAGCACCTCCTTGGGGTCCTCGGCCCGACGCTGGATCAGGGTGAGGGTGTGCAGCACCGAGTCATGGATGTGCGCGGCGATCTCGGCGCGCTCCTGGGCGCGGATGCGGGCGGTGCGCTCGGCACCGAGGTCCTGCCACAGCCGAAGGCCGTACGGGCCGAGCAGCACCAGCACCCCGGCCAGCACGGCGAGCGAGGCCTGGACCACCGAGCCGAGGGTGGAGCCACTGCCCTGCATCGCGAGCAGCGCGATGGTGCCGGCCACCACGAGCAGCACGCCGGCGCCGACCCGGGTGTAGGCGCCGCGCCGCTTCTCGCCCTCCTCGATGCCGAACCAGCGCTGCCAGCGCGAGTCGTCGGCCTGCCGCCAGACCAACGCGACGCCGACGCCGATCGCCAGCAGCGGCCAGGTGTACGGCTTGGCGGTCTGCCAGCCGAGGACGTTCAGCAGGGCGATCAGGCCGATCACGAGCATGACCAGGGCGGCGAGCTGGCCGATGCCGCCCTGCCCGGTCTTGGTGGCGGGCCGCTTCCCGGCCTCGGCGTCCCCCTCGACGGCGGGGGCCGCAGTGACCGGCTCGCCCTGGAGCGCGTGCTGGAGCAGTTCGCGCAGCCGGCCGATCCAGCCGCCGCCGGCCTTGGTCAGCGGCGTGCCCGGCCGCAGCCAGGGCGAGGTCGGGACGTAGACCCCGTTGACGTTCACCCAGTAGGTGCCGCCGCGCTGCGAGGGCTCGCCGATGCCGATCGGCACCACGAACCAGAACGCCGCGTACAGCAGCGCGCCGATCCCCTGCGCGAAGAACAGCAGCACGAAGGCCAGCCGCACCCAGCGGACCGGCAGCCCGAGGTGCACCGCCAGGCCGTTGGCGACGCCGCCCAGCATCCGCCCGTGCGGGCTGCGGTAGAGCCGCCGGTAGGGCGGGCGCCCGTCGTCGGGCACGTTCGGGTCGGCGCCGGCCGACGCCGCGGCGTCGGGGGCGAGGGGGCGGGGATCGGTACCGGGTGCTGCCACGCCACCGATGGTTCCACGCGGGCGCCTTCGGGCGCATCAGGGTGTGTCCCCCACGCTTATCAGGGACAAGTCAGGGTACGGGCAGGGCCGTACCCGGTTGGGCCCGCCCGCCCCCTGCCGGAAGGATGGTGCCCATGACCGAGGACCACCGCATCCAGGAGGCCGGGCCCACCGCCCCGCCGGAACCGGAACGCCCCCCGCTGACCAGGACCGAGCACCACCGTGTGGTGGCCGGCGTCTGCGGCGGCCTCGGACGGCACCTGGACATCGACCCGGTGGTGTTCCGGGTGGTCACCGTGGTGCTCTGCCTCTCCGGCGGCCTCGGGCTCTTCCTCTACGGCCTGGCCTGGCTGATCGTCCCGACCGAGGCCGGCGCCGACGGCAGGGGCCGCGGCGGGCGCACCGAGCTCCAGCGGGTGCTGACCGGCCGGGTCGACGGCCAGTCGATCGGCGCGGTGCTGCTGACCGTGATCGGCACCGGGGTGTTCTTCTCCTCGATGGGCGACGGCGACCAGCTGTTCCCGCTGCTGCTGCTCGGCGGCCTGGTCTTCCTGGCGGTGCGCTACGACCCGGAGCGCCGCCGCGGCCGGGGCCGCGAACGCCGCCACGGCGGCCCGTACGACCGCTACTTCCCCGACTCCGACGACCACGGCCGGCCGCAGGACGAGGCCACCCGGGCCCGGCACGCCGCCGACCGGGCCGCCGGGACCGTCCCCGCCGACTCCCCCGCCCCCGGCCCCAGCGGCTACCTGTGGGACCCGCGCCACCCCGAGCGCAACCCGTACGGCGCCGCCGACCCGGCCGGCCCCACCCCCGCGTACGGCACCAAGGTGCCGCCGCCCGGCGGCCCGACGCCGGCCTGGTGGCAGCGCACCGACCTGCCGGAGGGCGACCCGCTGCGCAGGGAGCGCCCGGAGCGCCGCCGCGAGCCGGCCGCCGTCCGGCGCCCGAGGGAGCGCTCGCCGCTCGGCTTCTTCGGCTTCCTGCTGGCGATCGGCGCGGCCACCGCGGTCTGGTCCGCCTCGGTCGGCCACACCGACGTCACCAGGCTGAGCACCGTCGTGCTGGCCACCGGGCTGCTGGTGATCGGCCTGACCCTGCTGCTGGCCGCGAAGTTCGGCAAGGCCCGCAAGCTCGCGATGCTGGGCCTGCTGACCACCCTGGTGCTGGCCTTCACCGGCCACGCGCCGCACACCGTGCAGGACGCCATCGGCGACCGCTCCTGGACGGTCGGCTCGGCCGCCGACCTGAAGGACCGCTACAACCTCGGCGCCGGCAACGTCCGGCTGGACCTGTCCGGGCTCGACCCCGCCGGCCGCACCCTCACCACCAAGGTCGACCTCGGCGCCGGCGAGCTGGTGGTCACCCTGCCGCCGGACGTCACGGTGAACCTGGTGACCCGGGTCGGCCTGGGCAACGTCACCGTCCCCGGTGACCACCACGACGGCACCGGACGGCACGTCTACCAGCTCTACCCCGTGGGCGGTCAGCCGTCCAAGGGCACGCTCGATCTCCAACTCGGCCTCGGCCTCGGCGACATCAAGGTGGTCCAGCAGTGAGGAAGCACCGGCTCGACCTGTTCTCGCTGATCGCGGGCGGCCTGTTCACCGTGATCGCCGTGCTCTACCTGGTGGCCGCGCTCAACGACCGGTCGGTGAACGGACGGATCGTCGTCCCGGTCACCTTCATCGTGCTCGGCGTCGGCGGCCTGGCCGGCGCGGTCGCCGCGGTGGCCCGGCGGGGCAGGCCGGACCGCGACGAGTAGCCCCCGTACGGGTCAGCTCTGCAGCGGGCCCAGGGTCAGCTTGTCGCCGTCCTTGCTGACGCTGTACTTGGGCAGCGGCTTGACGGCCGGCCCGTTGACCACCGCGCCGGTCGCGGCGTCGAACCGGGAGCCGTGGCAGGGGCAGTACAGCTGGCCGTTCTTCGGCGCGTCCACCGCGCAGCCGGAGTGGGTGCACACCGAGGAGAAGGCGCAGTACTGGCCGGCCTTGGGCTGCACGATGTAGACGGCGTCCCCGGTGGCCGGGTCCTTGACCTGGGCCGAGCCGCCGACCGGCACGCTCGCCGCGGCCACCGTGGGGGCGGGCGCCGTGGCGCTGGCGGCGGGCGCCGTGGCGCTGGGGGCCGGAGCCGCGGACTGCTTGGGCGCGGCCTGCTTGCCCCGGCCGAAGGTGCGGGTCAGCGAGCCGGTCAGCAGCCCGGCGCCGCCGATCGCCACCGCGGCGATCCCGCCGTCCACCAGCGCCCGGCGCTTGACGTGGTCCTCGGTCAGCCCCCGCTCGCGGTCCCGCCCGGCCCGGCGGGCCAGGTAGCCGTCCACCGACAGGTACGGCGTGCCGGCCAGCAGCAGCGGCGTCCAGGCCATCAGGTAGCCGAGGTCGTTGCCGAGGTAGTACGGCGACACGTTCCAGCTGACGGTCAGCCACAGGCTCAGGTTGATCAGAGCGCCGCCGAGCGCCGCGATCCGGCCCCACAGACCGAGCAGGGTGCCCAGCCCGACCGCCAGCTCGCCGAAGGCGACGGCCAGCGCGGACAGCGTGGGCGTGTCCAGCGCCGGGCCGAGCAGGAAGGCGATCGGGCTGCCGCCGGCCCTGGCCGCCCGGGTCTGCGAGACGAAGGAGGCCGGGTCGCCCGCGCCGGCCAGGAAGTGCGCGTCGGAGAGCTTGTCCAGGGCGGCGTAGACGAAGGTGACGCCGAGGAACAGCCGCAGCGGCAGCAGCGCGTACCGGGACGCGAACGCCCGCCGCTGCGCCGCCAGGTCGGCCCGGTCGGCCGCTCCCCCGTCGACCGCCTCGGAGTTGCTGACCTCCGACATCCCTCACACCTTCCCTCGCGGCCTGCCACTCCCTGACAGGTCCGGTCCGCATTCTGCCCGCTCCTGCACGCTTTCGGTGGGAGGTCCCACCCCGGGGCCGCGAACTCCCCACCGGGGGAACGAACGGCAACGCCGCCGCTCCCGTATACGGGAACGACGGCGCGGCCGTTCGGCACCGGCTGAGGACAGGCCCTAGCGGCGCGGGAGTGCTACTCCCACTCGATGGTGCCCGGCGGCTTGCTGGTGACGTCGACGACGACGCGGTTCACGTCGCGGACCTCGTTGGTGATCCGGGTGGAGATCTTCGCCAGCACGTCGTACGGCAGGCGCGACCAGTCGGCGGTCATGGCGTCCTCGGACGAGACCGGGCGCAGCACGATCGGGTGACCGTAGGTGCGGCCGTCGCCCTGCACGCCCACGCTGCGCACGTCGGCGAGCAGCACGACCGGGCACTGCCAGATCTCGCGGTCCAGACCGGCCGCGGTCAGCTCCTCGCGGGCGATCGCGTCGGCGTCGCGAAGCAGGTCCAGGCGCTCCTTGGTGACCTCGCCGACGATCCGGATGCCCAGACCCGGGCCCGGGAACGGCTGGCGCTGGACGATCTCCTCCGGCAGGCCGAGCTCCTGGCCGACCATCCGGACCTCGTCCTTGAACAGCTTGCGCAGCGGCTCGACCAGCTGGAACTGCAGGTCCTCGGGCAGGCCGCCGACGTTGTGGTGGGACTTGATGTTGGCGGTGCCGGTGCCGCCGCCGGACTCCACCACGTCCGGGTACAGGGTGCCCTGGACCAGGAAGTCGACCGACTCGCCGTGCGCGCCGGCCTCGGCGACGATCTCGGCCTGGGCCTGCTCGAAGACCCGGATGAACTCGCGGCCGATGATCTTGCGCTTCTCCTCGGGGTCACTGACCCCCTTCAGCGCGTTCAGGAAGCGCTCGGAGGCGTCGACGACCTTCAGCTGGACGCCGGTGGCGGCCACGAAGTCCTTCTCGACCTGCTCGGTCTCACCCTTGCGCATCAGGCCGTGGTCGACGTAGACGCAGGTCAGCCGGTCGCCGATGGCCTTGTTGACCAGGGCCGCGGCGACCGCGGAGTCCACGCCGCCGGACAGGCCGCAGATCGCGCGCTTGTTGCCGACCTGCTCGCGGATCAGGGCGATCTGCTCCTCGACCACGCTGCCGGTGGTCCAGGTCGGGGCGATGCCGGCGCCGCGGTAGAGGAAGTGCTCCAGGATCTGCTGGCCGTGGTCGGAGTGCAGCACCTCGGGGTGGTACTGGACGCCGTAGAGGCGGGCCTCGTCGTTCTCGAAGGCCGCGACCGGGACGAGGTCGGTGGAGGCGGTGACGGTGAAGCCCGCCGGGGCGGCGGAGCACGCGTCGCCGTGCGACATCCAGACCGAGTGCTGCGCCGGGACGCCCTCGAACAGGGTGGAGCCGGTGCGGGAGACGGTCAGCGGGGTGCGACCGTACTCGCGGGCGCCGTTGTTGTCGACGGTGCCGCCCAGCGTCTTGGCCATCAGCTGGAAGCCGTAGCACATGCCGAAGACCGGGACACCGGCCTCGAAGATCGCACCGTCGAGCTGCGGCGCGCCCTCTTCGTAGACCGACGACGGACCGCCGGAGAGGATGATCGCCTTGGGGTTCTTGGCGAGCATCTCGGCGACCGGCATGCTGCTCGGCACGATCTCGCTGTAGACCCGCGCCTCACGCACCCGACGGGCGATGAGCTGGGCGTACTGGGCGCCGAAGTCGACCACCAGGACGGTGTCGTTGTCCGGCACGGACTGGACGGGAATTGCAGAGGACACAGACGGCCTTCCGGCAGCGGTATCGAGGTGTCGCGCTGAACCGCCTCCCCGGCAGGGGCAGCGGCGGCGGACGGGTGTGGGGTGTCTGGACACCGATTCTACCGGGCTGTCCGGTTTCACTCGTCTGCACGTCCAAAGGACCGTGACCGGTCGGGGCCGCGCTTCGTTGCTTCTGACGACCGGACGGTCGCGCCGCGTCCGCCAGACGCGCCGCCGCCCCCGACCGGGGGCATCGCCGTACGGACTGCAGGACCACGCGTGGAGCTTCACCCCAGTCCACCGGCGCACGTGGCGCCGCCGCCCCGGCTCGCCGGGGAGCGCGGCGCCGTGGGACCGTGCGCGGGTGCCGCGGCCGGCAAGCAGGGGACAGCGACCCCGGCCGCGACTGGGCCGAGAGGTGGGACGGCCGGCCCCCGGGGACGCCCGGGGCCGGCCGTCGCACCGACCATCGCACCGACCGTTCGATCCGGGGCGCACTCCGGGCGCACCTCCCCCGCCGTCCCGCGCCGCTACGCGCGTCCCCGTGCGCCGCAGCCCTTTGGACCACTACGCACCGTGATCATTCGGCACACCGTCGTCGGCACACGGACTGGTTCGAACTACGCCGAACCGGTTGCAGAGCAAGCCCTCCGTCCAGCACGATGCTCCCTGTGAACGGTTCTCCCGGCGGCCGGCAGGCCCGCCGCGGGGGTCCGGGACCGACGTCTCCGCCGTCGCCGCGCAGAAAGGCGACAGCGGTTTTCACTTCACGCTCCGTGAGCGGGGGCCCGGCGCAGACCTGCCCGCCGACCCGCCGCCGCACGGGAGCGCGCGCCCCGCTCCACCGGCCACCCACGCCGGCGGCGAAGGGGCACGACCGCGAGCCAACCGACAGGACGGCGCTCCTCCCCCGGCGCCGTCACCTCCAGCACCTGGCGCAGCCCTGACGCCGAGTGCTGAGCGACAAAGGGCCCCGTTCCCCCGCGGGGCCCTTTGCCCTTTTCCGGCCGTCTCCTACGGGTGGTCGCGCTCCTACGGGTGGTCGCGCCAGACGCTCGGGTCCACCGCCTCCTCCGGCGGCCGCGGCGCGTCCGCGGGCAGCGGCGCCCCGGCGGCGGGAGCGGGGGGCGCGTCGTGCGAGCCGAGCACCTCGCTCACCCCCACCACCGGCGCGTCCGCCACCGGCCCGGCCGGGTGGGGCACCTCCGGCGGCACCGGCCCGTACGGCGGCGCCTGCGGGGGCACGCCGGGCGGCACCGGGCCCTGCGGCGGGATCCCGTACGCGGGTCCGGCCGGGTACGGCACCTCCGGCGGCACCGGGCCGTACGGCACAGCCGCCCCGCGGCCGCCGAGCGCCGCCAGCGACGCGGGCACCAGCAGCGCACCGACCAGCGCCCAGACCACGCTGGCCACCAGCACGCTGAGGAACACCAGCCCCGCCGAGGTGTCCTGGGTGGACGTCGAGTTGTTCACCCCGCCCCAGCTGCCCGACGTCGGCGCCAGGAAGGACATCGAGGTGCTGGCCAGCCCGCCGGACGCCGCCGTCAGCGCGGTGAGCAGCGCGGCGTACACGGCCGCCAGCCGGAGCCGGTCGGCCGCGTCCAGCTGCCGCCGGTAGGCCGTCCAGCCGAGCAGGGCCGCCGCGGCGAGTGCCAGCAGGCCGGCCCAGCGCCAGTCGGCGGTCTCGCCGTGCAGGTCGAAGAAGGAGAACTCCCGGTGGCTGTCGCGGTACTCGCTCCACCCCGGGCCGGAGTCCATGGTGCTGTCCGAGCGGAGCGTGGCGCCCGAGCCCAGGCCGAGCAGCAGCAGGCCGAGGTTGGGCAGGAAGGCCAGCGAGAGCGCCGTCTGCCAGCCCTGGTCGCTCGTGACCGCGACCAGCACGAAGGCCGTCACCGAGGCCAGGCCCAGGATCAGTGCGAGCGCCTGGCCCGCCGTCAGCACGGCCACCGCCCAGCCGCGCACCGACCGGCTGCGCCAGGCGGCCCAGCGCAGCGCGTCGGTGCCGTAGACGGCGAAGGCCAGCAGCCCGCCCACCAGGAGGGTCCAGCCGACCGCCCACAGCCAGTCGGAGTCCGTGCTGAGGGACGGCTTCCCGAAGCTCGGGCCGGAGCCGTAGTAGTCGCTGTCGGCGTTCCCCGGATTCCAGCTGCTGCCGGCGACCAGCCCGAGCACCACGGTCACCAGGCCGAGCACCACCGCCGTGCGCAGCGCCTCGCCGGCCGCCTGGGCGCGGGACAGCTGGGAGCCGTCCGCCTTGCGCCGGCGCAGCCCGGCCCGCAGGCCGAGCCAGAGCGCCAGGCACCACAGGACGGTGACCGTCATCGGCACCAGCCAGAAGGTGACGTCCAGGTTCTCCGAGCGGCTCCTGGTGACCGGGTTCTGGAAGCCGAGCCGGAACGGCGCGCCCAGCGCGTTGAGCGCCATCGCCAGGGTGGAGAGGAAGCGGTCGCCGAAGTCGGGCGTGGGGAAGGCCCGGTCGAGGGTGTAGTCGCTGGGTATCGCCGCGACCAGCGCCGCCAGCAGCAGCACCGCGGTCGGCCCGACGGCCGCCCGCAGGGCCGGGCGCCAGTTCGTGCCGGTCAGCCAGCGCACCAGCGGCGACTGGACGGCCTTCGGGTAGTACGGCTGCCCGGCGCCCCAACTGCCCACCGCGGGCGGCCCGCCGGCCGGTGGGTACCCGGCGCCCTGGCCGGGCGGCGGCGGGTGGTACCCGGGCGGCACGGTGGGCGGCGGCCCGTGGGGCGGCTGAGGTACGGCGGGCAGGGCGACGGCCGTCGGGGGCGGGGGTGCCGTCGGCCGTCCGCACGAGCCGCAGGCGGGCGCCCCCTCCACCGAAGTCGCGCCGCACGATGCGCAGTTGGCCATGGACCGCATTCCCCCCGCTCGACGAGTTCCTGGTCCCCCAGGGAGCCCGTTTATCCCATCGGACCCGAACGGATGTCAACCGAGTGACGGGCCGGGCGGGTTGGCCCTCCGAGCCCGGTTCAGTCGCGCTTCTTCGGGACCTCCGGGACGGGCAGCAACGGCAGTCGCAGCGCACCGAAGGCGCCCTCCGGCACGGCCGGACGCACCGGCGCCACCGGGTCGACCCGGCGGTAGGCCTCGCCCTGGGCCGGGCGCCGGTCCGCCTCGCCCTTGTTGGGCCACATCGACAGCGCGCGCTCGGCCTGCGCGGTGATGGTGAGGGACGGGTTGACGCCGAGGTTGGCGGAGACGGCCGCGCCGTCCACCACGCTGATCCCGGGGTGCCCGTACAGCCGGTGGTACGGGTCGACCACGCCGGTCTCGGGGGCGTCGCCGATCGGGCAGCCGCCGAGGAAGTGCGCGGTCATCGGGATGTCGAAGATCTCGCCGACGGTGCTGCCCGCGAAGCCGTTGATCTCGTCGGCCAGCGCCTGGGCACCCTGCTCGGCGGCCGGGATCCAGGTCGGGTTGGGGGTGCCGTGGCCCTGGCTGGAGGTGAGCCGGGGCTTGCCCAGCGGGCCCTTCTTGAGCGAGACGGTGATCGAGTTGTCCAGCGACTGCATCACCAGGCCGATGATCGTCTTCTCGGACCAGCCGCGCTGGTTCATCGAGCGGGCGAAGGTCACCGGGTGGAGCGCCGAGTTGCCCAGGTAGCGCAGCCAGCGCGGGGCCTTCCCACCGCCCTTGACCTGGGCGATCGACAGCGCGCCCATCGCGTTGGAGCCCTTGCCGTAGCGGACCGGCTCGATGTGGGTGTTGGCGTCCGGGTGGATCGAGGAGGTGATCGCGACGCCCTTGGTGAAGTCCGCCTTGGTGCCGTAGCGCCGGTCGGTGGTCTGCGCGCCCACCAGCGCCTCGGAGTTGGTGCGGGTCAGCTCGCCGAGCCGGTCGGAGATCCGGGGCAGGTGGCCGGCGTCGCGCATCCGGTGCAGCAGCGACTGGGTGCCGTAGGTACCGGCCGCGACCACCACCCGAGCGGCGGTGATGGTCCGGGCGCCGGCCTTCACCCGGTCGGTCTTCGACCGGGAGTCGGTGCGGCGCACGTCCACCGCGAAGCCGGGGTTCCCGTCGGCTCCCCGGTGCTCCCGGATCCGGGCCACCGTGGTCAGCGGATGGATCTCGGCGCCGCCCCGCTCCGCCAGGTACAGGTAGTTCTCGGTGAGCATGTTCTTGGCGCCGTGCCGGCAGCCGGTCATGCACTCTCCGCACTCCACACAGGCCTTGCGGGCCGGGCCGGCACCGCCGAAGTACGGGTCGGCGACCTCCTCGCCGGGCGCCGCCTTGGCGGCGCCGTCGGTGTCCTTGCCGTCCCCGAAGAAGACCCCGACCGGCGCCATGTGGAAGGTGTCCCCGACGCCCATCTTCTCGGCGGCCGCCTTGAGGTGGACGTCGGACGGCGTGACGGTCGGGTTCAGCCGGACCCCGAGCATCCGCTGCGCCTGGTCGTAGAACGGCGCCAACTCCTCCTGCCAGTCGGTGATGTGGCGCCACTGGCGGTCCTCGAAGAAGGCCTTCGGCGGCACGTACAGGGTGTTGGCGTAGTTCAGCGAGCCGCCGCCGACCCCGGCGCCGGCCAGGATCAGCACGTTGGCCAGCAGGTGGATCCGCTGGATGCCGTACAGCCCGAGCTGCGGCGCCCACAGGTAGTTCGGCAGGTCCCAGGAGTTCCGCGGCAGTTCGTCCCGCTCGAAGCGCCGCCCGGCCTCCAGGACGGCGACCCGGTAGCCCTTCTCGGTCAGCCGCAGCGCCGCGACCGAACCGCCGAAGCCGGAGCCGACCACGACCACGTCGTAGTCGAACTCCGCCGCATCACCGGACTCCACCATCTGCCACTGCTCCTTCGGGGGTCGAACCTGCCTTGGGGGGAAGCTGGTCGGCGCTACTCGAACCGCGGACCTACATGAACCGCAGCCCTACTCGAACCGCGGACCTACTTGAACCGCAGCGCCTTGAGCGCCCGCAGCCCGCCGGTCATCACGGCGGCGAACTGCTTGTCGTCCAGCCCGAACGAGGGCGCGATCGGCATCAGCCGCTGGGTGGCGATGGTCTGCGCCTCGGTGAAGCGCAGGATGCCGTCGGCGCCGTGCCGCCGGCCCAGCCCCGAGTCGCCCATGCCGCCCATCGGCGCGGCCACCGAGCCGTACGCGGCCGCGTAGGCCTCGTTGACGTTGACCGTCCCGGTCCGCAGCCGGGCCGCGACCGCCCGGCCGCGCCGCAGGTCCCTGGTCCAGACGCTGGAGTTCAGGCCGTACGGCGTGGAGTTGGCGGCGGCCACCGCCTCCTCCTCGGTGTCGAAGCGGTAGACCGAGACGACCGGTCCGAAGGTCTCCTCGCCGCAGACCGCCATCTCCGGGGTCACCCCGTCCAGGACGGTCGGCTCGTAGAAGTACGGGCCGAGGTCGGGCCGGGCCCGCCCGCCGGTCAGCACGGTGGCGCCGGCCTTGACCGCCTCCTCCACGTGCCGGGTGGTGGTGTCCAGCTGCCGGGCGGAGACCAGCGAGCCCATGTCGGCGCCGTACGCCAGGCCGCCGCCCAGCCGCAGCGCCCGGGTGCGGGCGACGAAGCGCTCCAGGAACCGGTCGGCCACCGAGCGGTGCACCAGCAGCCGCTCGATCGAGATGCACAGCTGCCCGGCCGAGGAGAAGCAGGCCCGTACGGCGCCCGCGGCGGCCGCGTCGACGTCGGCGTCGGAGAGCACCAGCATGGCGTTCTTGCCGCCGAGTTCGAGCGAGGCGCCGACCAGCCGGGCGGCGGCGCGCTGGGCGACCTCGCGGCCGGTGCGGGTGGAGCCGGTGAAGGAGACGTAGTCGGCGTGCTCCACCACGGCGGGGCCGATCACCGGGCCGTCGCCGATCACGACCTGCCACAGGTCGGCCGGCAGCCCGGCCTCGATCAGCAGTTCCCGGGCCCACAGCCCGGTCAGCGCGGTCTGGGTGTCGGGCTTGTTGACCACCGCGTTGCCGGCCACGAAGGCGGGCAGCAGGTCCCCGACACACAGCTCCAGCGGGTAGTTCCACGGCGAGATGTGGCCGATCACGCCCTTGGGGCGGCGGGCCTCCACGGTGTGGGTGAGCACCGGCAGCGCGCCGCCGCGGCGCCGGTCCTTCAGGTAGCCCTGCGCGGCGCGCCCGTAGTGCCGGGCGGCCATGGCGACGGCCAGGACCTCTTCGAAGGCGTGCAGTCGGGCCTTGCCGGTCTCGGCCTGGACCAGGTCCAGCACCTCGTCCTGCCGCTTGAGCAGCAGGTCGTGGAAGCGCAGCAGCACGGCCGCGCGGCGGCGCACCGGCAGCGCGGCCCAGGCGGCCTGGGCGCGGCGGGCCAGCTGGAAGGCGACCTCGACGTCGGCCGGGGTGGACTGCGGCAGACCGGCCAGCCGCTCACCGGTCAGCGGGGCGACGGTCTCCACCACGCTGGGCTCGGCGGTGGCGGTGACCCCGGTGGCCAGCCGGTCGACCAGGGAGCGGGGGACGGCGGACGCGACGGTCCGGCCGCCGCCGGGGGCGGTCGGGTTGCCGCCCGCGGGGGAGGCGCCGGGGTGTTCGGTGGCCACTGCATCTGCTGTGAGGTCCGACATACGGCGCAGCCTAGGCCTTCGGCGCCCGGCGCGGTACCCGTCGGTAACAAGAATCTGCCGCAGTCGGGCGAAAGCGGGGCGCTCCGCCCTTACGGGCCACCACCCCGCCCGGTGCCCCGGCTCAGCGGGTCGGCGTGAAGGCGTTGAGCACCGTGTGGAAGCGCTGCAGGGCCTCGTTCCACTCGTTGCCCTTGTCCGGGCTGGAGGAGTAGACGGCGTACGCGGTGCCGTCCTCGTCGATGAACTCGGTCTCGATCGCGCGCCGGCGGCCACCCTCCTTGGCCGCGTAGCTGAACTCCCAGACGGCCGCCTCGCGACCGTTCACCGCGGTGCTCGCCATCCGGTGCTGCTTGTAGTCCTTGAGCGACTTGGAGACGCTGGCCTCCATCTCCCGCATGTGGTCCAGCGGCTTGACCGACTGGCCGACGGTGACCGCGAACTGCAGGTAGTGCGTCCTGCCGTCGGGGCTGTAGAAGATCTGGTTGCTGTCGGTCCCGATGCTGCGCTGCCAGGCCGGGTTCCCGGTCGGCAGCGGGAAGCGGAAACCGGCCGGGTCGTCGACCCAGCGGTAGCCGGCGGGCGCGTCCGCGCCCGGGGTCGCGGTGCCGGTCGCCAGCGCGTCGGAGGGCTCGGCCGTGTCCGGTTGCGCGGTCGGGGTGGGGTCGGCGACCGGGGAGCCGGACAGATGCCGGGTGGCGAAGAAGGTCGCACCCGCGGCCAGCACGCCGACCGCCACCGCGATGGCGACGAGCTTCATCCGGTTGCGGCGTCCGGCCGGACCACGCGCGGGCGCGGCGGAGTGCACGCCCGGCGCCCCGACGGCGGTGTGCGCCTGTACGGCGGCGGGCACGCCCCCGGCGGTGTGCTGAACGGTGGGCGGGACCGTGCCCGCCACGGCGGTCACGGCAGCAGCCGGACGTGGATCGGTCGGCTCCTCCGAGCCCTCCGCCGACGACTCGGCGGTCCCGTCCGGCCCCTCGCAGCGGTCCACCACCGGCACCGACTGGGTGGGGGTGCGCACCGGCGTGGCCGACGGCCCCACCGACGTGAGCCCCATGGTGTGCCCGGCCTGCACCTCGGCCAGCATCCGAGCCGCCTCGTCCGCGCTCGGCCGGTCGGCCGGATCCTTGGCCATCAGCGCGGCCAGCACCGGCCCGAGCGGACCGGCCCGGCGCGACTCCGGCAGCGGCTCGTCGACCACCGCGGCCAGCGTGGTGATCGGCGAGTCCCGGCGGAACGGCGACTGGCCCTCGACCGCCGCGTACAGCGTCGCCCCGAGGCCCCACAGGTCGGAGGCCGGCCCGGGCCGCTCGCCCTGGGCGCGCTCGGGCGCCAGGTAGTCCGGCGAGCCGACCAGGTCCCCCGGCCGGGTCAGCTCGGTCGAGCCCTCGTACTTGGCGATGCCGAAGTCCAGCAGCACCACCCGCCCGGTGCCGCGCTCCAGCAGCACGTTGGCCGGCTTGACGTCCCGGTGCAGCACGCCGAGCTGGTGGCCGCGGTGCAGCGCGGCGAGCACCTGGCTGCCGACCTCGGCGGCGGCGCGCGGCGGCAGGGTGCCGTCCTGGCTGATCACGTCGGCCAGCGAACGGCCGTCGACCAGCTCCATCACGATCCACGGCCGGCCGTCCTGCTCCAGCACGTCGTGCACGGTGATCACGCCGGGGTGCTTGATCCGGGCGGCGGCGCTGGCCTCGCGCTTCATCCGCGTGTGCAGGATCTGCAGGTCCTCCTCCGGCAGGTGGTTGACGGTCAGCTCCTTGACCGCGACCTCGCGGTCAAGCATCCGGTCCCAGGCCCGCCAGACCGTGCCCATCCCGCCCCGACCGAGCCGCTCGCCGAGCTCGTACCGCCCGGCCAGCAACCGCTCCGCTTCGGCCGCCTCCGGCCGGTCCTGCACGCCCATCGGCGACCGCTCCCCCTCTCGATTCCACCTGCCGTCACCGCGGCGGAAAGCCCGCTGCAGACCACTGTTCGAACAGATCCCACGGACACCCTAGGCGTACCTCGCCGAGCCCGGTAATCTCGCCCACCCCCCGGACCTGCGGACCGGCGGGTGACCGGACCGTCAGCCCGCGAACAGCACCACGGCGACGATGCCCAGCACCAGCAGCAGGAACACTCCCCCCACCAGCAGCGGCCCCAACAGGGCCGGGGATATCCGGGAGCTCCTCCCCCCGCCGCCCCGCGCCGCGCCGGCCTCCGGCGCGACCCCGTCCGACCGCCCGCCCCGCCCACGCCGACGCGGCCGCAACGGCACCAACGGCGCCTCCGGCTTCAGCTCCACCTCCCGCGCCGCCCGCTCCTCGTCGGCCGGCTCCGGGGCGCCCGCCAGCAGCGCCGCCAGTTCGCCCCGCACCACCTGGGCGGTGGGCCGCAGCGTCGGGTCGGGCTGCAGCAGCCGCTCGACCAAGGGTGCCAACGGCCCGCAGACCACCGAGGGTTCACGTCGCCCGTCCCGGACCGCCGTCACCAGCTCCGGCACACCGGCCTCCGGGAACGGCGAGCGGCCGGTGACCATCCGCTGCAGCAGCGCCCCGAGCGACCAGCAGTCCCCCGCCGGCCCGCCGTCCAGCGGCCAGCGCTCGGCCACCGGGCCGACCAGCGTGGCCCGGACGTCGTACCGCCGCCGTCCGCCCGGCCCGCCGAGGTCCTCGGCCAGCGCCTCCTGCGCCACCCCGGTGAGCAGCCCGCCGAGCATCGCCGCGCCGTCCTCGCAGACCAGCACCGACTCGGCGGTCACATTGCCGTGGGAGATCCCGGCCTCGTGCAGCGCCCGCAGCGCGCCGGCCAGGTCGGCCGCCAACTCTGCCGCCCGGTACGGCGGGAGCGGCCCGGCGGTGAGCAGTTCGGCCAGCGTCCAGCCCGCGGGCCGCTCCTCCACCGTCCACAGCAACTCGCCCTCGACGAAGGCGCCGACCCCGCGCAGCAGCCGCGGATGCCAGGTCGGCGCGGCCGAGCCGACCGCCGCCACCCGCCGCACCAGCCGGTCCCCGTGCCCGGGGTTGGGCTCGTCCGGATCCTGGCCGGCGGTCAGCAGCGCGGGCAACTCCACGGCGCGCAGCAGCACCGACTCACCGGTGTGCTCGTCCACCGCGGACGCGCGCAGTAGTTCGGGACGGTCCGTCAGCCGGTACCGACCCGCCAACAACTGGCCAGGGCTGCCTCGCATGCCAGTTCCTCTCGCTCACCGAGCAGCCTACTGAGCGGCTCCTTCAGCGCCTGATCGGCTGAGCCCTACGGTGCCGGCTGGAAGCTGTTGAAGACGACGTCTCGGGCGGGAGCCTGCGCGGCCCACTGGGCGTCAGGGACGATCCAGTAGATCGAGTAGCCGTACTTGGCCGGGTTGCCGGTCACGAAGCCCCGGTTCAGCGAGTGGGTCTTGGGCGTGCCGTTGGTCCACTCCCAGTCCGCGGCGTTGCTCCACTGCCGGTAGGTGATCGCCGCCAGGTTCAGTCTCTGGTAGTTCGTCACCTGGCCGCGGACGTTGGGCTCCGAATCCTGCCAGTCACCGAGCGCGCTCGCGCCGGGCGAGGTGGTCCACTCGATCCGCAGCTGGCTGCCGTCTGCCGAGTTCTTGAAGATCCGCCGGTTGGAGTCCGACCCGACCGGCTGCAGCCAGTCCGGCAGGGTGACGGAGAAGCCGCTCGGGTCCTGGTACACGTGGTAGCCGGCCGGCACCGCGCCGCCCGTGGTCTGGGTCGGCGCCGGCTCGGCCGTCGGCGCCGGCGTCGGCGCCGACGTCGGCGCCTGGGCCGCAGTGGTGGCCGCCGGCGGCGGCGCGGCGGCCGAGGAGTCCGCCGTACCGGTCGGCTCGGCGGCCGTCCCCGCAGGAGCCGGCTCGGTGGAAGGCGCCGCCGGACTCTGACCCGGCGTGGCCCCGGTGGTCGCCGCGACCGGCGAGGTGGCACCCGCACCGTGGGTGCTCTCCCCCTTCGCACCGCCGTCCCCACCGCCCACGGCCTGGGCCACCGCAACGATCCCGGCGATCAGCAGCAGCACCAGCACCACGGTGACCACCGCCAGCCGCCGCCGCCCCTTGCGCGGATCGGCCCCGGCCGCCTGGGTCGCCCCCATCGTCCACTCACTGGTCACCGGCCGGATCGGCTCGGCCGCCGGACTCGGCGCCGGCTCGGCCGCAGCCTTCGCAACGGGCGCCTCGTCCCGGGCCCGACTGCCCACCCGGACCGTCCCCAGCAGCCCGCCCACAGTCCGCTTCGGCGGCTCCTTCGCCGCGCCCGCTTCCCCGCCCCCGGCCTTCTCCGGCTCGTTCCCGGCCTTCCCGGCCTTCTCGGCCTTCTCCGCCCCGGCCTCGCCCTTCTCGGCCTTCTCGCCCTTCGACTCCCCGGCCACGGCCGACGGCTCGACCGGCATCGCGTGCTGGGTGGTCGACTCGGCCTTCGCGGTCGACTCCGCCACCACCCGCTTGAGCATCGACCGGGTCTGCGAGGCGTCCAGCCGCTTCGCCGGGTCCTTCTCCAGCAGCCCCTCGATCACCGGCAGCAGCGGCCCGGCGTTCGCCGGCGTGGTCAGCTCCTCGGTCATCACCGCGGTCAGGGTGGCCAGCGCCGAGCCGCGGTCGTACGGCGGCCGCCCCTCGACCATCGCGTACAGCGTGCCGCCCAGCGACCACAGGTCGGCCGGCGGCCCGGGCTTCTGCCCGCGCGCCCGCTCCGGGGATATGTACGAGGGAGCGCCGACCAGCATCCCGGTGGAGGTGATCGAGGCGTCGCCCTCGACACTCGCGATCCCGAAGTCGGTGAGCACGACCCGGCCGTCCTCGCCGATCAGCACGTTGGACGGCTTCACGTCCCGGTGCAGGATGCCCAGCGCGTGCGCCGCGCTCAGCACGCCCAGCACGTCCAGCGCGATCTCCGCCGCCCGGGCGGGTGCCAGCGGCCCGTCCTCCCGGACGACGTCGGCCAGCGAGCGGGACTCGACCAACTCCATGACGATCCACGGCCGGTCGTCCTCGTCGACCACGTCGAAGACGGTCACCGCCGAGTTGTGCCGGATCCGCGCGGTCGCCTTCGCCTCGCGCAGCGTCCGGACGATCAGCCGGTGCTTCTCCTCCTCCTCGACGCTGGCGTTCATCCGCAGTTCCTTGACCGCGACCGTCCGGCCCAGCATCTCGTCCTCGGCGCGCCAGACGGTACCCATGCCACCGCGTCCGAGCACGCCGTTCAGCCGGTAGCGGCCGGCCAGGAGGCGGCCGGTGGAACCCTGCGCCTGGGTCATTCGGAACGTTCCCCCATGTGCTGCTGGCGGTCGTGGTGACGGCGCGTCGGCCCGGCCCGGGCCCGAACGCCCAAGCCTCCATCATCCCCTGTCCGGAGGGCCGACTACCACCCGCCCCCCGGCCCAAGCCGGGACGAACCGGAACGGGTGCGACGCTCCGTGCCCGATCTGTGATCGAAAACTCGCCAAGATCTGCCCGAAGCGCTGCTACCGTTCGGCAGCTCATAGTCTTTCCGGGGGGACTCGACGCCCATGACCGCACCCGCACCGGGCGCTGACGGCCCATCGCTCCGACCGCGCACCGCCCAGCACTACTCGGTCGCACCCGCCCTGGAGACCCCCGAGGGTTACGTCGCCCCCGGCATGCCCGGCGTCCCGGTCACCGGCTACGACCCCGGCACCCCCGCCGCCCACCGGCGCACACCCCGCCGCCGCACCGCCCTCGCCCTCCTCCTGGCCCCGCTCGCCGCCCTGCTGGCCGGCCTGGCCTACGGCTGCGCCCCGCTGCGCGCCGCCGACAGCCTCGGCTGGCTGGCCATCGCCCAGGCCGGCCTGGTCGCCCTCCCGCTGGGCCTGCTCGGCGGCCGAAACCGCTTACTCCCGCCCCTCGGCGCCCTGCTCTCGGCCGGCGCCCTGCTACTCGGCCAGCTGACCCAGCAACTCCGCGTCGTGCACACCGGCACCAGCACCCCGCGCGGCCTCCTCCACGACACCCTCACCTCCTGGCGCGCCGACCTGCGCCCCCTCGACCTCACCTTCTACGCCATCGCCCTGATCGGCGGCTTCCTCCTCACCCGCCGCACCGCGAACCGCGCCTGACCACCCCCGGAAAGCCCGAAGGCCCCCACCGGCAATCCGGCAGAGGCCTCCGTACCTGCGTCAGCACACCCCTCAGCGGTTGTCCAGCGCCGGGTTGACCGTCACCTCGACCCGCTGGAACTCCTTCAGCTCCGTGTACCCCGTGGTGGCCATCGCCCGCCGCAGCGCACCGAACAGGTTCATGGTGCCGTCCGGAGTGTGCGACGGCCCGGTGAGGATCTCCTCGGTGGTGCCGACCGTGCCGAGGTCCACCCGCTTGCCGCGCGGCAGCTCCTCGTGGACGGCCTCCATGCCCCAGTGGAACCCCTTGCCCGGGGCGTCCGTGGCACGGGCCAGCGCAGCGCCGATCATCACCGCGTCGGCGCCGCAGGCGACCGCCTTCGGAATGTCCCCGCTGTAGCCGACGCCACCGTCCGCGATCACGTGCACGTAGCGGCCGCCGGACTCGTCCATGTAGTCGCGGCGGGCGGCCGCGACATCGGCGACGGCGGTGGCCATCGGCACCTGGATGCCCAGCACGTTGCGGGTGGTGTGGGCGGCGCCGCCGCCGAAGCCGACCAGCACGCCGGCCGCGCCGGTCCGCATCAGGTGCAGGGCCGCGGTGTAGGTGGCGCAGCCGCCGACGATCACCGGGACGTCCAGCTCGTAGATGAACTGCTTGAGGTTGAGCGGCTCGGCGGCGCTGGAGACGTGCTCGGCCGAGACGGTGGTGCCGCGGATGACGAAGACGTCGACCCCGGCGTCCACGACGGCCTTGGAGAACTCGGCGGTGCGCTGCGGCGAGAGCGCGGCGGCGGTGACCACGCCGGAGTCGCGGACCTCCTGGATCCGCTGCTTGATCAGCTCGGCGCGGATCGGCGCGGCGTAGATCTCCTGCAGGCGGCGGGTCGCGGTGGCCTCGTCGGTGATCGCGGCGATCTCGTCCAGCAGCGGCTGCGGGTCCTCGTAGCGGGTCCAGAGGCCTTCGAGGTTCAGCACGCCCAGGCCGCCGAGGCGGCCGATGGCGATGGCCTGCTGCGGCGAGACCACGCTGTCCATGGGGGCGGCCAGGAACGGCAGCTCGAAGCGGTAGGCGTCGATCTGCCAGGCGATCGAGACCTCCTTCGGGTCACGCGTACGCCGGCTGGGGACGACGGCGATGTCGTCGAAGGCGTACGCCCGGCGGCCGCGCTTGCCTCGCCCGATCTCGATCTCAGTCACTTCGAGCCCTTCTGGTTTGTTGCTCATGCCCGCCGGGTCACCCCGGCCGCCCCCAGTATCCCGTACTGCCGCTGGTGGCGCCCCGACGGCCCGGCCTCCGAACAGGCCGAGGGGCCCGCCGCTGCAGCACAGCGACGGGCCCCTCAGCCGATCGGTCCGTTCAGCGGGACGAGTAGTTCGGCGCCTCGACGGTCATCTGGATGTCGTGCGGGTGGCTCTCCTTGAGGCCCGCCGAGGTGATCCGGACGAAGCGGCCCTTGCTCTCCATCTCGGCGATGGTGCCGGCGCCGACGTAGCCCATGGTCTGGCGCAGGCCGCCGACCAGCTGGTGCAGCACGGCGGACAGCGGGCCGCGGTACTGCACCTGGCCCTCGATGCCCTCGGGGACGAGCTTGTCGTCCGAAGCGACCTCGGCCTGGAAGTAGCGGTCCTTGGAGTAGGAGCGGCCCTGGCCGCGGGACTGCATGGCGCCCAGCGAGCCCATGCCGCGGTAGGACTTGAACTGCTTGCCGTTGATGAACAGCAGCTCGCCCGGGGACTCCTCGCAGCCGGCCAGCAGCGAGCCCAGCATCACGGTGTCGGCACCGGCGGCCAGCGCCTTGCCGATGTCGCCGGAGTACTGCAGGCCGCCGTCGCCGATGACCGGCACGCCGGCCGCCTGGCAGGCCTGGGCGGCCTCGTAGATGGCGGTGATCTGCGGGACGCCGATGCCGGCGACGACGCGGGTGGTGCAGATGGAGCCGGGGCCGACGCCGACCTTGACGCCGTCCACACCGGCGTCGATCAGCGCCTGGGCGCCGTCCCGGGTGGCGACGTTGCCGCCGACCACGTCGACCCGGACGGCCGACTTGATCTTCTCGATCCAGGCCAGCGCGTTGTGGCTGTGGCCGTGCGAGGTGTCGACGACCAGGAAGTCCACGCCCGCCTCGACCAGGGCCTGGGCCCGGTCGAAGGCCTCGGCGCTGGCGCCGACCGCGGCGCCGACCAGCAGACGGCCCTCGGCGTCCTTGGCGGCGTTCGGGTACTGCTCGGCCTTGACGAAGTCCTTGACGGTGATCAGGCCCTTGATCCGGCCCTCGTCGTCGACCAGCGGGAGCTTCTCGATCTTGTGGCGGCGCAGCAGCGCCATCGCGTCCTCGCCGGAGATGCCGACCTTGCCGGTGATCAGCGGCATCGGGGTCATGATCTCGCGGACCTGGCGGCTGCGGTCCGACTCGAAGGCCATGTCGCGGTTGGTGACGATGCCGAGCAGCTTGCCGGCCTCGTCGGCGATCGGCACGCCGGAGATGCGGAACTTGGCGCACAGCGCGTCGGCCTCGGCCAGCGTGGTGTCCGGGCCGACCGTGATCGGGTCGGTGACCATGCCGGACTCGGAGCGCTTCACCAGGTCGACCTGGTTGGCCTGGTCCTCGACCGACAGGTTGCGGTGCAGCACGCCGACGCCACCCTGACGGGCCATCGCGATGGCCATCCGCGCCTCGGTGACCTTGTCCATCGCCGCGGACAGCAGCGGGATGTTGACGCGGACGTTCCGGGAGACCCGGGAGGAGGTGTCGACCTGGTTCGGCAGCACCTCGGAGGCCCCGGGCAGCAGCAGGACGTCATCGAACGTGAGCCCGAGCATGGCGAACTTCTCGGGTACGCCTGCGGCGTTGTAAGACATTTGGGGAGTACCTTCCGTGGCCGGCCTAATCCGCTCGCGCCCAGAGGGAAGGGGCGCGTTGATCGCTCACTCGCGCAGACGGCCGAAAGCCGGGTGGCCTGGAGGAACCTCCAAAGGAACCCCGTGCGCACCCGCGAAACTTTGGCAACCTGCCCAGGCGCCGATACCCCATGGTACTGGCACCGCGAATGTGCCCTCGTGTGCCCTTGACAACAACCACCCCCGCCCCCCTCATTCCACCCGGGCGGGACCCCCCTGGCCTGCGCCTCCGCTCAGGAGGACTCCTCCGCGAGCGCCCGCAGCCGGCTGAGCGCCCGGTGCTGGGCCACCCGGACGGCCCCCGGCGACATCCCGAGCACCTCGCCGGTCTCCTCCGCCGACAGCCCGGCGGCCACCCGCAGCAGCACCAGTTCGCGCTGACGGGCCGGCAGGTTGGAGAGCAGCTCCTTGGCCCAGGCCGCGTCGCTGCTGAGCAGCGCCTGCTCCTCCGGGCCGAGCGCCTCGTCCGGCACCTCCGGCAGGTCGTCCTGCGGCACCACGGTCGAGCCGGGTCCGCGCATCGCGGCCCGCTGCAGGTCGGCGATCTTGTGTGCGGCGATGCCGTAGACGAAGGCCTCGAACGGCCGCCCCTGGTCCTTGTACCGGGGCAGCGCGCACAGCACCGCGACACAGACCTCCTGGGCCACGTCGTCCACGTGGTGCCGCGCCCCGCCGGGCAGCCGGACCAGCTTGGCGCGGCAGTACCGCAGCGCGAGCGGGTGGACGTAGGCGAGCAGCGCGTCGATGGCCGGGCCCTCGCCGCGCACGGCGGCCGCGACCAGTTCGCCCACCAGGGGCGAGCCGCCCGTGCCGAGCACCGGCGGGCGGCCCGGGCCGGCTTCGGCACCGGGGCCGCCGGAATCCGCGTACGACGGATCGTGGCCCGGGTCGGAGGGCTCGGCCTCCCCCGGGTCCGCCTGGCCGGCCGCACCGGCGACATCGTCGCGCATCGGTCCATGGTGCCTGGTCGGCCGGGAAAACGCGGCACCGCGTCCGGAGTTGTGCACCGGAACGTTATGCGCTGCGGCACCGTGCGGCGTGCCGCGCACCACCGGCCCCTCCTGCACCGTTCCGCCTTCCGCCCCGCCGCCGTGGGTGGTCCCGTCCGTCGCGCCGTCCGCCGAGTGTCCTGCGGCTGCGTGGTTCGCCGCAGTGCCTGTCCGCTGGTCCCCGAGGTGCTCCACTCCTCCATGGTGCAACCTCGGGACCGTAACGTCACACGCCTGTGCGGCGCCCGCTCCGGAATTCGACTGCGGCGCGCCGCAGCCGGCGGCGCCGCCGGTGGTCAGCGGACCAGGCCCCAGCGGAAACCCAGCGCCACCGCGTGCGCGCGGTCGGAGGCCCCGAGCTTCTTGAACAGCCGTCGGGCGTGGGTCTTCACGGTGTCCTCGGACAGGAACAGCTCGCGCCCGATCTCGGCGTTGCTCCGTCCGTGGCTCATGCCCTCCAGCACCTGGATCTCACGTGCCGTCAGGGTCGGCGCCGCGCCCATGTCGGGGCTGCGCAGCCGGCGCGGGGCGAGCCGCCAGGTCGGGTCGGCGAGGGCCTGGGTGACGGTGGCCCGCAGTTCGGCGCGCGAGGCGTCCTTGTGCAGGTACCCGCGGGCACCCGCGGCCACCGCGAGCGCGACGCCGTCGAGGTCCTCGGCGACGGTGAGCATGATGATCCGGGCGCCCGGGTCGGCGGACAGCAGCCGCCGGACGGTCTCGACCCCGCCGAGGCCGGGCATCCGGACGTCCATCAGGACGAGATCGGAGCGGTCGGCCACCCAGCGGCGGAGAACCTCCTCCCCGTTCGTCGCGGTGGTGACCCGGTCCACACCGGGTACGGTCGCGACGGCGCGGCGAAGCGCCTCGCGGGCGAGCGGGGAATCGTCGCAAACGAGAACGGAAGTCATGACCGTCGTCCTCCGCAGCTGATCCGCGTCACGTTGAGCCTCCTGGCTGGTACGAACCTCTCCGACACGGCCGATCGGCGACAGACTTCGTCCTGATCGCCCCGACTTGCCCGCGATCGTTCCCGACGTCCGGCGCCCGCTAACCGCCTCCGCACTTCCAACGACCGTCACTCGAATGAGTTACGGCCTTCAGGGCATCTCCACCACTGTACGTGGCCAACCCATTACCGATCAGCCGCATCGCGGTGCACACGCCGCACTTTTGCGCAGCTCGCGCGCGGTCGGCGTACGACCCGCACACCGGTGCGGCGTGTCGCGCGCCCCTCGGCCACCCGATTGCCACGCCCGAGCCCAGCGAAAGCCCATGCCCACTTTGCCCGTTTTTATAGCTTTCGTATGGTCATTGACTGTTGTGCCAGTGTGTGGGTGACTTGTCCATGGAGTTGCCTTAAGTCATATTTCCAGGTGTCCATACCAGCGCGGGACGCCCCGCCGGGCACCGCTCGGCAGCAGCCCGCCGAAAAGCCCGGCCGCCGCCGACCGCCTCTGAAGGGAATGAGCCATGGCAGATTTCTCCCGTCTCCCCGGTCCCAACGCGGACCTCTGGGACTGGCAGCTCTCGGCAGCCTGCCGCGGCGTGGACAGCTCGCTCTTCTTCCACCCCGAGGGCGAGCGCGGGGCGGCGCGCAGCTCGCGCGAGGCCAGCGCCAAGGAGGTGTGCATGCGCTGTCCGGTGATCGCGGAGTGCGCCGCGCACGCCCTGGCGGTCCGTGAGCCGTACGGCGTCTGGGGCGGGATGACGGAGGACGAGCGCGAGGAGATGCTGGGCCGCTCGCGGCACCGCCTGGTGGAGGTCCCGCTGGCCCCGCCGGCGGTCGCGCACCGTTAGACCCGCCTCCGCGGTGCGCTGTGGAGAAACGTTTCTTCGCGGCGCTTCAGGCCCCTGCCACCCCATTCGGGGGCACGAGGCCCCCGGTCACCGACCGTCAGCGGTCGGCCGCCGCACCCGCCAGCCGCTCCTGCATCAGCGCGACGGCCGGGACCTCGGCCAGGTCCGGCAGGGTCAGCGCCACCACCTGGCGCACCGCCGGCACCCCGGAGGCCGTCCGCACCGGCACCGTCGACACACCGTCAGGACGCACCGACTGCAGAGCCAGTCGGGGCAGCACCGCCACCCCGAGCCCGGCCGCCACCAGGCCGACCACCGCCGGGTAGTCGTCGGTCGCGAAGTCGATCCGGGGCTCGAAACCCGCCCCCGCGCACAGCTCCACCAGGTGCCCCCGGCACTGCGGGCAGCCGGCGATCCACTGCTCCCCCGCCAGCTCGGCCAGCCCCACCGGCCCGCCCCGCCCGGCCAGCGGGTGACCGGCGGGCAGCAGGCCCACCAGCGGATCGTCCAGCAGCGGGGTGACCACCAGATCGGACCAGTCGGTGCCAGCCGACAGCTGCTGCGCCTCCAGGTTCGCCTCGGCCCGCGCCTCCCGCGGCGAGCCGTGCGCGGGCGCCGGCACCACGGTCGCACCGTCGGACTGCGGGTAGCGGAAGGCCAGCGCGATCTCGCACTCGCCGCCGCGCAGCATCGCCAGCGACTCCGGCGGCTCGGCCTCGACCAGCGACACGCGCACCCCCGGATGGCTGTCCCGCAGGCGGGCGACCGCGGGCGGCACCAGGGTGGAACTCGCGGTCGGGAAGGAGACCAGCCGCACCCGTCCGGCCCGCAGCCCGGCGATCGCGGCGACCTCCTCCTCGGCGGCGGAGAGCCCGGCCAGGATTCCGGTGGCATGCTTGAGCAGGACCCGCCCGGCCTCGCTGAGCTGCATCCCGCGGCCCGAGCGGACCACCAGCGGGGTGTCCACCGACTTCTCCAGGGCCTTCATCTGCTGGCTGATGGCAGGCTGCGTACACCCCAGCTCGCGGGCGGCGGCGGAGAAGGAGCCGGTGCGGGCGACGGCACGCAGGACGCGCAGATGGCGGGCCTCGATCATGCCTCAGTTATAAGGCAATCTTTGCATTCTGCAAAATTCTACTGATAGCTGAAGCCTCAAGCGCGGGTGAGTGACAGCCGGAGGCCCGGCCCGACTCCCCGAGGGAGCGGACCGGGCCTCCGGTCAGGCGTCGGTGCCTCAGTGCGAGTGGCCGTGGCCGCCGTGCGAGTGACCGGCCTCGGCCTCCTCCTCCTTCTTCTCCACCACGAGGGTCTCGGTGGTGAGGAGCAGGGAGGCGATCGAGGCGGCGTTCTCCAGGGCGGAGCGGGTGACCTTGACCGGGTCGATGACGCCGGCCTTCACCAGGTCGCCGTACTCGCCGGTGGCCGCGTTGTAGCCCTGGCCGGCCTCCAGCTCGGAGACCTTGGAGGTGATGACGTAGCCCTCCAGGCCGGCGTTCTGGGCGATCCAGCGCAGCGGCTCGTGCAGCGCCTTGCGGACCACGGCGACACCGGTGGCTTCGTCACCCGACAGGCCCAGGCCGTCGTTCAGCACCTTGGCGGCGTGGACCAGGGAGGCGCCACCACCGGCGACGATGCCCTCCTCGACCGCGGCGCGGGTCGCCGAGATGGCGTCCTCCAGGCGGTGCTTGCGCTCCTTCAGCTCCACCTCGGTGGCGGCGCCGACCTTGATGACGCAGACGCCGCCGGCCAGCTTGGCCAGGCGCTCCTGCAGCTTCTCGCGGTCCCAGTCGGAGTCGGTCGCGGCGATCTCGCCCTTGATCTGGGCGACGCGGCCGGCCACGGCCTCGGAGTCACCGGCACCGTCGACGATGGTGGTGTCGTCCTTGGTGATGGTCACGCGGCGGGCGGTGCCCAGCACGTCCAGACCGGCCTGGTCGAGCTTGAGGCCGACCTCCTCGGAGATGACCGTGCCGCCGGTCAGGACGGCCAGGTCGCCGAGGATCGCCTTGCGGCGGTCGCCGAAGCCCGGGGCCTTGACGGCGACGGCGTTGAAGGTGCCGCGGATCTTGTTCACGACCAGGGTCGACAGCGCCTCGCCGTCGACGTCCTCGGCGATGATCAGCAGCGGCTTGGAGGCACCGCTCTGCAGGATCTTCTCCAGCAGCGGCAGCAGCTCCTGGATGGAGGAGATCTTGCCCTGGTTGATCAGGATGTACGGGTCCTCGAGGACCGCCTCCTGACGCTCCGCGTCGGTGACGAAGTACGGCGACAGGTAGCCCTTGTCGAACTGCATGCCCTCGGTGAAGTCCAGCTCCACGCCGAAGGTGTTCGACTCCTCGACGGTGATGACACCGTCCTTGCCGACCTTGTCGATCGCCTCGGCGATCAGCTCGCCGACCTGGGTGTCCTGCGCGGAGAGGGACGCGACGGCGGCGACGTCGTCCTTGCCCTCGATCTCGCGGGCGATGGACAGCAGGTGCTCGGAGACGGCGGCGACGGCCTTGTCGATGCCCTTCTTCAGAGCGGCCGGGCCGGCACCGGCGGCGACGTTGCGCAGACCCTCGTTGACCAGGGCCTGGGCCAGCACGGTGGCGGTGGTGGTGCCGTCACCCGCGACGTCGTTGGTCTTGGTCGCGACCTCCTTGACGAGCTGCGCGCCAAGGTTCTCGTACGGGTCGTCCAGCTCGACCTCACGGGCGATGGTGACACCGTCGTTGGTGATGGTCGGGGCGCCGAACTTCTTGTCGATGACGACGTTGCGGCCCTTGGGGCCGATGGTCACCTTGACGGTGTCGGCCAGCTTGTTGACACCGCGCTCCAGCGAGCGGCGGGCGTCCTCGTCGAACTGCAGGATCTTCGCCATGTTCCCTATTCCCTCGGGGCTGCGGCCGGCCCACCGGCCGCCGAACTACGTGAACCAACAACCACGCCCCGGGCCCCTGTCACTTGGGACACGGATCCGGGGCGGGTCGGAACGACTTACTTCTCGATGCCGCGTTACTTCTCGATGATGGCGAGAACGTCGCGAGCCGAGAGGACGAGGTACTCCTCGCCCTGGTACTTCACCTCGGTGCCGCCGTACTTCGAGTACAGGACGATGTCACCGACGGCGACGTCGAGCGGCAGACGCTGGCCGTCCTCGAAGCGGCCCGGGCCGACAGCCAGGACGACGCCCTCCTGGGGCTTCTCCTTGGCGGTGTCCGGGATAACCAGGCCGGAGGCCGTGGTGGTCTCGGCGTCGAGCGGCTGGACCACGATGCGGTCCTCGAGCGGCTTGATGGCAACCTTGCTGCTGGTGGTCACGTCCGAGCTCCCCTTCGGAGATTACGGGGTTTTCTAACGGGTAGGGGCGAACCTGCGGGCCTGCCGTCGCGGGGGTCAGACACACGTCTTCGCGTTAGCACTCCCCCAGTGGGGAGTGCCAAGGATGACCATAGGCTGCGGTTAGCACTCAGTCAACCAGAGTGCCAACGGCGCGCCCGACGGACTCTGATTGCCTCCCCTGACCGGTCAGAATGACCTCGTGGACACCGAGAACCTCCAGCCCCTGCTGACACCCCAGGGTCAGGCCCTGCTCGCCGAGCTGCGCGAGTTCGCTCCCGAGGAGGAGCTGGCGCTGGCCACCCGGCTGCGGCGGGAGCACCCGGCGGAGCTGGTGTCGGCGGCGTTCGGGCAGGCGCGGCTGCGGCAGCGGGCGCGGGCGAAGTTCGGGGCGGACGCCGACCTGATGTACTTCACGCCCAACGGGGTCGAGCAGTCCACCCGGCGCAGCGTGGCCGAGTGGCGGGCGCGCCGCTTCGCCGAGTTGGGCGTACGGCGGCTGGCGGACCTGTGCTGCGGCATCGGCGGGGACGTACTGGCGCTGGCCCGGGCCGGGATCCGGGTGCTGGCCGTCGACAAGGACCCGGCGGCCTGCGCCGCCACCGCGGCCAACGCCGCCGCGCTGGGTCTGGCCGAACTGGTCGAGGTGGTCTGCGCGGACGTCGCCGAGGTGGACGTGACCGGCTACGACGCGGTGTTCACCGACCCGGCCCGGCGCACCTCGCGCGGCCGGGTGTTCGACCCGGAGGCGTACGCGCCGCCGCTCTCCTGGGCGATCGAGGCCGGGCGGCGGACCCCGATCGGCGCCCTGAAGGTCGCCCCGGGCATCCCCCACGAGGCCGTCCCGGCGGACGCCGAGGCGGAGTGGGTGTCCGACCACGGGGACGTCAAGGAGGCGGTGCTCTGGTTCGGCACCGGGGCGACCCGCCCGCACCGCGCCACCCTGCTGCCGCAGGCCGCCAGCCTGACCGGCGGCGACCTGCCCGACCCGCCGGCCGGCCCGGTCGGGCGGTACCTGTACGAGCCGGACGGCGCGGTGATCCGGGCGCACCTGGTGGCCGAGGTGGCCGAGCAGGTCGGCGGCCGGCTGATCGACCCGAAGATCGCCTACCTGACCTCGGACCGGCTGATCGCCACCCCGTACGCGCACGCCTTCGAGCTCACCGACGTGCTGCCCTTCCACATCAAGAAGCTGAAGGCGCTGCTGCGCGAGCGCGGGGTCGGCACGGTGGTGATCAAGAAGCGCGGGATGGCGATCACCCCGGAGGAGCTGCGCCGTCAGCTCAAGCCCTCCGGGCCGAACACCGTCACGGTGATCCTCAGCCGCACCGACAACGGGCCGCTGATGATGCTGGGCCAGCCGGTGCAGACGCCTCAGGAGGCCGGCGGCTGGATGTAGTCGTCCAGCCGGGCCACCGAGAAGCCCTGCTCCTGGATCCGGGCGAGCAGGTCCGCGAACATCTGGGTCATCGTGGCGCCCTTGAGCTCCTTGGGGCCGCGGAAGTGCGCCAGGATGATGTCGCCGGGCTTCAGCTTCTTGTCGCCCGCCTGGTACTGCATGTCGTGGATCTGCATCGACTCGCGCCAGAGCACGATCGCGCGCGGGCCGCACTGCTGCACCGAGTTGTTGAGCGTCGGGGTGTTGGCGCCGTCGCCGAACGGCGGGCGGAACAGCAGCGGGGCGGTGCCGTACTGCTGGGTGAGCGCGGCCTGGTCCTCGCAGATCTCGGACTTCTGCTTGTCCGGCGGAAGCTTGCTCATCACCGGGTGGGTGACGGTGTGGTTCTGGATGTGGTTGCCGAGCGCCTGGAGCGGCTTGAAGTAGCCGTAGTCGTTCTTGACGATGTCCTTGGTCAGGAACATCGTGATCGGCACCTTGAGGTCGGTCAGCATCTCGACGAACTTCGGGTCCTTCTCGGCGCCGTCGTCGATGGTGATGAAGACGACCTTGTCGGTGGTCTTCACGTCGCTGAACACCGGTACGGTGCCCGTGCGTTCGAGCTTGATGGGCTTGTCGGCGGGCGGCGCGGGGGCCGGGGTCAGCGGCTTGAGGTTCCACTTCGCCCAGGCCGCGGCGTCGCCCTCGGCCGGGGCCGCGCCGGGCGTGGTGGCCGCGGCGCCCGGCGTGCCGCCACCGCCGGACGGCTGGGGCGCCGCAGACGCGGCCTTGGTCCCGGGTGCGGCGCCGCCGCCGTCCCCGTTGTCGCCGCAGGCGGTGGCGAAGGCCAGCAGGGCCAGCGCCCCCGCCACGTACGTCCTGGTCCTGCTTCGCCCGTCCCTGTTCACCGCACCGCGCTCCCGGTCCCGTCCAGCTTTCTCTCAGCTATGCACGGTAGCGGCCGCCGCGGCGGTTCCCGACCACCGTCTACTCGACGTGCTCGCTGACGAAGGACCAACGGTGCACCGGGCGGCCGAGCAGCTCGGCCGGCGGGTCGGCGACCGGTGCCGGCTCGCCGTCCCACCAGGTGATCAGCAGCACCCGCTCACCGGGCGCGGAGAACAGTTCGGTCCGGGCGAGCCCGGCCGCGCCGCGCAGCGCGGGCAGCGCGAACTCCCGCACCCAGGCCGCGAGTTCAGCCGATCGGCCGTCCGCCGCCCGGGCCTCCCACATCGCGGCGACGGTCACGCGGCGCCGCCGCCGAGGGCGTCGTAGGCCTGGCCGTGGAGATCGCCGTGTTCGATCACCGCAGCCGGCACGTGGACGTCGGTGACGGGCAGCGAGGAGTCCGCCGACAGGTCGAAGGCGGAGGGGGCGCGGTCGCGCCACACCATCTCGGAGCCCAGCGCCGCCACCATCGCGCCGTTGTCGGTGCACAGGCCCGGCCGGGGCACCCGCAGCCGGATGCCGGCCCGGTCGCAGCGCTGCTGGGCCATCTCGCGCAGCCGGGAGTTGGCCGCGACGCCGCCGCCGATCATCAGGTGGTCGACGCCGTTGTCCTTGCAGGCCTTGACGGCCTTGCGGGTGAGCACATCGGTGACCGCCTCCTGGAAGGAGGCCGCGACGTCGGCGATCGGTACCTCCTCGCCGGCCCGGCGCTTGGCCTCCACCCAGCGGGCGACGGCGGTCTTCAGACCGGAGAAGGAGAAGTCGTACTCGGGGTCGTTCTTCCCGCTCAGGCCGCGCGGGAAGTTGATCGCCTTGGGGTCGCCCTCGCGGGCCGTCCGGTCGACGATCGGGCCGCCCGGGAAGCCCAGGCCGAGCACCCGGGCGACCTTGTCGAAGGCCTCGCCGGCGGCGTCGTCGATGGTCGCGCCGAGCGGGCGGACGTCCGCGGTGATGTCCTCGCTGAGCAGCAGCGAGGAGTGCCCGCCGGAGACCAGCAGGGCCATCGTCGGCGAGGGCAGCCGGCCGTGCTCCAGCTGGTCGACGCAGATGTGCGAGGCGAGGTGGTTGACCCCGTACAGCGGCTTGTCCAGCGCCCAGGCGTACGCCTTCGCCGCGCTGACGCCGACCAGCAGCGCACCGGCCAGGCCGGGGCCGGCGGTGACGGCGATGCCGTCCAGGTCGCTGGCCTTGACCCCGGCGGTGTCCAGGGCGCGCTGGATGGTCGGGACCATCGCCTCCAGGTGGGCGCGGCTGGCGATCTCCGGGACGACGCCGCCGAAGCGGGCGTGGTCGTTGACGCTGGAGGCGACCGCGTCGGCCAGCAGCGTGGTGCCGCGCACGATGCCGACGCCGGTCTCGTCGCAGGAGGTCTCGATGCCGAGGACGAGCGGTTCGTCAGCCATGGGGGGTGTCCTCAATGTCCTTCGGGTCGGTGCTGTCAGTGCTGGGGTGTTCGAGGCGCATCACCAGCGCGTCGATGTTGGCGGGCTGGTAGTAGCCGCGCCGGATGCCCACCGGTTCGAAGCCGTGGCGCTCGTACAGCCGCTGGGCGCGCTGGTTGTCCACCCGTACCTCCAGCAGCAGGTCGGCGCAGCCGCGCCGGGCGGCCTCGTGGATCAGGTCGGTGAGCAGCGCCGTACCGAGGCCGGCGCCCTGGTGGCGCTCGTCGACGGCGATGGTCTGGACGTCGCCCTCGCCGGCGACGGCCATCAGACCGGCGTAGCCGACGATCGTGCCGTCCGCGGCGGTGGCGACCGAGTAGTGGCGGGTGCCGCCGGGGTGGGCCTCGGCGAGCTCGGACCAGAACATCCCGTGGGACCAGGCGTCCTCGGGGAACAGCCTGAGCTCCAGGTCCATCACCGGCTCGATGTCCCACCAGCGCATCGGGCGCAGGGTGGTGCCGTGGTTCACGCCGGGAGCACCGCCTTGCCCCCCAGAACGGTCTTGTAGCCGGCCGGGACCTGGGCGTCCGGGCGGCGCAGGTACAGCGGCACGTTCGGCAGCAGCTCGCGACCGGCGGTCAGCTCGGCGGCCGCGAAGCCGGCCAGGGCGCCGGCCGAGACGTGCTCGGGGCCGTGCGCGCCCGGGAAGGCGTCGGGGTAGAGCAGCGCGCCGGCGCCGACCGAGCGGGCCGCGGGCGTCAGCTCGGCCGGGCGGTCCACGCCGGGGCCCTCGGTGCGGCTGCCGTCGGCGTCGTACGAGGCCCAGTAGACCTCCTTGCGGCGCGCGTCGGTGGCGACGGTGAACGGCTGTCCGGCCAGGCCCTCGGCGCGGGCCTGGAAGGCGATCGCGTCCAGGGTGCAGACGCCGTGCACCGGCAGGCCGAGCGCGTGGCCGAGCGCGGCGGCGGTCACCAGGCCGACCCGCAGGCCGGTGTACGGGCCGGGGCCGACGCCGACCGCGATCCCGGTGAGCCGGTGCTTGTCCACCCCGGCGGCCCGCAGGACCTGGTCGATCGCGGGCAGCAGCAGTTCGCCGTGGCGCCTGGCGTCGACCTGGTGGGTCTCGGCGAGGACCGCGGTGCCGTCGTGGACGGCGGCGGTGACGGCGGGGGTAGCGGTGTCGAACGCGAGCAGCAGCACGGGGTCAAGGTTAGACCGACGTTCGGCCGACCGGCTGATCGAGCTGGTGTCCCCCTCCGGAACACACGTGCAAGGGCGCTGCCGAGCGGCCAGGGGGACCTGGCACGATTAGGGCGGTACGAACAACGGACGGCGGCGGGAGCGGGCACGTGGCGAAGATGGGTCCTGGAGTGGTGGTCACGGGGCTGACCCTGGGGGCCCTGGCGGTGGTGAGCCTGCTGGCCTTCCAGGCCAACGGTGCCCAGGACCGCGCGGGCGGAGCCCGGCCGACCGCCGCCTCGACGTCCACCGGCCCGGCCGCCTCCGCGACGCCGAGCGCCTCCGCCACCCCGACCGTCCCGCCGCTGCCGGCCTCCTCGGGCAGCGGCACCCGGGTGGTCTACTCGGCCGGCAGCCACTTCGTCTGGCTGGTCGACCCGAAGAAGAACCCGCAGGTCGCGGCCGCCTTCCTGGTCACCCCGGGCTCGGTCGAGCCCGCCCCGGGCAGCTACTCGGTGTACAGCCGCACCCCGTCCGGCACCGGCACGGACGGCCGGAAGATCGAGCACGTGGTGCGCTTCGCGCAGCAGAACGGCGTGGTGTTCGGCTTCGGCGCGGCGCTGGACGACGCGACCCCGGCCGCCGACCCGAAGACCAAGACCGGCGGCATCCGCAGCAGCCGCGCCGACGGTCAGCTGCTCTGGGACTTCGCGTCGAACGGCACCAAGGTGGTCGTGGTCGCCTGAGCCGCGCGCCCGCACGGCGGGCGGCGCGGGAGACGGGTGCTACGCGGCCCGGGGCGTCTCCGCCTCGGGCTCCTCGGCCTGCCGGGGCCGCGGTTCGGGCGGGGTGGACACCGCCTCGGCGGCCGCGCAGGCGGCCAGCAGCGCCCGCATCGGCTCCCCCTGAGCGCGGTGGGCGGACTCTCCGGCCCCGGCGGTGCGCGCGGCGCGCTCCGGGGCGGGGGTGGTGCTCGACATGGCGCCTCCCTAGTTAGGCAGACCTAACCGCAGCACCCATCCCACCACGCCCGGCGCCCTGCCCGCAACACCTTGCCGACAGCCTGTCGGCAAAACGGTGGAACCCGATCGGCCGGTGCTACGCCAGCTTCTCCAGCTCCACGCCCGCCCAGCGCTCCCCGAGGCCGGTCAGCACGACCCGGCGCGGATCGTGGTCCTCCCCGGCGGTGTCGCCGATCGCCCGCTCGATCCGCACCTCCAGCCGGTCCTCGGACAGCCGCTCGACCTTGCCCTCGCCCCACTCGACCACGACCACCGACTCCGGCAGCGAGACGTCCAGGTCGAGGTCCTCCATCTCGTCCAGGTCCCCGCCCAGCCGGTACGCGTCCACGTGCACCAGGGCCGGGCCGCCGACCAGCGAGGGGTGCACCCGGGCGATCACGAAGGTCGGCGAGGTCACCGCCCCGCGGACCTGCAGTCCCTCCCCCAGGCCCCGGGTCAGCGTGGTCTTCCCCGCCCCCAGCTCGCCGGAGAGCAGCACCAGGTCACCCGGCCGCAGCAGCGCGGCCAGCTCCCGGCCGAGCCGGCCCATCCGCTCCGGAGTGGGGACGGTGAGAGTGGCGTGCGAGCCCATGCGCGTGTCTTGCCCTTCGGTCGTCCGTAGCGGCGCGCCGACCACCGGCCGCCACCGCTACCGTGCCACACCGGCGCACCCGGCCGCGGCGGGCGGGGGGCTCAGGCGGGGTCGACGGCCCGATCCGGGGCCGCCGCCTCGCCGGACTCGTCCGCGGGCGACTCCTCGGCGAGTGCGAGGACGGCGGGCGGCAGCGGCGCGGCACCGGCGAAGTCGACGGCCCGGCGCAGCAGCAGCGCCAGCTCGTGGTCGACCAGCTCCGGACGCTCCAGCGGCACCAGGTGCCCGGCACCCTCGACCAGGACCAGTTCGGCGCCCGGCAGCCGCTCGGCCATCGCCTCGCTGTGCGCCGACGGCGTCAGCAGATCCTTCGTCCCGGCCAGCACCAGGGCCGGCAGACCGCGCAGGGCGGCCAGCGCCTCGTACTTCTCGTGCGCGCCGAACACCGGGTAGAACTCGGCGACCACGTCGATCGGGGTGGCGTCCAGCAACTGTTCGGCGAAGCGCACCACGCCGGGATCGACGTCCCGTCCCCCGAAGGAGAACTTCCGGTAGAACACGGCGGCGACCTCCGAGCCGATCCGCCGGCTCGCCTCCACCAGTTCGACCTGTCGGCCCAGCAGCTTCACCACCCCGGGCGCGACCTTCTTGAACAGTTTGGCCCCGACCGTCGGCAGACCGAGGCTCACCTCGTTCCAGTCCCCCGCCAAGGTGCCGACCAGCGCGACCCCGGCCACGCGCTCCCGGAACAGCTCCGGGTGCTGGTCGGCCAGCGCCATCACCGTCATGCCGCCCATCGAGTGGCCCACCAGCACCAGCGGCCCGGTCGGCGCGACGGCGTCGATCACGGCCTTGAGGTCGCCGCCCAGCTGGTCGATCCCGGCCGGCTCGCCCGCCAGGTACGAGCGGGAGCGCTCGGAGCGGCCATGGCTGCGCTGGTCCCAGAAGACCAGCCGCAGGCCCTCGCGCAGCGCCGCCCGCTGGAAGTGCCAGCTGTCCTGGTTGAGGCAGTAGCCGTGGCTGAACACCACGGTCAGCGGCTCCGGGCTGCCGGGGCCGCCGTCCGGCTCGCCCCAGCCCGTGCCGTCCAGTTCGACGTACAGCTCGGTGCCGTCCGGTGCGGTCACCGTCAGCGGGCGCCCGCGCAGCGAGCCGTACGGGGCGGCCGCCTCCAGCTCGGCCCGGGCCCGGCGGCGCATCGCCCGGCCGACCGTCAGCCGCTCCATCGCCACGCCCGCGGCCGCGCCGGCCGCCAGCACACCGACCGAGATCCCGATCACACCGGCCCGGCTCACCCCGGTGGTGGCCGCGCCGGCCGCCTTGGCCACCGCCGCCACCGGGCTGGTCCCGTCCGGTGCCTCGGTCATGCCGTGCGGCCCGCGTCGTGGCTGGCGCCCAGGTAACGGCGCGGCACCCGGGCACCGATCCGGGTGATGATCTCGTACGAGATGGTCCCGCTGGCGCGGGCCCAGTCCTCGGCGGTCGGCTCTCCGTGCTCGCCGGTGCCGAACAGGAGCACCTCCTCGCCGATCTCCGGGGTGTCGCCGCCCAGGTCCACCACGAACTGGTCCATCGCCACCCGGCCGGCCACCGTGCGCCACTTGCCGCCGATCTGCACCGGGCCGGTGCCGCTGGCGTGCCGCGGGAGGCCGTCGCCGTAGCCGACCGGGACCAGGCCGAGGGTGGTCGGGCCGGGCGTCACGTAGTGGTGGCCGTAGCTGACCCCGTGCCCGCCGGGCACGTGCTTGACCAGCGCCAGCCGGGCCGTCAGCGCCATCACCGGGCGCAGCCCGAAGTCCGCCGGCGAGCCCACCTCCGGCACCGGCGACAGCCCGTACGCGGCCAGCCCGGTGCGAACCAGGTCGAAGTGCGACTCCGGCAGCAGCAGGGTGGCCGGGGAGTTCGCGAGGTGCCGGACCTCGGGGCGCAGCCCGGCGGCCTCGGCGTGCGCCAGCGCGGCGCGGTAGGAGTCCAGCTGGACCTGGATCGACGGGTGGCCGGGCTCGTCGGCGGCGGCGAAGTGCGACCAGATGCCGACGGCCTTTAGCAGCCCCTCGGCCTCGGCCCGCCGCACGTCGGCCACCAACTGCGGCCAGTCGTGCGGCTGGCAGCCGTTGCGGCCGAGGCCGGTGTCGGCCTTCAGGTGCACACGCGCCGGGATGCCGGTCTCCCGAACGGCCGTCAGCAGCTCCTCCAGCGCCCACCGGCCGCTGACCGAGATGTCCAGGTCCGCGCGCAGCGCCTCGCGCCACGGCCCGCCGGGCGTCCACAGCCAGCACAGGATCCGGGCCTGCTCGGGGCGGATGCCCGCGGCGCGCAGCGCCAGGGCCTCGTCGGGCGTCGCGCACCCGAGCCAGCCGACCCCGTTCGCGACCGCCTCGCGGGCGCACTCGACCGCGCCGTGGCCATAGGCGTTCGCCTTGACCGCGAGCATCACCGCCGTGCTCCCGACGCGCTCCCGCAGGGCGGCGAGGTTGCCGCGCAGGGCGGCGAGATCGATGGTCGCCTCGGCCCGTATGCCGTCGGTGAGGGTGGCTGTGCCGGTCGTGTTCGCAGTTGTCATCAGGGTCAGTCTCCCAGACGTCCCGGAGTCCTCGCCGAACGGCCCGTCGGCGCGGCGATCGGCACCGCGCCCTCCCCCACCCCGCCGACCTGCGGCAAACGGCCCCTTCGCCCAGGTGAGGACGCGGCGAACGGACGTTCCGGTTCCGTCTCGGGGGCTTTGCGGCACCCGGGCGGGCGGCCCCTGCCTACGCCTCCCGCGCCCTCCGCCAGGCCGTCGGCAGGGCCCCGGCCACCGCGAGTGCCGTCACCGGGGCGCCCGGGTCGCCGGCCGCCTCCCGGGCCGCCAGGCCGTGGAGGTAGGCGGCGAGCGAGGCGGCGTCCAGCGGGGGCAGGCCGGTGGCCAGCAGGGAGCCGGCCAGGCCGGCCAGCACGTCGCCGCTGCCCGCGGTGGCGAGCCAGGAGGTGCCGGTGGGGTTCACCCGGACGGCCCCGCCCGGGTCGGCGACCACGGTGGTGGAGCCCTTCAGCAGCACGGTGGCCCGGTAGGCGGCCGCCAGGCGCCGGGCGGTGGCCAGCCGGGCGGCCGCGAGGTCCTCGGCGGCGGGCGGCGCGCCGCCCTCGGCGCCGGCCAGCAGCCGGGCGGCCTCGCCGGTGTGGGGGGTGAGCAGGGTTGGCGCCGTCCGGCCGGCCAGCGCGTCCGGGCCGAGCCGGCCCAGTTCGGTCAGACCGTCCGCGTCCACCAGCACCGGGACGTCGCTCGCCAGTGCCTCGGTCAGCGCCTGCCGCGCCCCCTCGCCGCCACCCGGTCCGACCACCCAGGCCTGCACCCGCCCGGCCCCGGCCGGGCCGCCCTCGGTGACCAGCGTCTCCGGGAAGCGCCGCACCACCTCCTCGGCCGCCGTGCCGACGTACCGGACGGCACCCGCGCCGCCCCGCAGCGCCCCGGCGACCGCCAGCAGCGCCGCCCCCGGGTACCGCGCCGAACCGGCCGCCACCCCGACCACGCCGCGCCGGTACTTGTCGCTCTCCGCGCCCGGCAGCGGCAGCAGCGCCGCCGCGTCCGCGTGCTGCAGGACCGTCACCTCCGGCTCCGGCAACTCCAGCCCGATGTCCACCAGCTGCACGGCGCCCGTGTACGAGGCCCCCGGGTCGATCAGCAGCCCGGGCTTGTACGTACCGAAGCAGACCGTGACGTCCGCGCGCAGTGCCTCGCCGGGCACCTCACCGGTGTCGGCGTCCACCCCGCTGGGCAGGTCCACCGCCACCACGGTCCCGCTCCGCCCGGCCCGGGCGTACGGCACCGCCTCGGGGCGCAGCCCGCCCCGGCCGCCGATGCCGACGATCCCGTCCAGCACCAGGTCCGCGCGCGAGAAGTCGGCCAGGCCGACCTCCTGCTCCGCCGTCACCCGTCCGCCCGCCGCCCGTAGCGCGGCCAGCCCGCCCGCGTGCGCCTTCTCCGGCGCGAGCAGCACCGCCGTCACCCGCGCCCCGCGCCGGGCCAGCGCCGCCCCGGCGTACAGGGCGTCACCCCCGTTGTCCCCGCTGCCCGCCAGCACCGTCACCCGGCTGCCGTACACCCGCCCCCGACGCCGCATCAGCAGCCGGGCGCACGTCGCCGCCAGCCCGGCGGCCGCCCGCTGCATCAGCGCCCCCTCCGGCAACCGGGCCATCAACGCGGCCTCGGCGGCCCGGACGGTTTCCACAGGGTGTGCATGACGCATTCGGGAGCTCCTTCAGCAGTCGGCTACCGCCGACGCTAGCCCGCGCCACCGCCCCACGGGAGCCGGGCCTGCGGCACACTTTCGAGTGACACCCACTTCGATCCCCCGCCGATGTCGGTCCGTACGCCTACCTTGTGGCTCGGCACGGACCCACAGGAGGGAGAAGGGCCATGGTCGCCATGCCAGCAGTCGAGCACCCGCTGGGCGAGGACAAGCTCCTCCAGGCATTCCTGGAGCTGGACACCCCGCCTGGCTACAAGGCCGAACTCATCGAAGGGGAGATCTTCGTGACACCACCGCCGGACGGAGAGCACGAAACCGCGTTCTCCCTGCTGAACCGGCAATTCATGCGAAAGGCCGAGGCCGAGTTCGATCTGTCGGGCAACAAGGGGCTCATCGTGCCGACAGGCCGGTTCATCCCCGACGGCACTGTCAGCCCGGTCGGGCACTTTCTGAACTCCGGTTCGTGGGCGGACGCCGCCGGCGTACTGCTCGTCTTCGAAGTCACGTCCACCGCTCCCCGCCGGGATCGCGAACAGAAGCGCCGTGGTTACGCCGCCGCCGGCATTCCCTGCTACCTGTTGGTCGACCGCAGCGAGGGCAAGGTCACCCTGTTCACCAAGCCTGAGGGCGACGACTACACCGAGAAGGAGCCTGTCCCCTTCGGCAAGCCGATCGACCTGCCCGCCCCGTTCTCGTTCACGCTCGACACGGCGCCCCTGCGGTAGGACGCAGCCACCGCAGGGACGCCGTAGGAGCCACTACTCGACGGTGACCGACTTGGCCAGGTTGCGCGGCTGGTCGACCTCGTGGCCCTTGGCCGTGGCCAGCTCGCAGGCGAAGACCTGGAGCGGGATGGTGGAGACCAGCGGCTGGAGCAGGGTCGGGGTGACCGGGATGCGGATCAGGTGGTCCGCGTACGGCACGACCGCCTCGTCGCCCTCCTCGGCGATCACGATGGTGCGGGCGCCGCGGGCCCGGATCTCCTGGATGTTGGAGACGATCTTGTCGTGCAGGATGGACCGCCCGCGCGGCGAGGGCACGACCACCACGACCGGCAGCCCCTCCTCGATCAGCGCGATCGGGCCGTGCTTGAGCTCGCCCGCCGCGAAGCCCTCGGCGTGCATGTAGGCGAGCTCCTTGAGCTTGAGCGCGCCCTCCAGGGCCACCGGGAAGCCGACGTGGCGGCCGAGGAACAGCACCGAGCGGGCGTCGGCCAGCGAGCGGGCCAGCTCGCGCACCGGCTCCATGGTCTCCAGCACCTGCTCGACCTGCTTCGGCGCGTCGCCGAGCTCGCGGATGATGGTGACGATCTCGTCGCCCCACTTGGTGCCGCGCACCTGGCCCAGGTAGAGGGCGACCAGGTAGCAGGCGACCAGCTGGGTCAGGAACGCCTTGGTCGACGCGACCGCGACCTCCGGCCCGGCGTGGGTGTACAGCACCGCGTCCGACTCGCGCGGGATGGTCGAGCCGTTGGTGTTGCAGATCGCCAGCACCTTGGCGCCCTGCTCACGGGCGTGCCGCAGGGCCATCAGGGTGTCCATGGTCTCGCCGGACTGCGAGATGGCGATGACCAGCGTGCCCGGGCCCATGATCGGGTCCCGGTAGCGGAACTCCGAGGCGACCTCGACCTCGCAGGGGATGCGGGTCCAGTGCTCGATCGCGTACTTGGCGATCATGCCGGCGTGGAAGGCCGTGCCGCAGGCGACGATGACGACCTTGTCGACCGAGCGCAGGTCCGCGTCGGAGATGCGCAGCTCGTCGAGGGTCAGCCGGCCGTCGGCGCCGATCCGGCCGAGGAGGGTGTCGGCGACGGCCTTCGGCTGCTCGGCGATCTCCTTGAGCATGAAGTAGTCGTAGCCGCCCTTCTCGGCGGCGGAGGCGTCCCAGTCGACGTGGTACTCGCGCACCTCGGCCGGGGTGCCGTCGAAGTTGGTGACGGTCACGCCGTCCCGGCGCAGCTCGACGACCTGGTCCTGGCCCAGCTCGATCGCCTCGCGGGTGTGCGCGATGAAGGCGGCGACGTCGGAGGCGAGGAAGTTCTCGCCCTCGCCGCGGCCGACCACCAGCGGCGAGTTGCGGCGGGCGCCGACGACCACGTCGGGCGCGTCCGCGTGGACGGCGACGAGGGTGAAGGCACCGTCCAGGCGGCGGCAGACCGTCCGCATCGCCTCGGCGAGGTCGCCCTGGTAGGCCTCGCCCAGCAGGTGGGCGACGACCTCGGTGTCGGTCTCGGACCGGAGGGTGTGGCCGCGCTCCGCGATCTCGGCGCGCAGCTGGGCGAAGTTCTCGATGATGCCGTTGTGGACCACGGCCACCCGGAGGTCGTCGTCCAGATGGGGGTGGGCGTTGGCGTCCGTCGGGCCGCCGTGGGTGGCCCAGCGGGTGTGGCCGATGCCGGTGGTGCCGCCGGGCAGGGGCGACTCGGCGAGCGACTTCTCCAGGTTGCCGAGCTTTCCGGCCCGCTTGTCCGTGACGAGACTCCACTGCCCCTGGGAGTCCTGCGCCTGCACCGCGACACCGGCCGAGTCATAGCCCCGGTACTCCAGTCGCTGCAGGCCCGCGATTACTACGTCGAGGGCGGACTGCGCGCCCACGTATCCAACAATTCCGCACATGCGTGCCAGCATAAGGGCGGTTCTGTGGCCGTTTTCCCGTCTCGCGCGAACGCTGCGTGACCGACACCACAACCACGGTGAACACCGCTACGGCTCACAATGGAGCATGTGCTGACCGAACTCTGTACGCGGGGCGCTGCCACGCCCGGCCCGTCCCCGTCCCCCTACGTGGACCTCAGCCGGGCCGAGTGGAGCGCGCTGCGCGAGCGTACGCCGCTGCCGCTGACCGCCGAGGAGGTGGAGCAGCTGCGCGGCCTCGGCACAGCCCTCGACCTCGACGAGGTCCGTGACGTCTACCTGCCCCTGTCCCGGCTGCTGAACCTGTACATCCACGCCACGCACGAACTGCGCGGCACGCTGGGCACGTTCCTGGACACCCCGGACACCGAGCGCACCCGCACCCCGTTCATCATCGGCGTGGCCGGCTCCGTCGCCGTCGGCAAGTCCACCACCGCCCGCCTGCTCCAGGCCCTGCTGGCCCGCTGGCCCGAGCACCCCCGGGTCGAGCTGGTCACCACCGACGGCTTCCTGCTGCCCAACGCCGAGCTGCGCCGCCGCGGCCTGATGGCCCGCAAGGGCTTCCCGGAGTCGTACGACCGCCGGGCGCTGATGCGCTTCGTCGCGGACGTGAAGGCGGGCAAGGAGCGGGTCACCGCGCCGGTGTACTCGCACCTGGTGTACGACATCGTGCCCGACGAGCGGCTGACCGTGGAGCGCCCGGACATCCTGATCGTCGAGGGCCTGAACGTGCTCCAGCCGGCCCTGCCGGGCACCGACGGCCGCACCCGGCTCGCGGTGGCCGACTACTTCGACTTCTCGATCTACGTCGACGCCCGCACCGACGACATCGAGCACTGGTACCTGGACCGCTTCCGCAAGCTGCGGCAGACCGCCTTCCAGGACCCGAACTCCTACTTCCGCCGCTTCACCGAGGTGCCGGAGGACGAGGCGATGGAGTACGGCCGGCAGGTCTGGCGCACCATCAACAAGCCCAACCTGCTGGAGAACGTGCTGCCCACCCGGGGCCGGGCCACGCTGATCCTGCAGAAGGGCTCGGACCACAAGGTCCGCCGGGCGCTGCTGCGCAAGCTCTGAGCCACCACCAGGACACGACGCGAAGGGCCCCCGCGCGAGGCGGGGGCCCTTCGGCGTGTCGGGGGCTCAGCCCAGGTGGGTGCGCACCGCCTCGGCCAGTCGCTGGGCGACCGTCTCGGCCTGCGCCGGGTCGGCGGCCTCGACCATGACCCGGACCAGCGGCTCGGTGCCGGAGGGGCGCAGCAGCACCCGGCCGGTGGCGCCCAGCTCGGTCTCGGCCTCGGCGACGGCGGCGGCCAGCTCGGTGCTGGTCTTCACCCGGCTCTTGTCGACGTCCTTGACGTTGACCAGCACCTGCGGCAGACGGGTCATCACGGCGGCCAGGTCGGCCAGCGGCTGCTTGGTGGCGGCCAGTCGGGCGCCCAGCATCAGGCCGGTCAGGGTGCCGTCACCGGTGGTGGCGTGGTCCAGCAGGATGACGTGGCCGGACTGCTCGCCGCCCAGCGCGAAGCCCCGCTCCTTCATCGCCTCCAGCACGTAGCGGTCGCCGACGGCGGTCTCCACCAGGTCGATGCCCTCGCGCTCCATCGCCAGCTTGAAGCCGAGGTTGGACATCACGGTGGCCACCGCGGTGTTGCGGCGCAGGGTGCCGGCCTCCTTCATGGCGACGGCGAGGATGGCGATGATCTGGTCGCCGTCCACCTCGTTGCCCTCGGCGTCGGCGGCCAGGCAGCGGTCGGCGTCGCCGTCCAGGGCGATGCCGAGGTCGGCCTTGTGCTCCTTCATCGCGACGCGCAGCCGGTCGAGGTGGGTGGAGCCGACACCGTCGTTGATGTTGAGGCCGGTGGGCTCGGCGCCCAGGGTGTGCACGACCTCGGCGCCGGCCCGGGCGAAGGCCTCGGGGGCGACGTAGGCGGCGGCGCCGTGGGCGCCGTCGATGACGACCTTGATGCCGTCAAGGCGGTTGGGCAGCACGCCGATCAGGTGGGCGACGTACTTGTCGAAGCCCTCGGTGTACTCGCGCACCCGGCCGACGGCCGCGCCGGTCGGGCGGTTCCAGTCCTCGCCGCCGACGGTGTGCTTGCGGTAGTGCGCCTCGATGGCGTCCTCGATCCGGTCGTCCAGCTTGTGGCCGCCGCGGGCGAGGAACTTGATGCCGTTGTCCGGCATGGCGTTGTGACTGGCGGACAGCATCACGCCGAAGTCGGCGCCGAGCGCGCCGGTGAGGTAGGCGACGGCGGGGGTGGGCAGGACGCCGACCCGCAGGACGTCGACGCCGGAGCTCGCCAGGCCGGCGATGACCGCGGCCTCCAGGAACTCGCCCGAGGCACGGGGGTCACGGCCGACCACCGCGACCGGCCGGTGCCCGTCGAAGGCGCCGGCTTCGCCGAGCACGTGGGAGGCCGCCACCGACAGGCCGAGCGCCAGCTCCGCCGTCAGGCCCTCGTTGGCCACACCGCGTACGCCGTCCGTACCGAAGAGTCGTCCCACTGTCACGTCCTCCATCACCATGCTCGGAACCCACCGATGATCCCGGCCGCCGCACGTTAGCCGGGGAACACGTCGCCCCGGAGTACACGAGGTACTCCGGGGCGACGGTTTGCGCAACCAGGGGGTGCGCCGCCAGGGCGGACCGCACCCCCGGGGACGCGATTAGCGCTTGCTGTACTGCGGCGCCTTGCGGGCCTTCTTCAGACCGGCCTTCTTGCGCTCGACGGCGCGGGCGTCACGGGTCAGGAAGCCGGCCTTCTTGAGGGCGCCGCGGTTGTTGTCCACGTCGGCCTCGTTCAGGGCACGGGCGACGCCGAGGCGCAGCGCGTAGGCCTGGCCGGAGACGCCGCCACCGCTGATGCGGGCGACGACGTCGTAACGGCCGTCCAGCTCAAGGAGCTTGAAGGGCTCGTTCACGGTCTGCTGGTGCACCTTGTTCGGGAAGTAACCCTCAAGGGTGCGACCGTTGATCTTCCACTGGCCGGTGCCGGGGACGATGCGCACGCGGGCGATCGCCTCCTTGCGACGGCCCAGGCCGGCGCCCGGGGTGGCCTCGCCGAAGCGGCCGGCCAGCGACTCGGAGGTGTAGCTCTCCTCGGAGGTGTACTCGCCCTCGACGGCCTCAACGGCCTCGTCGAAGTCGACCTCAAGGGTTTCAGTGGTCTCGGCCACGGTGTTCCTCAGCTCTTTTCAGTGTTGGGGGGCTTGGTGGCCGAATTACTGCGCGACCTGGGTGATCTCGAACGGCACCGGCTGCTGGGCAGCGTGGGGGTGCTGGTCGCCCGAGTAGACCTTCAGCTTCGAGAGCATCTGGCGGCCCAGGCTGTTCTTGGGGATCATGCCCTTGATGGCCTTCTCGACGGCCTTCTCCGGGTTGTTCGCCAGCAGGTCGTCGTAGCGCACCGAGCGCAGACCGCCCGGGAAGCCCGAGTGGCGGTAGGCCAGCTTCTGGGTCTTCTTGTTACCGGACAGGTGCACCTTGTCGGCGTTGATGATGATGACGAAGTCACCAGTGTCAACGTGCGGCGCGTAGATCGCCTTGTGCTTGCCCCGGAGGAGGTTGGCGGCCTGGGAAGCCAGGCGGCCGAGCACGACGTCGGTCGCGTCGATGACGTGCCACTGACGCTGGACGTCGCCGGGCTTGGGGCTGTACGTACGCACGGTCGTAGCCTTCGCTTTTCAGTGAGTGAGTCCTGACAGGAGCACCCGGACGGAAGAGCAGCCTGGCCAACCTTGGACGCAATTCAAGGGGGACCGCTGGTCGTCGACCTGATGTCTCCGGCGTACCGACCTCTCACGTGAGATAGAGCGAGCCAATACGCACATCAAGCGTCCAGGTTACCGGGCGGGCGGGAAGCGGTCAAAAATCGCCCGCCGCCCGCCCTGCCGTCACTCAGCGTTCGCGTTCGACCCGGGTGACGTCCCAGACCGGCTCGGGCGACTCGAAGACCCGCCCGTCCGCGCCGAACACCAGGAAGCGGTCGAAGGTCTTGGCGAACCAGCGGTCGTGGGTGACGCACAGCACCGTGCCGTCGAAGGCCTCCAGCCCGGCCTGCAGCGCCTCGGCGCTCTCCAGGTCCAGGTTGTCAGTCGGCTCGTCGAGCAACAGGGCCGTCACACCGGAGAGTTCGAGCTTGAGGATCATCAGCCGGGCCTGCTGCCCGCCGGACAGCGACTCGAACTTCTGCTCCTCCTGACGGTCCAGCTCGTACCGGCGCAGCGCACCCATCGCGGCGCCGCGGCTGAGCGCGTGCTCCTCCTCGATGATCGACCGGACGGTGCGGCCGAACAGCTCCGGGTGGGCGTGGGTCTGCCGGAAGTGTCCGGGGACGACCCGGGCGCCGAGCTTCCAGTCGCCGGTGTGCTCGACCGTGCTGTCGCCGGCCAGCAGCCGCAGCAGGTGCGACTTGCCGGCGCCGTTGGCCCCCAGCACCGCGACCCGCTCGCCGTAGAAGACCTCCAGGTCGAAGGGCTGCATCAGGCCGGTGAGCTCCAGCCGCTCCATGGTGAAGGCGCGCACGCCGGTGCGCCCGCCCTTGAGCCGCATGCTGATGGTCTGCTCGCGCGGCGGCGCCTCCGGCGGGCCGGCGTCCTCGAACTTCTTCAGCCTGGTCTGGGCGGCCGCGTAGCGCGAGGCCATCTCGTGGCTGACGGCGGCGGCCTGGCGCAGGGTGACGACCAGCTTCTTGAGCTTGGCGTGCTCCTCGTCCCAGCGGCGGCGCAGCTCCTCGAAGCGCTCGAAGCGGGCCTTGCGGGCCTCGTGGAAGGTGTCGAAGCCGCCGCCGTGCACCCAGACGCTGCTGCCGGCGCCGCCGGACTCGACGCTGATGATCTTGTCGGCGGTGCGGGAGAGCAGTTCGCGGTCGTGCGAGATGAACAGGACGGTCTTCGAGGTGGCCTTGATGGCCTCCTCCAGCCAGCGCTTGGCCGGGACGTCCAGGTAGTTGTCGGGCTCGTCGAGCAGCAGCACCTCTTCGGGGCCGCGCAGCAGCGCCTCCAGCACCAGCCGCTTCTGCTCGCCGCCGGACAGGGTGTTCAGACCGCGCCACTGGGCCTTGTCGAAGGGCACGCCCAGGGCGGCCATGGTGCAGACGTCCCAGTCGGTCTCGTAGTCGTAGCCGCCGACGTCCGCCCAGTCGGAGAGCGCCTGGGCGTAGGCCATCTGCGTCTTCTCGTCGTCCTGGGCGATCATCGCCAGCTCGGCCGCGTCCACCGCGCGGGCCGCCTTGGCGATCCGCTCGGGGGCGACCGACACCAGCAGGTCGCGCACCGAGGCGTCGGCCGGCAGCGCGCCCGGGGTGGCGGACTGGTCCTCGCGCCCGGTGGTGCCGACGAACTGGCGCATCACGCCGAGCCCGCCGCTGATCGTCACCGAGCCGCCGTGCGGCTGGATGTCCCCCGCGATCATGCGCAGCAGGGTGGTCTTGCCCGCCCCGTTGGCTCCGACCAGGGCGACCGCGGCGCCCTCGCCGACCCGGAAGGACGCGTCGTCGAACAGCACCCGCCCGTCCGGCAGGTAGTACTCCAGGTGCGAAATCTCGACGTGTCCCATGGGAAGGATTGTCCCAAGCGGACGCCCCGGGCCAAAACGGATTAAGAAGCGGCGGGCTGACCGGGCAGCGTGCGCATCCGCCTGGCCTGACGGTTGCGCTCGGCGAGCTGGTCGTCCGGCGGGTAGCCGACCTCCTCCAGGGTGAGCCCGTAGGGCCGGATCACGTTGACGGCCGAGTTGCGGACCCCGCCGGCCAGCACCTCGCCGGGGAACTCCACCGGCCGGTGCCCGTCGCCGACCAGCAGCATCGCGCCGACCAGCGCCCGGACCATGTTGTGGCAGAAGGCGTCGGCCCGCACGGTGGCCACCGCGAGGGTGCCCTCCTGGCTCGCGTAGGTGTCCACCGGGACGCGGTCCCAGTGCAGCTCCAGCAGGGTGCGGATGGTGGTGGCGCCCTCGCGCTTCTTGCAGTACGCGGCGAAGTCGTGCTCGCCGAGCAGCAGCTTCGCGGCCGCGTTCATCTTCTCCACGTCCAGCGGCCGGTCGTGCCAGAGCACGTGCCCGCGCAGCAGCGGGTCGACCCCGCCGGGGTGGTCGGCGACCCGGTACGCGTACCGGCGCCAGATCGCCGAGAACCGGGCGTCGAACCCGGCCGGCGCCTCGCCGACCCGGTAGATCCGGACGTCCCCGGGCAGCCGCCCGGCCAGCCGGCGCAGCAGCTTCTCCCGGTGCGCCTCCCACAGCTCGGCCGGCAGGTCGACGTGGGCGACCTGGCCGCGGGCGTGGACGCCGGCGTCGGTGCGGCCGGCCACGGTCAGCGGGAACAGCTCCGGGCTGCGGGTGACGATCTGCAGCGCGGTCTCGATCTCCTCCTGGACCGTCCGGCGGCCGCCCTTCTGGCGGGCCCAGCCGGAGAACTCGGCGCCCTGGTAGGCGAGGTCGAGCCGGACCCGGACGTACCCGTCGGCCGGGCCGTCCTTCACCGGCGGCTGCTCGGCGCAATCGTTGACCACTGCTTCTCTTCTCCCGGGGACCTCGGAAACAAGGAACGGGCCCGCTCCCCCATCGCTGGGAGAGCGGGCCCGCAACACACCTAGAGGTGTCAGGCCTGCTCGGCGGCCTCGGCCTCGTCGGCCTTGCTGCTCTCGTCAGCCTTGGCGACGGCGGCCTCATCGGCCTCCTTGACGGCACGCTTGGTGGCGGCCTCGGCCTCGCCGACGGCGGTCTGCGCGACGGTCAGCGCCTCGACCAGCTCGATCACGGCCATCGGGGCGTTGTCGCCACGACGGGGACCGATCTTGGTGATGCGGGTGTAGCCACCCGGGCGGTTCTCGTAGCGCGGCGCGATCTCGGTGAAGAGGGTGTGCAGCACCGAGATGTCGGTGATGGTCTTGCGCACCAGGCGACGGTTGTGGATGTCGCCCTTCTTCGCCTTGGTGATCAGCTTCTCCGCCAGCGGGCGCATCCGACGGGCCTTGGCCTCGGTCGTGGTGATGCGGCCGTACTGGAACAGCTCCCGGCACAGACCGGCGAGCAGCAGCGGCTCGTGGTGCGGGCCGCCGCCGAGGCGGGCACCCTTGGTGGGACGCGGCATGGTTACTCCTTGAATCTCCGACTACGGCCGTATCAGGTACCGCAGCGGGCGTACGGGCACTGTGCCCGCACGACTTTCACGACGACGGGGGCGGTCCTCGGAAGAACCGCCCCCGCGGCCAAATCTCTTAGTACTGCTCGGTCTCCGCGTAACCCGCGTCGTCCAGGTCGTCGGCGCCGAAGGCGTCGGCGGCGGCGGTCGGGTCGAACCCGGGCGGGCTGTCCTTGAGGGCCAGGCCCATGCCGGCCAGCTTCGCCTTGACCTCGTCGATCGACTTCGCACCGAAGTTGCGGATGTCGAGCAGGTCGGCCTCGGAGCGGGCGACGAGCTCACCCACGGTGTGGATGCCCTCGCGCTTGAGGCAGTTGTAGGAGCGGACGGTGAGCTCCAGCTCCTCGATCGGCAGCGCCAGGTCGGCGGCCAGGGCGGCGTCCGTCGGGGACGGGCCCATGTCGATGCCCTCGGCGTCGATGTTCAGCTCGCGGGCGAGGCCGAACAGCTCCACCAGGGTCTTGCCGGCCGAGGCCATGGCGTCGCGCGGACGCATGGCGGGCTTGGTCTCGACGTCGACGATCAGCTTGTCGAAGTCGGTCCGCTGCTCGACACGGGTGGCCTCGACCTTGTAGGTGACCTTCAGCACGGGGCTGTAGATCGAGTCGACCGGGATGCGGCCGATCTCCTGGCCGGAGGCCTTGTTCTGGACGGCGGAGACGTAGCCGCGACCGCGCTCGACGGTCAGCTCCATCTCCAGCTTGCCCTTGCCGTTGAGGGTGGCGAGGACCAGCTCGGGGTTGTGCACCTCGACACCCGCCGGCGGGGCGATGTCGGCGGCGGTGACGACACCCGGGCCCTGCTTGCGCAGGTACATCACGACCGGCTCGTCGTGCTCCGAGGAGACGACCAGCTGCTTGATGTTGAGGATGAGGTCGGTCACGTCCTCCTTGACGCCCGGCACGGTGGTGAACTCGTGCAGGACGCCGTCGATGCGGATGCTGGTGACAGCGGCACCCGGGATCGACGACAGGAGCGTGCGGCGCAGGGAGTTGCCGAGGGTGTAGCCGAAGCCCGGCTCCAGCGGCTCGATCACGAACCGGGAGCGGAACTCGTCGACGACCTCTTCGGTCAGCGAGGGACGCTGAGCGATAAGCATGGGGTTTCGATCCTCCAGTCTTCGGCGCCCACTATTTGACGCCGAACGGATGGCCATGAGGCGATGGCCTCATGCCAAGCGTACGGGCTCCTGCGCGCTGTGTTGAATCAACTGCGCGGGAGCCCGTACGACGTTCACAGCAGAGGCTGCGTGCCCGAAGGCGCTGCGTCAGACGCGGCGGCGCTTCGGCGGACGGCAGCCGTTGTGCGGGGTGGGGGTGACGTCCTGGATCGAGCCGACCTCCAGGCCGGTGGCCTGGAGCGAACGGATCGCGGTCTCGCGGCCGGAGCCCGGACCCTTCACGAAGACGTCAACCTTGCGCATGCCGTGCTCCTGCGCGCGACGGGCAGCGGCCTCGGCGGCCATCTGCGCGGCGAACGGGGTGGACTTGCGCGAGCCCTTGAAGCCGACGTGGCCGGCGGAGGCCCAGGAGATCACGTTGCCCGCGGGGTCGGTGATCGAAACGATGGTGTTGTTGAACGTGCTCTTGATGTGCGCGTGGCCGTGAGCGACGTTCTTCTTTTCCTTGCGGCGGATCTTCTTCGCGCCGGCAGCCTGACGACCCTTGGGGGGCATAAGTCTGTTCTCCTACTGAGGTGGTCGGTCCGCTGACCCGCGGGCCGGAGGGATGTCCGGTTACGGGACGGACTACTTCTTGCCCGGCTTCTTCTTACCGGCGATCGCGCGACGCGGGCCCTTACGGGTACGCGCGTTGGTGTGGGTGCGCTGGCCGCGGACCGGCAGGCCACGGCGGTGACGCAGACCCTCGTAGCAGCCGATCTCGACCTTGCGGCGGATGTCGGCGGCCACCTCACGGCGGAGGTCACCCTCGACCGTGTAGTTGGCGTCGATGTACTGGCTCAGCTTGACCAGGTCTTCCTCGGTGATGTCGCGAACGCGGACATCCGGGTTGACGCCGGTCTCGGCGAGGGTCTGCTGGGCGCGGGTACGGCCGATGCCGTACACGTAGGTGAGGGCGATCTCGATCCGCTTCTCACGGGGGAGATCAACGCCGGCGAGGCGTGCCATTCAAGGCTCCTGTGATTCTTCAGAGGTCTGGCGAGCCACCTACTCCGACACCTCACGGTGAGGGAGCCCCGGCCTCTGACCGGGGGCGGCAGTCCGTCCCGCACGGGACGGATCGGGTGACCCGCTTATGACGTTTTCGCGTCGCGCGAAGTACTACGAGAAATGCTGGGGAGAGATCAGCCCTGGCGCTGCTTGTGGCGCAGGTTGTCGCAGATCACCATGACCCGGCCGTGGCGGCGGATCACCTTGCACTTGTCGCAGATCTTCTTGACGCTCGGCTTGACCTTCATGTTTCAGGTTCTCCGGGTCTAGATCTGACGTTCTTACTTGTAGCGGTAGACGATCCGGCCGCGCGTGAGGTCGTAGGGGCTGAGCTCCACGACGACCCGGTCGTCCGGCAGGATGCGGATGTAGTGCATGCGCATCTTGCCACTGATGTGCGCGAGGACCTTGTGACCGTTCTGCAGCTCGACCTTGAACATCGCGTTCGGAAGAGACTCGATCACGGTGCCCTCGATCTCAATGGCGCCTTGCTTCTTAGCCATGAACTGCGAGATCCACCTTCCGGGACCGGCTACCGTATGCGGAACGCTCGTGCGAACCTGGGTTCACCCCATCCCCGAGGGGAAGAGGGCGTGCTGAAGCACGCTACGAGTGAGCCGACGGTCCATCCTACGCCAGCGCGCCCCACGGGCCAAAACGGGGGTACCGGAAGGAGTCCGTCGTCACACCCGGCGCCTCAGACCCCGGTGGAGACGGTCAGCGGCTCGACGTGGGCGGTGCAGGCCGAGCAGCGGCGGGCGGCCTCGGGGATCTCTGTCAGGCACTCGGGGCAGGGGCGCTTCGGGGCCTTCGGCTTCTTCGGCAGGTAGCGCGCGGTGGCCTTGGTGACCGGCAGCACGATGCAGAAGTAGAGCACCGCGGCGGTCATGAAGAACGCGATCAGCACGTTCAGGAACTGGCCGTACGGGAACGTGACATGGGCGATCGTCGCCTTGTACGAGCTGAAGTCGCCGGCCGCGCCGATCACCACGCCCACCAGCGGGGTGAGGAACGCGGACACGAAGCCGGTCACCACCGCGGTGAACGCGGCGCCGATGACCACACCGACGGCCATGTCGACGACGTTGCCGCGCATCATGAAGTCGCGGAATCCCTTGAGCACGTGTTCTCTCCTGCATCGATCGAAGGCCAGTCAAGCCGCAGACTGCCACTGCCAGCCGATAAAAAATAGGACAAAAGCCCTGGAGGTCCAAACCTCCAGGGCTCTGATCCCTTGTCAGGAGCGGCAGTTCGCCGCCGCGGCGACTAGGCCAGCGGGTCCGGAGCCGCGGTGATGCCCAGCTTGGCGAGCTCGGCCTTGCCGCCGTCGAAGGCGGTCAGCACCAGCGGGCCCTGCTCGGTGACGGCCACCGAGTGCTCCCAGTGCGAGGCCCAGGTGCCGTCGTTGGTGACGACCGTCCAGTCGTCGTCCAGCACGGCGGTGTGCGGGGTGCCCAGCGAGACCATCGGCTCGATCGCCAGCACGGTGCCGGGGACGAGCTTCGGGCCCTTGCCGCGGCCGCGCTCGACGTAGTTCAGCACGTGCGGTTCCATGTGCATCGCGGTGCCGATGCCGTGGCCGCCGTAGCCCTCGGTGATGCCCCACTTGCCCTTGGGCGGCAGCGGCTGGCGGCGGATGTAGCCCTCGATCGCCTTGGAGACGTCCACCAGGCGGTTGCTCTTCTTCATCTGGGCGATGCCGGCCCACATCGAGCCCTCGGTCACCCGGCTCAGCATCTCGACCTCCGGGCGGACCTCGCCGACCGCCACGGTGATCGCCGCGTCGCCGTGCCAGCCGTCCAGGATGGCGCCGCAGTCGATCGAGATGATGTCGCCCTCCTGCAGCACCCGGTCACCCGGGATGCCGTGCACGACCTCGTTGTTCACCGAGGCGCAGATCACCCCGGGGAACCACAGGCCGCCGTGGTGGGCGCGGAAGTTCGAGGTGGCGCCGTGGTCGGTGATCACCTTGTCGGCGATGTCGTTGAGCTCCTGGGTGGTCACCCCGGGAGCGACCGCCTCGCGGCAGGCCTTCAGCGCCTCGGCGACGACCAGCCCGGCCGCTCGCATCTTCGCGATCTGCTCGGGGGTCTTGATCTCCACCATCAGGGTCACGCCTTCCAAGTCCGGATTACCACTGCCTACCACCGTACGACGCCGAAACGGCCGGGCAGCCCGCTCCACGGGCGACCCGGCCGTACGCCGTACCTCGCTGAGGGACCTCAGCCGTTCTGCTTCAGCGCCTCGATCGCGCGCTGGGTGACCTCGTCCACCTTGCCGAGGGCCGAGATGGTCGCCACCAGGCCCTGCTGGACGTAGTAGTCGATGATCGGCTCGGTCTCCGTGTGGTAGACCTCCAGGCGGGTGCGCACCTTCTCCTCGGTGTCGTCCGAGCGCTGGTACAGCTCGCCGCCGCACTCGTCGCAGACGCCCTCGACCTTCGGCGGGTTGTAGTCCACGTGGAAGACGTGGCCCCCGTCGTTGCGGCACAGGCGGCGGCCGGCGATCCGGCGGACGACCTCGTCCTCGGGGACCTCCAGGTCCAGCACGCCGTCCAGCTTGATGCCCTGCTCGGCGAGGAACTCGTCGAGCGCCTTGGCCTGGCCCAGGTTGCGGGGGAAGCCGTCGAGCAGGAAGCCGTTGGCGGCGTCCGCCTGGAGCATGCGGTCCTTGGCCATCCCGATGGTGACCTCATCCGGCACCAGGCGACCCGCGTCCATGTAGCTCTTGGCCTCGAGCCCCAGCGGGGTGCCCTGACCGATGTTGGCGCGGAACAGGTCGCCGGTGGAGATGTGGGGGATGGACAGGGTCTTGGCGAGCAGGTGCGCCTGAGTACCCTTCCCGGCCCCGGGAGGACCAACGAGGACGATACGCATCAGCGGAGGAACCCTTCGTAATTGCGCTGCTGGAGCTGGCTCTCGATCTGCTTCACAGTTTCGAGTCCGACGCCGACGACGATGAGAACGCTGGTGCCGCCGAACGGGAAGTTGGTCTGCTGTCCGAAGGCGACCAGGGCGATCATCGGGATCAACGCGATCAGGCCCAGGTAGAGCGAACCCGGCCACGTGATTCGGGTCAGCACGTAGTTCAGGTACTCGGCCGTCGGCCGACCGGCCCGGATGCCCGGGATGAAGCCACCATACTTCTTCATATTGTCGGCAACTTCTTCGGGGTTGAAGGAGATGGCGACGTAGAAGAAGGCGAAGAAGACGATCAGCAGGAAGTACGTCGCCATGTAGATCGGGTGATCACCCTTGACGAAGTTCTGCTTGATCCACACCGCCCAGCCCGACTGGCTGTTGGTCAGCTGGACCACCAGGGCGGGGATGTACAGCAGCGACGAGGCGAAGATGACCGGGATGACACCGGCCTGGTTCACCTTGAGCGGGATGTAGGTCGAGGTGCCGCCGAACGCCCGGCGGCCGATCATCCGCTTCGCGTACTGGACCGGGATCCGACGCTGGGCCTGCTCGACGAAGATGACCAGCATCACGACGATGACGCCGACCGCGACCACGGACAGGAACTCGACCCAGCCGCCGCCGATGGTGCCGGACTGCTTGATGGCCCACATCGAGGACGGGAACTGCGCGGCGATCGAGGTGAAGATCAGCAGCGACATGCCGTTGCCGATGCCGCGGTCGGTGATCAGCTCGCCCAGCCACATGATGACCGTGGTGCCGGCCGTCATCGTGATGACCATGACGGCGATCCGGAACACCGAGGTGTCCGGCACGATCTGGTTGGCATACACGCAGCCCGAGAACAGCGCACCGCTGGAGGCCGTCGCCACGATGCCGGTGCCCTGGAGCACGGCGAGCGCGATGGTCAGGTAGCGGGTGTACTGGGTGATCTTCGCCGTGCCGGCCTGCCCCTCCTTCTTCAGCGCCTCGAGTCGCGGGATCACGACGGTGAGGAGCTGGAGGATGATGCTCGCCGTGATGTACGGCATGATGCCGAGGGCGAAGATCGTCAGCTGGAGGAGCGCGCCACCGCTGAACAGGTTGACGAGTCCGAAGAGGCCGTTGTTCTTGGTCTCCTTCACGCACTCGTTCACGGCCGTGAAGCTCACGCCCGGGATCGGAATGTGCGAGCCCAGCCGGAACAGCACCATGATGCCCAGCGTGAACAGCAGCTTCTTGCGCAGGTCGGGCGTCTGGAACGCCCGCGCGAACGCACTGAGCACGGTGCCTCCTGCGCCTCCCGCGCGTCGTCGGCGGGAGGGTCGGTCCTGGAATGGGGAGTTTGCGGTTCGGGCTCCCGTACAGACGGCACAGGCGAGCCTACGCGCAGCCTACAAGGGAACTCCACGGACTCTAACAGTGCGCGGCCACTCGAAAGAAGCGCGTACGGCCGCTCCCCCACTCACGGGGGTACGGGATGCCCGGTTTTGCCACACAAAAGAACGAGGCCCGGTGCCACCCGATTTCGGCCCCGGAGTGAAAGGGCCGGTAAAGGCACGAGCCCCGCACCTCCCGGAGGAGGTGCGGGGCTCGAAGCCGGTTGTCGGCGGGTTCAGCGGGCTCAGACGAGCTCGGTGACCGTACCGCCGGCGGCCTTGATCTTCTCGGCGGCCGAGCCGGAGACGGCGTCGACCGTCACCTGCAGCGCAACCGAGACCTCGCCGGTGCCGAGCACCTTGACGAGGGAGTTCTTGCGAACCGCGCCCTTGGCGACCAGGTCCTCGACCGTGACCTCGCCACCCTGCGGGTAGAGCTCGGCCAGCTTGTCGAGGTTGACAACCTGGAACGTGATCTTGAACGGGTTCTTGAAGCCCTTCAGCTTCGGCAGGCGCATGTGGAGCGGCATCTGGCCACCCTCGAAGCGCTGCGGAACCTGGTAGCGGGCCTTGGTGCCCTTGGTACCACGACCGGCGGTCTTACCCTTGGAACCCTCACCACGACCCACACGGATCTTGTCGGTCTTGGCACCCGGGGCGGGACGCAGGTTGTGGATCTTGATCGGGTTGTCGCCCATGATCAGTCCACCTCCTCAACCGTCACCAGGTGACGGACCGTGTGGGCCATCCCGCGGATCTCGGGACGGTCCTCCTTCACCACGACGTCGTGCATGCGCTTGAGACCAAGCGAACGCAGGGTGTCACGGTGGTTCTGCTTGCTGCCGATGTACGACTTGGTCTGCGTGATCTTCAGGCGAGCCATCAGGCGCTCACCCCAGCAGCACGCGCCCGCAGCAGAGCGGCGGGGGCCACGTCCTCCAGCGGCAGGCCACGACGGGCGGCGATCTCCTCGGGGCGGACGAGGCCCTTCAGAGCAGCCACGGTGGCGTGCACGATGTTGATCGCGTTGTCCGAGCCGAGCGACTTCGACAGGATGTCGTGGATGCCGGCGCACTCCAGGACGGCGCGCACCGGACCACCGGCGATAACACCGGTACCGGGGGCGGCGGGCTTCAGCAGCACGACGCCGGCGGCCTTCTCACCCTGAATCGGGTGCGGGATGGTGCCCTGGATACGGGGGACGCGGAAGAAGTTCTTCTTGGCCTCCTCAACGCCCTTGGCGATGGCGGCCGGAACCTCCTTCGCCTTGCCGTAACCGACACCCACGGTGCCCTCGCCATCGCCCACCACGACGAGCGCGGTGAAGCTGAAGCGACGGCCACCCTTGACAACCTTGGCGACACGGTTGATCGCGACGACGCGCTCGACGTAAGCGGTCTTCTCGACAGCCTGGGCGTTGCCCTGACCGTCACGCTTACGGTCGCGCCGCTCGCCACCCGTGCCGCGACCGGCGCCGCCTTCGCGGCGCTGGGGTCCAGCCATTGGAATTACCTCTCTCGTTTACGTCCGTCGACAGAGTCGACGAGCGGCTTAGAAGTCGAGCCCGGCCTCGCGAGCCGCGTCCGCCAGGGCGGCGATGCGGCCGGCGTACCGGTTGCCCGCGCGGTCGAAGACGACCGACTCGATGCCGGCGGCCTTGGCGCGCTCGGCGACCAGGCTCCCGACCTTCTTGGCCAGCTCGGTCTTGTCGCCCTCGGCGCCCTTGATGGACACGTCGAGGGTGGACGCCGACGCCAGGGTGTGACCCTTGGCGTCGTCGATGACCTGGGCGACCATGTGACGGTTCGAGCGCGTCACGACGAGGCGCGGACGCACCTCGGTGCCGACGACGCGCTTGCGAACGCGGATCGCGCGGCGCTTGCGAGCGGCGCTCTTGTAGGCGTTGCCCTTGCCGATCTTGACAGAGACACTCATCGCTTACTTACCACTCTTTCCGACCTTGCGGCGGATGACCTCGCCCGCGTACTTGACACCCTTGGCCTTGTACGGGTCGGGCTTGCGCAGCTTGCGGATGTTGGCGGCGATCTCGCCGACCTTCTGCTTGTCGATGCCGTCCACGTGGAACTTGGTGGGCGACTCGACGACGAAGGAGATGCCCTCCGGCGCGGTGATCAGGATCGGGTGGCTGTAGCCCAGCGCGAACTCCATGTCGGAGCCCTTCGCCGTGACTCGGTAGCCGACACCGCTGATCTCCAGCGACTTGCGGTAGCCCGCGGTCACGCCGGTGATCATGTTCGCCACCAGCGTGCGGGTCAGGCCGTGCAGGGCCTTCGAGCGACGCTCGTCGTTCGGGCGGGAGACGAGCACGGTGCCGTCCTCGCCCTTGCCGATCTCGATCGGCTCAGCGACAACGTGGGTGAGGGAACCCTTGGGGCCCTTCACCGCGACCGTCTGGCCATCGATGGTGACGTCCACGCCAGCGGGGACCTGGATGGGCAGCCGTCCAATGCGCGACATTGCTGTACCTCCGTTTCCCGAATTACCAGACGTAGGCGAGAACTTCTCCGCCTACGCCCTTCTTGGCGGCCTGCTTGTCGGTCAGGAGGCCGGACGACGTGGAGATGATCGCCACGCCCAGGCCGCCGAGCACCTTCGGCAGGTTGGTGGACTTTGCGTAAACGCGCAGACCCGGCTTGCTGATGCGCTTGATGCCGGCAATGGAGCGCTCACGGTTGGGGCCGAACTTGAGCTCGATGGTCAGCTTCTTGCCGACCTCGCCCTCAGCGGGCTCCTCAACCTTGTAGGAGGAGATGTACCCCTCCTGCTGCAGGATCTGGGCGACGTGCGCCTTGATCTTGCTCGCCGGCATCGCCACGGAGTCGTGGTACGCCGAGTTCGCGTTACGCAGACGCGTGAGCATGTCTGCGATGGGGTCGGTCATGGTCATGATGGCCTCAGGCCTCTCTCGCCGTGGTTTCTCCGCGCCAGGTCCCCCTTCCGCACTCTTCCGAGTTCGTCAGGGGCACAAGCGCAGGGGACCTGCGACGTAGTAAGACTGGGTGCGAGCCCTCCCAGAAGAGGACCACGGACATCCATGGGGAAGCCGTGGCAGGGGGCCCGACCCCACTACCTTACGGGAATCCGTACGGCAGCCCAAACCTCAGCATTGTGAGATCGGCGGGCGGTGTGGGATCGGGCACCTCTGCTTCGCTGGCAGTGCCTAAAGCTCTGGGATTACCAGGAGCTCTTGGTCACGCCCGGCAGCTCGCCGCGGTGCGCCATCTCACGGAGGCAGACACGGCACAGGCCGAACTTGCGGTACACCGAGTGCGGACGGCCGCAGCGCTGGCACCGGGTGTAGGCCCGGACGCCGAACTTCGGCTTGCGCTCGGACTTCGCGATGAGGGACTTCTTCGCCATTGGCTCACGCCTCCTTGAACGGGAAGCCCAGAGCGCGCAGGAGCGCCCGGCCCTCGTCGTCGGTCTGAGCGGTGGTCACGACGGTGATGTCCATACCGCGCTGACGGTCGACCTTGTCCTGGTCGATCTCGTGGAACATAACCTGCTCGGTCAGACCGAAGGTGTAGTTGCCACGGCCGTCGAACTGCTTCGGGGAGAGGCCACGGAAGTCACGGATTCGCGGCAGGGCCAGCGAAACCAGACGGTCCAGGAACTCCCACATGCGGTCACCGCGAAGGGTGACGTGGGTGCCGATCGGCTGGCCCTCGCGCAGCTTGAACTGCGCGATGGACTTGCGAGCCTTGGTCACGGCCGGCTTCTGACCGGTGATCGCGGTCAGGTCGCGGATCGCGCCCTCGATCAGCTTGCTGTCACGGGCGGCCTCGCCGACACCCATGTTGACCACGACCTTGACCAGGCCGGGGATCAGCATGACGTTCTCGTACGAGAACTGCTCCTGCAGCTGGCCCTTGATCTCGGAGTTGTAACGCTCCTTGAGGCGGGGGGCCACCTTCTCAACAGTCGTCTCAGACATCAGATGTCCTCACCGGTCCGCTTGGCAACGCGGATCTTGTTGCCCTGGTCGTCGAAGCGGTAACCGACGCGGGTGACGACCTTCTTGCCGTCCTTCTCCACGACCAGCTGGACGTTGGAGACGTGCACCGGGGCCTCGACGGTCACGATGCCACCCTGGGTACCCGGACCCGGCTTGGTGTGCTTCTTGACCCGGTTGACACCCTCGACCAGGACCTTGTTCTCAGCCGGCATGGCCTGGATGACCTTGCCCTGCTTGCCCTTGTCCTTGCCGGTGATGACCTGGACCAGGTCACCCTTCTTGATCTTCATGCTGTTCGCCATGGGTTAGAGCACCTCCGGCGCCAGCGAGATGATCTTCATGAACTTCTTGTCGCGCAGCTCGCGGCCGACCGGGCCGAAGATGCGGGTGCCACGGGGGTCACCCTCAGTGTTCTTCAGCACGACAGCGGCGTTCTCGTCGAAGCGGATGTACGAGCCATCCGGACGACGACGCTCCTTGACGGTGCGGACGACGACGCACTTGACGACGTCACCCTTCTTCACCGAACCACCGGGGATCGCGTCCTTGACGGTCGCGACGATGACGTCCCCGATTCCGGCGTAGCGGCGACCGGAGCCACCGAGAACACGGATGCAAAGGATCTCCTTGGCACCAGTGTTGTCGGCAACACGCAGTCGCGACTCCTGCTGGATCACAGCTTTCTCCTGATCGTCAACGAGAGTCGACGGGCCGGCCGCTGCTCACACCGGCGTCCTGGGACCCGGTGCACATACGGCCGTACCACATCGGCTTCGTTACTTGGCCTTCTCGAGGATCTCGACGACGCGCCAGCGCTTCGTCGCGGACAGCGGGCGGGTCTCCGCGAGGAGGACCCGGTCGCCCACGCCGCACGCGTTCTGCTCGTCGTGCGCCTTCAGCTTGTTCGTACGGCGGATGACCTTGCCGTACAGAGCGTGCTTGACGCGGTCCTCGACGGCGACGACGACGGTCTTGTCCATCTTGTCGCTGACGACGAGACCCTCACGGGTCTTGCGGAAACCGCGCGTCTCGTTGGTGTTCTCAGTCATCAGGCGTTCTCCACCGTCTCGATGCCCAGCTCGCGCTCGCGCATCAGGGTGTAGATCCGCGCGATGTCCTTACGGACGAGCTTGAGCCGTCCGTGGTTGTCGAGCTGCCCGGTCGCCGCCTGGAAGCGGAGGTTGAACAGCTCCTCCTTGGCCTCGCGCAGCTTGGCAACGAGACCCTCGTTGTCCAGCGAGCGAAGCTCAGCAGCCTTGGTAGCGGCCGACATCAGCTCTCACCGTCCTCGCGCCGGACGATCCGGCACTTCATCGGCAGCTTGTGCGCGGCGCGGGTGAGCGCCTCGCGAGCAACCTTCTCGTTCGGGTACGACAGCTCGAACATGACCCGACCCGGGTGCACGTTCGCGATCCACCACTCCGGCGAACCCTTACCGGAACCCATGCGGGTCTCGGCCGGCTTCTTGGTGAGCGGGCGGTCCGGGTAGATGTTGATCCAGACCTTGCCGCCACGACGGATGTGACGGGTGATCGCGATACGAGCGGACTCGATCTGACGGTTCGTCACGTAGGCCGGGGTCACGGCCTGGATGCCGAACTGGCCGAACGCCAGCTCGGTGCCACCCTTGGCAGCGCCGCGGCGCTTCGGGTGGTGCTGCTTGCGGTGCTTGACCCGACGGGGGATCAGCATTGCGGTCAGGCCTCCGTTCCGGTGTTCTCAGCAGCCGGAGCCTCGACGGCCGCGGCCGCGGGGGCCTCGGCAGCGGCGGGACGACGGCCACGGCCACCGCGCTCGCCACCACGGCGCTCGCCACCGCGGGCGGGACGACCACCCTCGGGACGGGCCGGGCGGTTGCCCGAGCGGGCAGCGGCGTTCTCAGCGCGGACCTCGGCGATGTTCTTGACGTCGCCCTTGTAGATCCAGACCTTCACGCCGATGCGGCCGAAGGTGGTCTTGGCCTCGAAGAAGCCGTAGTCGACGTTCGCACGCAGGGTGTGCAGCGGCACGCGACCCTCGCGGTAGAACTCCGAACGGCTCATCTCGGCGCCGCCGAGACGACCGGAGCACTGGACCTTGATGCCCTTGGCGCCGGACTTCATGGTGCCCTGCATCGACTTGCGCATGGCACGACGGAAGGAGACGCGGGAGGACAGCTGCTCCGCGACGCCCTGAGCCACGAGCTGGGCGTCCAGCTCGGGGTTCTTGACCTCGAGGATGTTCAGCTGGACCTGCTTGCCGGTCAGCTTCTCGAGGTCGCCGCGGATGCGGTCGGCCTCGGTGCCACGGCGACCGATGACGATGCCGGGGCGAGCGGTGTGGATGTCAACGCGGACGCGGTCGCGGGTGCGCTCGATCTCGACCTTGGAGATGCCGGCGCGCTCCATGCCCTTCGTCATCATGCGACGAATGGCAACGTCTTCCTTGACGTAGTCCTTGTACAGCTTGTCGGCGTACCAGCGGGACTTGAAGTCCGTGCTGATGCCGAGGCGGAACCCGTGCGGGTTAACCTTCTGGCCCATTACCGGGTCCCTTCCTTGCTGCTGACGACCACGGTGATGTGGCTGGTCCGCTTGCGGATCCGGTAGGCACGGCCCTGGGCACGCGGACGGAACCGCTTCAGGGTCGGACCCTCGTCAACGTACGCCTCGGAGATGTAGAGGTCGTCCACGTTGGAGTGGTTGTAGTTGTGCGCGGCGTTGGCAATGGCGCTGTCGAGCACCTTGCCGACCGGCACGGTGGCTGCCTGCGGAGCGAAACGCAGGACGGCCTGGGCCTCCGTGGCATTCATGCCACGGATGAGGTCCACCACGCGGCGGGCCTTCATGGGCGTCACGCGGATGTACCGCGCCTGTGCCCTGGCTTCCATGGTTGTCCCCTTAATGGAGTAAGTCATTGAGTCTTTTTGGCGCGCAAGCTCAGCCCGTGGCCAGGAGCCACTGATGGGCTCTCTAGCGACGCTTCGACTTCCGGTCTTCCTTCACGTGGCCACGGAAGGTGCGGGTCGGAGCGAACTCGCCGAGCTTGTGGCCGACCATCGACTCGGTGACGAACACCGGGACGTGCTTACGGCCATCGTGAACCGCGATCGTGTGACCGAGCATGCTCGGGGAGATCACGGAGCGACGGGACCAGGTCTTGATGACGTTCTGGGTACCCGCCTCGTTCTGAGCGTCCACCTTCTTGATGAGGTGGCCGTCGATGAAGGGGCCCTTCTTGAGACTGCGCGGCATCTGACCTGCTCCTAGCGCTTCTTGTTGGTCTTGCGGCGGCGCACGATGAGCTTGTCCGACGCCTTGTTCGGGCGACGGGTACGGCCCTCGGGCTTACCCCACGGCGAGACCGGGTGGCGACCACCGGAGGTCTTACCCTCACCACCACCGTGCGGGTGGTCGATCGGGTTCATGGCGACACCACGCACGGTCGGGCGGACGCCCTTCCAGCGCATGCGGCCGGCCTTGCCCCAGTTGATGTTCGACTGCTCGGCGTTGCCGACCTCGCCGACGGTGGCGCGGCAGCGCGCGTCCACCAGGCGGATCTCACCGGAGGGCATGCGCAGGTGCGCCATGCGACCCTCACGGGCGAGCAGCTGGATGCCGGAACCGGCGGAGCGGGCCAGCTTGGCACCGCCACCGGGACGCAGCTCCACCGCGTGGATGGTGGTACCGACCGGGATGTTGCGCAGCGGCAGGTTGTTGCCCGGCTTGATGTCGGCGCCAGCGCCGTTCTCAATCCGGTCACCCTGCGTGATGCCGCGCGGCGCGATGATGTAGCGCTTCTCGCCGTCCGCGTAGTGCAGGAGCGCGATGCGCGCGGTGCGGTTCGGGTCGTACTCGATGTGCGCGACCTTGGCCGGCACGCCGTCCTTGTCGTGACGACGGAAGTCGATCACGCGGTAGGCGCGCTTGTGACCGCCACCCTGGTGGCGAGCGGTGACACGACCGGCGTTGTTGCGGCCGCCCTTGCTGTGCAGGGGGCGAACCAGCGACTTCTCCGGGGTGGACCGCGTGATTTCTACGAAGTCGGCCACGCTGGAGCCACGACGGCCCGGCGTAGTCGGCTTGTACTTGCGGATGCCCATTTGGCTCTCTCGTCCTCGTCCTAATCGACGATCACGATCTCCTGGTTCAGGAGACCGGACCACCGAAGATGTCGATGCGGTTGCCCTCGGCCAGCGTCACGATGGCGCGCTTGGTGTCCTTGCGCTTGCCAAAGCCCGTCTTGGAGCGCTTGCGCTTGCCCTGACGGTTGATCGTGTTGACAGCCTCGACCTTGACCGAGAAGACCGCCTCGACGGCCTGCTTGATCTGGGTCTTGTTGGCGCCCGGAGACACGATGAACGTGTACTTGTTCTCGTCGAGGAGCGAGTAGCTCTTCTCGGAGATGACCGGCTTCACCAGGACGTCACGGGGGTCCGTGAACGTCTTGCTCGTAACGTCGCTCATCAGGCGGCGCTCCCTTCGAGCTCGCCCTCAGCGGCAACGGCCTTGGCGGACGCGGCCGGACCGGCCACGAAACGCTCGAAGGCGGCCTGGGTGAAGACCACATCGTCGGAGACGAGCACGTCGTAGGTGTTCAGCTGACCGGCGTCCAGGATGTGGACGTTCGGCAGGTTGCGAGCGGACTTGAGGCCCAGCTCGTCCGAGCGCTCGACGACCAGGAGGACGTTCTTGCGGTCGGTGATCTTGCCGAACAGGCCCTTGGCGGCCTTGGTCGACGGCGCCTCGGTCGCGGTCACGCCGGTGACGACGTGAATGCGGTTGTGGCGGGCCCGGTCGGTGAGCGCACCGCGCAGGGCGGCGGCGATCATCTTCTTCGGGGTCCGCTGCGAGTAGTCGCGCGGCACGGGACCGTGCACGACGCCACCGCCGGCGAACTGCGGCGCACGGGTCGAGCCCTGACGGGCGCGGCCGGTGCCCTTCTGGCGGTACGGCTTCTTGCCGCCACCGCGGACCTCGCCACGAGTCTTGGTCTTGTGGGTGCCCTGACGGGCCGCAGCGAGCTGCGCCACGACGACCTGGTGCATCAGCGGAACGCTGACCTTCGCGTCGAAGATCTCGGCCGGCAGCTCCAGGCTGCCGGTCTTGTCGCCAGCCGGCGACAGGATGTCAATGGTGCTCATATCCTTCACAGCCCCTTCGCCGCGGTGCGGACGAGGACGAGGCCGCCGTTCGGGCCCGGGACGGCGCCCTTGATGAGCAGCAGGCCCTTCTCCGCGTCGACCGCGTGCACGGTCAGGTTCTGGGTGGTCACACGCTCGTGGCCCATCCGACCAGCCATGCGCAGGCCCTTGAACACACGGCCCGGGGTGGCGCAGCCACCGATGGAACCGGGCGAGCGGTGCTTGCGCTGGGTGCCGTGACCGGCGCCGAGACCCTTGAAGTTGTGACGCTTCATGACACCGGCGAAGCCCTTGCCCTTGGAGGTGCCGGTCACGTCGACCTTGACACCCGCCTCGAACAGCTCGGCGGTGATCTCCTGGCCCAGGGTGTACTCGGACGCGTCCGAGGTACGGATCTCGACCAGGTGGCGGCGCGGGGTGACACCGGCCTTGGCGAAGTGGCCCGCGAGGGGCTTGTTCACCTTACGGGGGTCGATCTCGCCGAAGCCGAGCTGGACGGCGCTGTAGCCGGCCGGGCTGTCGGCGGTGTGGACCTGGGTCACGACATTCGGCCCAGCCTTGACGACGGTCACCGGAACGACCCGGTTGTTCTCGTCCCAGACCTGGGTCATGCCGAGCTTCTCGCCCAGGATGCCCTTAATCTGCTTAGCCATCTTCGGTGCGCCTCTCAGAGCTTGATCTCGATGTCGACGCCCGCCGGCAGGTCGAGACGCATGAGCGAGTCAACCGTCTTCGGCGTGGGGTCGAGGATGTCGATCAGACGCTTGTGAGTACGCATCTCGAAGTGCTCGCGCGAGTCCTTGTACTTGTGCGGCGAGCGGATGACGCAGTACACGTTCTTCTCAGTGGGCAGCGGCACCGGGCCTGCGACCTGCGCACCAGTACGGATCACCGTCTCGACGATCTTCTTCGCCGAGGAGTCGATGACCTCGTGGTCGTAGGCCTTGAGCCGGATGCGGATCTTCTGTCCCGCCATGGCTACTCAGTAGTCCTTTGTCCTTAGTCACTTCACGACTCCCCTCCGACCCCCGCGCTCGGGCGTGTCGCACTCGCGCTTGCAAAAAACCGGCGAAGTACTTCGTCGGTTTCGAACTTTCGGGGTGGGGGGCAGCCGGGCCGAGGCCCCGCACACGCTTCCCGGAAGATTCCCGTACTTTCGCCCCGCAGCTGCCGCGGCGTAGAACTCACGCTTGACGGCCATCACGGGAACGACGAGTACATGGGACTCGCTTCCAGTCCTCCCGGCGGGAGGCGCGCAGCATCGGCACTCAACCGAGCAACTTGGACATACTGCCACATGGAGCAGCCCGGATGCCAATCGGGGCCGGTGAGGCGTACCTCACCGGCCCCGATGGGGTGGTCCCGCGGCTCAGGCCTTGCGCCAGAGCACCCAGCCGCGGTCCTTGTCGTACTTCGCGACGTGCCAGCCCGGCAGGGGCTTGTCCCAGCTGGACTGCGGCGTCCCGTCCTTGGGGAGGGTCAGCAGGATCGCGGTGGCCTTCTCCGGCGGGGTGTTGCCGTGCTTCACGTTGCTGGTCCAGACCCGGCCCCAGTAGACCTCGAAGGCCAGCGACGTCCGGGCGCCCCAGTCGAGGTCCCAGTCCAGGACCACGTTGTCGCCCTTGCCCAGGCCGGCCTCCTTCGCCAGGCCGACGGCCTCGTACTCGCGGAACCTGGAGTGCGGCTGGGCGACGTTCTCGGTCACGGCGACCGTCGCGTAGGCGGCGAAGAGCGCCAGGCAGGCCACCACGGCCGCGACGACCCGGCGACCGCCGGCGACCCGCAGCAGCAGGCAGGCGGCCAGCACGGCGAGCGCGCCGACGGTCGTCCGGCCCATGTGCAGGCCCTCCCAGGTGGAGGCCAGGAACTGGGCGTCCGGCACCGTCCACGGGATGGCCCAGGCGTTGAGCTTGCGGCCCGCGTACTCGGTGACCGACAGCCCGGTCAGCACGACGACCACCACGCCGAGCGCGGACAGCTTCAGCAGCGGGCGCTTGCCGGAGCGGAACAGTGCGACCAGGCCGACCACCATGAACACCGGCACCAGCACGGCGCAGTACCGGGCGTACACCCAGTTGTCGACGCGCTCGGTGTCCGCGAGGCCGGCGGCGGAGGCCAGCGCGGTGCCGCACAGCATGGCGATCATGCAGAAGGCCACCACCCGGTCGGCCACCGGGAACCGGCGGCGGAACACGGCCACCGCGCACAGCACGAAGGCGACCGCCCCGAGGCCGTAGGTGGAGGCCATGAAGTACCACAGCTCGCCGAGGGTCCGGACGATGATCGTGCCGAGGTATTTGCTGTCCTCGAGGTTGTCGAGGACCTTGTTGCCCACGCCGGCCCCCGGCACGTCCTTGAACTGGCTCGTGACGAAGTCGGCCAGCAGCTTGCTGCCCAGGTAGGCCACCCCGAGCGCGCCGATCCCGGCCACCGAGGAGAGCCGAGGCGCCCAGCCGAAGGCCAGCACCACGACGAGGACCAGCGCCGTCAGTGCCACCACCACGCCGCCGCGGTCATGGGTGGCCATCGAGTAGCCGGCGGCCAGGCTCATCGCCACCGCGTAGAGCGAGCGGCGGCGCGGCGATCCGGGCGAGAGCCAGCCGTGCATCGCGATCAGCCAGATCAGCAGGAGCACCGGGAGGACGGTGTCCGTCATGACGAACTGGGAGTAGAAGATCACCGGCGGCAGCAGCGCCACGGCGGTCCCGGTCAGGAACGCGTGCGGCCGGGACAGGCCCAGGCGGCGGGCCGCCACGAAGACCAGCGGGAAGACCAGCGCGTTGAGCACCGCGTTGATGACCATGATCAAGTGGTACGCGGTGGCCGGGTCGTCGGCGATCCGCAGTGCCGGCGAGATCAGCAGCGAGTAGCCGCCGGGGATGATCACGCCGGTGGGCATCTCGGTGGTCGGCCGACCGGCCAGCACCCGCGCGATCGCGAGGTAGCCGTCCTCGTCCGCGTGCACCGAGGGGTAGTAGTTGTGGATCGACAGCGCCAGCCGGAACGCCGTCTGCCCGAGATAGCCGAGCAGCAGCGCCACCGGCCAGAACCAGCGGCGTGCGGCGAGGTCCCCCAGACGGACCATGACGGCCGAGGGCGTCGTCCTCTCGGCGGCCCCGGCCGCGTTCCCGTCACCGTCCTGCCTCAACGCCTGCCCGTCGGACTCGCGGGCGGAATCGGTCAACGGCTGCACCGGGGCACTTCCCTTGTTGTTGGAACCAGCACTTGTCATGTCCTACTTGCAGGTGCGCCGCGCGTCGCCCGCACGCACCCCACTCCTTGGATCGCTCGCGAAGTCTGCCATGCGGCCTGGTGTGGAGCCAGTGTGATCATTCCGTGCGAAGCCCGGACACAGCCCCCGTACCGGGCCGGGTCAGCTGCTGCGGACGGCGCGGCCGACCATGGCGCCGGCGTGGGCGAAGTCGCCCGCGCCGAGGCGTCCGGCGGCCACCATCAGGGCGTGCAGCCGGGAGGAGAGGTGCAGGTCGGCCGAGCGGGCCGCGGCGTTCCAGCCCTTGGCACGCAGCTCCTTGGCGATCAGGGCGTAGTACTTCAGCTCCTCGTCGAAGCGCTTGCCGTCCTTGACCCGGTTCGAGGAGTCGCTGGCCTGGTGGCGGCGGTAGCGGAACACCTCGCGCTCGTCGACCAGCAGGTTGCCGCCCTCCATCAGCATGTCGACCATGAACGCCAGGTCGTGGACGGCGTCGATGTCCGGGCGGTACGGGATCTTCGACAGCGCGGACTGCCGGTAGAGGAGCGAGGGGGTGTACAGCCAGTTGCCGGACAGCAGGCTCTTCACCGCGTCCTCGCCGCTGATCAGGCCGGCCTTGCGGGCCGGGGCGGCGATCCGGCGCTTGACCTTGTCACCGATGCCGAGCGCCGGCACCAGGACCCCGTCGCTGTCCATCACCTTCACGCCCGGCTGGACCGCGATCGCGTTCGGGTCGGCCTTCATGCGCTCCAGGACGACGTCCAGGTAGTTCGGCTCCAGCAGGTCGTCGGCACCCATCATCGAGACGAACTCGCGCTCGGCCAGGGTGGACGCCTTGTAGGTGTTGCCGTTGGGGCCCAGCCGCTCCTCGTTGCGGACGTAGCGGATCCGCTCGTCGTCCAGGCTCTCGATGTACTCCAGCGCCCGGTTGCCCGGGTACTGGTCGTCCACCACGGTCAGCCGCCAGTCCTGCTGGTGCTGGGCCCGGATGCTGTCGATCGTGGCGAACAGGTATTCCGGGTCGCCGTAGTACGGGATGACGAAATCGACGCTCATGGCGGCGCCGCACCTCCTGGTCCTGGGTCGTGCTTCGGTGCCGACCGGCCGCGGCCGCCGGGCGAGCCAAGTCAACCAGCTTTTTCAAACGCTCGCGTCGGCCGGGTCGTCCGCCCCGGGGCCCGTCGGCGCGTGCCGGCGTTCGGGTACGTCACCGATCGGAAAGTCAGGCCGGCGGAGCAGGCCGGGGGCTGAGCCCCACCGCCTACGGCTGAGGGCCGGACCCCGTCAGGGGTGCCGGCCCTCAGCCGTAGGCACTGCGCCGTTGGTACCGCGCCGTCGTGACCGCTCGGGATCAGCGGTCGGAACCGACCGGGGTGTCCAGGCGGTCGTTGTTGTGGCGGACGCCCTCGGTGATGGCCACGGTGCGGGCCAGGTCCGTGAGCTTCTTCTCCAGCGAGCGGAAGCGCAGGTAGGTGTTGAGGGTGAGGAAGCCCATGGCGATCACCATCAGGTAGAGCACCAGGTCCGTGCCGCGGCCGACGCCGAGCGCGGTGGCCAGCTTGGTCACGCCGGTCGGCCACAGGATGGCGACGACGTTGGCGATCACGAACAGCGCGAAGGCGATGCGCTTCCACGCCCGGGTGTTCGCGGCGTCCCAGCGCCGGACGAACAGGAGGGCCATGGCCACCGCGGCCACGACCAGGATCAGCTGGATCCAGAGGTGATTCATCGGCGGTTACGCTCCCGCAGCGAGATGTCGAAGAGGATGTTCACGCCGTTGATCAGGGACTGGCCCTTGGCGCGCGAGTAGTCGGTGTAGAGGATGTCCACCGGGACCTCGGCGACCCGGAGGTCCGAGCCGGCGAGGAAGGAAACGATCTCCGAAGCGTGCGCCATGCCGTTCATGGTGATCTTGATCCGGCTGGCGGCCTCGCGGTTCATCACACGCAGACCGTTGTGCGCGTCGGTGAGCTTGAGCTTGCGGGCCGTCGGGCTGACCGCGGCGGCGGTGCGGAGCACCACGCGCTTGATCCACGGCACCTGGCCGGTCTGCTCGATGAAGCGGGAGCCGAGCACGATGTCGGCCTCGCCCTCGCGCAGCAGCGCCACCATCTTCTCGACATCCACGGTCTGGTGCTGGCCGTCGGCGTCGAAGGTCGCGAAGTACTCGGCGCCCTTCTGGGCCAGCGCGTACTTCAGACCGGTCTGGAGTGCGGCGCCCTGCCCCAGGTTGACCGGGTGCCGCACCAGGTGGGCGCCGGTCGTCATGACGTGCTGGGCCGTGTCGTCGGTGCAGCCGTCGTCGACCACCACGATGTTCGGGAAGGTCTTGCGCGCCCCCTCCACGACCTCGGCGATCACCTGGCCTTCGTTGTAGGCCGGGATCACCAGCCAGACGTTGTCATACTCGGACACAGGTGCTCCATGCTTGGCGAACGGCACGGCGGCCCGTGCCTCGGGTCTGTCTATCGGTGATGGTCATGGCGTCGGGCCCCGCACCTCAGGACGTCCGCAGCGGCTGTGCTGCGGACCGGTCGGTCGGGACGGCGGCGGGACGGGACGGGAACGCGCGGTAGAGCGACCACAGCATCAGGACCGCGCTGACCAGCGAGCCGGCCAGGTAGGCGAGCTCCGCGCGGAGGCCGACGTTACCCGGAGCGAGCGCGACAGCCACCAATGCTACGGAACCGGCGGTCCAGCCCACCAGCTGACGGCGGTGCTGGGCACTCGACATCAACGCCTGGCCGAAGACCGTCGCGAGGACGTAGCAGAGCGTCCCGAACACCAGCCAGACGAAGTCCAGCGGTCCGAGCACGTCCTTGGCGTTGAACAGCAGCGGGTTGAGCTTGGACCCGAGCACGATCACCGGCAGGCCGCCGCCGATGCACATCGCGGCGACGATCGCGGTGGTGCGGGTCAGCACCTTGCGGAACTCGGCGTGGTTGCCGGCCGCGGCGGCGCCGGAGAGCGCGGAGACCATCGAGGCCTGCAGGGCGCTGTAGGCGAACAGCGGCGCCCGGGCCATCACCACGGCCTGGCCGACCGCGAAGACCAGCGCGTCGGAGGCCTCGGAGTGCTTCGGCGAGAGCAGGCGCACGCAGACCACGGTCGCGTTGACCACCAGCTGGCTGAGCATCACCGAGGCGATCAGCAGGCCGAGGCCGCTGGTCAGCTGCTTCCAGGAGACCTCCGGCCCGGGGGTGCGGTCGGCCAGGGTGTCCCGCAGGCCGATCAGCGAGGCCACCAGCGGGGAGACGAAGAGGATCAGGCCGAAGACCATCGCCGAGTGCAGGCCGACCGCCGCCGCCAGCCCGGCCAGCCCGATGCGCAGGCCGCCGTCGACCGCCAGCTGGGTGCCGTACGGGCCGAACAGCCCGAGACCGGCCAGCGCGCCGCGGGCGACCGAGCTCACCGCGAGGCCGGCCAGGCCGCCGGCCAGTGCGACCACCAGACTCCGGTCACCGCTGAACAGCTGGTCGGCGATCGGGCGGGCGGCGATCGCCAGCACCGCGCAGACCGCGACCAGGATCGCCATGGCGAGCAGCAGCATCCGCCGCACCGCGGGCAGTGCTCCGTGCCCGGCGACCTTGCGGGCGGCCACCAGTCGGGTCAGCTCCAGCTCGACCGGCTGGAAGAGTCCCCATCCCACGGACATCACGATGGTCCAGAGCATCGTCACCCTGGCCGCGCCGACGGTGCTCAGGCTGTAGCCCACGAGCGCCATGTAGACGTACGCCGAGGCTCCGAGCACGACCGTGCCACCGACCACGAGCCGCGCCCCCGGGGGAAGCGCCCCAAGCAGCTTGGCGATCGGGTTCTTCATCACATGACCACCGAATTCACCGGCCGGCCGTGCCACACGCCTCCGCACGAGGCCGGCCAAGCCGTGCGATTGCTGTGAATAGTAGCGGGTGGCCGTGAATGCTCAGTGCGCACGGGCATCGCCTCGGAGGTCATCTCAGACGGTCCCGGGGAAGGTACGGCCCCACGGCTGGGTCCAGAGGAGCCCCTGATCGCTCAGCACATTGACCGTCAGGCCGTTCTTGGCCAGATCCCGCTTGATCCGGTCACCCACGGAACGGTCGGCGGTCAGGATGGTCGGCGTCGGGTGCGGCGCGGGGAGCTTCTCGATGGCGCCCTTCAGCCTGCCGAAGGAGCGCTGGTAGTCCTCCTCCTTCACCTGCGGACCGCCGATGTCCACCCAGTGGATGTCGTACAGCGCCTTCATGTCGCCACCGCGCCGGTTCATCAGCGAGGCGAGCCAGGTGGCCTTGAGGTTCTTGACGTCGTCGTTGGAGACCAGCGCGATCACCGGTCCGTCGCCGCGCAGGACCTTCAGCGCGTCCATGCCCTTGGGGCCCATGTCGGTCTCGAACGAGCCGCGGCCCCAGACCACCAGCGGGTTGTTGGACCACGCGGACGGGGCGTCCTTGGTGGCCAGGAAGCCCCACTGCACGTTGGCGAAGAGGCTCAGTGCGGCGGCGACGGTCAGCCCGGAGAGCGCCACCTCGCCCAGGCGCCGGGTCAGCGCATTGCCGGTGCCCCGGTGGGGCGTCTGCAGGACCGCCCCGACCGCGCCGATCGATATCAGGGCGACCACGACGCCCACGGCCGTCATCTTGTGGAAGTAGTACGAGTACTTGCCGATGGTGTGCAGCTGGTAGACCGCGAAGGCGCTGAGCAGGCCGCCGGTGCCGAGCAGCACCGCCAGGTGCGCCCGGCCGGTGGCGGTGCGGCGGGTGCGCGGCATGGCCGCCGCCAGCAGCCCGAGCAGCCCGCCGCCGATGAGGATCGACCGGTCCGCGCTGACGCTCGGGCCGCTCATGTTCGAGGCGCTGGCCACGTCCAGATCGCCCATCACCGAGAGGACGCTCGGCAGCGCGGCCACGCCCAGCGCGCACGCCAGCGCGCCGAGGGTCCACCACCAGCGCCCGGCGAACCTGCGCCGGTGCACCACCAGCGCGCCCAGCAGCGCCGCGCCGACGAAAGCGCCGTAGATGTTGTACGTGTAGGTGACGGCGATCAGCCCGGCGGAGGCGACCAGCAGGAACTCTGTTCGGCCCATCGCCGGCCGGATCAGCACCGCGAGCGCGAGCGCGATCAGCAGCAGGCCGATGAACGTCGAGTCGAAGCCGTGGACCAGCAGGTCCAGGTAGTTGCTGGCGAACATGATCGCGCCGACGGTCGCGCAGACCGCCGCCGCCCGCCAGCCGCGCAGCCGCGGTCCGCCGATCCAGCGAGCCGCCCAGACCAGCGCGGTGCAGAACAGCGCGTACGCCACCAGCAGGTACAGGAAGTACCGGTTCATGGTCTGGATCATGTCGCCGGGGTCGGCGGCGGAGTGGACCAGCGTGTCGGTCCAGGCCAGCAGGAAGTGCGAGCCCTGCGGGTAGGTCACCTCGGACGGCGGTATCAGGTAGGACCTGGCGGCTTCCTGGTGGAGGAAGTCGAAGCCTCCGACACTCTGGATGCCGGAGAAGAAGGAGAAGTGCGAGAGCCGGTCCTCCGCCGTGGCGAAGTAGGCGACCCGCTCGGCCGCCGACGCGCCGGCGACGGGGTGGAACAGGTAGTGCCAGACCCCGGCGAAAGTGCCCAGCACCAGCAGGTCGGACCAGCGGAAGCGCAGCGGCAGCCGGGGGGCGCGCCTGGCGGCCCATGCGGCCGTGGTCAGCACGCTGAACATCACACCGGTGGTGGCCGTCGGCGACAGGCCCCAGGGCCAGAGCGAGAAGACCAGGCCGAAGGTCAGCACCGAGCCGGCCAGGATCAGCCCGGCGACGAAGAGCCGGTCGAGCAGCACACCGCCGACCCGGATCACGGCGGCGACCGCGAGCAGCAGCAGCGGCAGCAGCACGACGCCCAGGTGCAGCGCGACCAAGCCGGCCGGCACCAGCCAGGACAGGGCGAGCCCGCCTGCCAGGACGATCGGGTTGCGCCGCGACCGTCTACTGTCCGCGGGCGAAGGCGGCGGCCCCGACGGCACGGTCGGAATCTGGATCTCGCTGTCGAGCGAGCTGTGCATGGTCGACACGATGCCGTGCCCCTCCGGTTGAGTCCCTGCCGCCCGTCTCCCCCCTACCGGGTCCGGACTTCCGCTACCGTCTGCGGGCAGGCTGCAAGGTCCTCAGCATACCGACGGTGACATTGACCCAGACGGCCCAGGGCCCCCACGGACCGCCTGCGAACTCGCGCGCGAACGCGGCCCGCCCGCCGAGCGGGCCCGGGCGGTCAGCGGCGGAGCGGATCCGCCGGTCAGGACCCGGAGGGCCCGGACTCCCGGCCGCGGAAGACCCAGACCTTCAACAGCACGAACCTCGCCACCGTGGCCAGCCCGTTGGCGACGATCAGCCCGCCGACCTCCACCGGCCGGGACGCGTGCGGCACCACCCGGTCCAGCAGGGCGAGCACCCCGGCGCTGAGGCCGAGCCCGATCAGGAAGGCCACCGCGCCCTGCAGCTGGTGGCGGACCATCCCCTGCGAGCCGACCACCCCGAAGGTGAAGCGGCGGTTGGCCGCCGTGTTGGCCACCGCGCTGACGGCCAGGGCGATCAGGTTCGCCGCCTGCGGGTCGGTGAACCACCGCGCGACGACGAACAGCCCCAGGTAGAAGACCGTGCTCAGGACGCCGATGACCAGGAAGGACGGCAGCTGGCGGCGGGGCCCCGGGGTGGGAGCGGCGGGTTGCCCGGTCAGCGTCACCGGCCCCGGCCCCGCTCGTCGCCCTCGGCCGAGTCGTAGCCGACGAAGTAGGTCGGGCGCGCCTGCACCGCGGAGTAGATCCGGCCGACGTACTCCCCCAGCAGCCCGACGCAGATCAGCTGCACGCCGCCGAGGAACAGCATCCCGATGAACAGCGAGGACCAGCCGGGCACCGTCGAGCCGAGCGCGTACGAGACGGTGGCGTGGATCGCGAGCGCGATGCAGACCACGAAGCTCACCAGGCCGAGGTAGGTGGCCAGCCGCAGCGGGGCGGCGGAGAAGTTGGTGATGCTGTCCAGCGCGAGCCGCACCATCTTGGACAGCGGGTAGTGGGTGCCGCCGGCCACCCGCTCCTCGCGGACGTACACCACCTCGCCGCTGGGGAAGCCGAGCCACGGCACCAGCAGCCGGTAGACCGGCTGGTGCTCGGGCAGCTGCTTGAGGGCGTCCACGGCGTTGCGGCTGAGCAGCCGGAAGTCGCCGGCCTGGTTGGGCATCCGCTTGCCGACCAGCTTGCGCATCAGCCAGTAGTAGGCGCCGGCCGACCTGCGCTTGAAGGCGGTGTCGGTGCCGCGATCCCCGCGCACGCCGTAGACCACGTCGAGGCTCTGCTCGCGGGCCAGGTCGAGCATCTCCGGGATCTTCTCCGGCGGGTCCTGCAGGTCGGCGTCGATGCTGACGACGTAGTCGCCGAGCGCCCGGTGGATGCCCGCGGTGAGCGCCGCCTGGTGGCCGGAGTTGCGGGCGAAGCGGACGATCCGGAACTCCGGCCAGTCCTGCCGGATCTTCTGCATCAGCACGGGTGTGGCATCCCGGCTGCCGTCGTCCACGCCGACGACCTCGTAGTCGACGCCCAGCCCGTCCAGGATCGGACGCAGCCGCTCGACGGTCAGCGGGAGCGCCTCCTGCTCGTTGTAGATCGGCATCACGACCGACAACAGCGGTGCCGTAGACATGCGTTGGGTCCCACTTTCCGCGACGGCGGGGGCTGGATGGTGAGCCGACCATAACAGTCGGCCATGAGCTGTCCGTGAGAGGAAGTGCGCCCAGGTGAGCGCCGGGTTACACGCCGAAGGGCCCCACGCACCGCAAGGTGCGTGGGGCCCTTCGGACTGGCCTGTGCGAGGCAGGTCAGATCATCAATTACTTGAGGATCTTGGTGACCTGGCCGGCGCCGACGGTGCGGCCACCCTCACGGATGGCGAACTTCAGGCCCTCCTCCATGGCGATCGGCTGGATCAGCGCGACGGTCATGGCGGTGTTGTCGCCCGGCATGACCATCTCGGTGCCCTCGGGGAGGGTCACGACGCCGGTCACGTCCGTGGTACGGAAGTAGAACTGCGGGCGGTAGTTGTTGAAGAACGGGGTGTGGCGGCCACCCTCGTCCTTCGACAGGATGTACGACTGGGCCTCGAAGTCGGTGTGCGGGGTGACCGAACCCGGCTTGATGATGACCTGGCCGCGCTCGACGTCCTCGCGCTTGATGCCACGGAGCAGCAGACCGACGTTCTCACCGGCCTGGCCCTCGTCGAGCAGCTTGCGGAACATCTCGATGCCGGTGACCGTGGTGGTGGTCTTCTCGGTCTTGATGCCGATGATGTCGACGGTCTCGTTGACCTTGAGGATGCCGCGCTCGATGCGACCGGTGACGACGGTGCCACGACCGGTGATCGTGAAGACGTCCTCGATCGGCATCAGGAACGGCTGGTCCACGGCGCGGGCCGGGGTGGGGATGTTCTCGTCGACGGCCTTCATGAGGCCGAGGAGCTTCTGGCCCCACTCGGCGTCGCCCTCGAGGGCCTTCAGCGCGGAGACGCGGACGACCGGCAGGTCGTCGCCCGGGAACTCGTACTCGGAGAGCAGCTCGCGGACCTCGAGCTCGACGAGCTCCAGGATCTCCTCGTCGTCCACCATGTCGGCCTTGTTCAGGGCGACGACGATGTACGGAACGCCGACCTGGCGGGCCAGGAGGACGTGCTCCTTGGTCTGCGGCATCGGGCCGTCGGTGGCGGCGACCACCAGGATGGCGCCGTCCATCTGGGCGGCACCGGTGATCATGTTCTTGATGTAGTCAGCGTGACCCGGGCAGTCAACGTGCGCGTAGTGACGGTCCTCGGTCTGGTACTCGACGTGCGCGATCGAGATGGTGATACCGCGCTGACGCTCCTCCGGGGCCTTGTCGATCTGGTCGAACGGCGTGAAGGGGTTCAGGTCGGGGTACGCGTCGTGCAGCACCTTGGTGATGGCCGCGGTCAGCGTGGTCTTGCCGTGGTCGATGTGACCGATGGTGCCGATGTTGACGTGGGGCTTCGTCCGCTCGAACTTCGCCTTGGCCACTGAGTCCTCCTGAGGACAGTTCCTGTACGCCGTGCTGACGTCAGTTGGTCTTTGATCGGGCCCGGTACGGGTGAAGCACCTCGCACCGGCCCGTGGGTGGGGGCCGGAGGCCCCGGGAGAATCCGAGCGGATCCTCCCGGGTCGCCTCCTAATAGCCTAAGGGGTGTGAATCATCCCGAATGTCGGGACGTCACTCGCCCTTCGACTTGGCGATGATCTCCTCAGCCACGGCCTTGGGGACCTCGGCGTACGAGTCGAACTGCATCGAGTAGCTCGCGCGACCAGAGGTCTTGCTGCGCAGGTCACCGACGTAGCCGAACATCTCGGAGAGGGGCACCAGCGCCGTGACGACGCGGGCACCGTGACGCTCGTCCATGGACCGGATCTGGCCACGGCGAGAGTTGATGTCGCCGATCACATCGCCCATGTAGTCCTCGGGCGTGGTGACCTCGACGGCCATCATCGGCTCGAGGAGGACCGGCTTGGCCTTCCTCGCGCCTTCCTTGAAGGCCATCGAACCGGCGATCTTGAACGCGAGCTCGGAGGAGTCGACGTCGTGCGACTGACCGTCGAGCAGCTTCACGCGGACACCCTGCAGCGGGTAGCCGGCGAGAACACCGAACTCCATGGCCTCCTGGCAACCGGCGTCGACCGACGGGATGTACTCCCGCGGCACGCGGCCACCGGTGACCTGGTTGACGAACTCGTAGCCCTCGGCCTGCTCGAGCGGCTCGATCGCGATCTGCACCTTGGCGAACTGACCGGAACCACCGGTCTGCTTCTTGTGGGTGTAGTCGATGCGCTCGACGGCCTGACGGATCGTCTCGCGGTACGCGACCTGCGGCTTGCCGACGTTGGCCTCGACCTTGAACTCACGGCGCATACGGTCGACGAGCACCTCGAGGTGCAGCTCGCCCATGCCCGCGATGATGGTCTGGCCGGTCTCCTCGTCCGTGTTGACCTGGAAGGACGGGTCCTCCTCGGCGAGACGCTGGATGGCGACACCCAGCTTCTCCTGGTCACCCTTGGACTTGGGCTCGATGGCGACGCGGATGACCGGGGCCGGGAAGTCCATGGACTCCAGGATGACCGGGTTCTTCTCGTCGGCCAGCGTCTCACCGGTGGTGGTCTGCTTCAGGCCCATGACGGCGACGATGTCGCCGGCGCCCACCGACTCGATCTCCTCACGCTTGTTCGCGTGCATGCGGTAGATCTTGCCGATGCGCTCCTTCTTGCCCTTGACGGCGTTCAGCACCGAGGTGCCGGACTCCAGGCGGCCGGAGTAGATCCGGACGAAGGTGAGCTTGCCCAGGTGCGGGTCGGACATGATCTTGAACGCCAGCGCGGCCAGCGGCTCGTCGTCCGAAGCCTTACGGGAGATCTTGGTCTCCGGGTCGTTCGGCTTGGTGCCCTCGATGGACTCGATGTCCAGCGGCGACGGCAGGTACTTGACGACCGCGTCGAGCAGGGGCTGAACGCCCTTGTTCTTGAAGGCGGTACCGCAGAAGATCGGGGTGAAGTCCGAGTTCAGGGTGCCCTTGCGGATCGCGTCCTGCAGCAGCTCGACCGGGATCTCGGCCTCTTCGAGGGCGAGCTCCATGATCTCGTCGCTGACGTTCGAGACGGTGTCGATCAGCTGGGTGCGGTACTCGTCCGCCTGCTCCTGCAGCTCGGCCGGGATGTCGACGACGTCGTACATCTCGCCCTTGGCGGCCTCGGCCGACCAGACCAGCGCCTTCATGCGGACCAGGTCGACGACGCCCTGGAAGTCCGCCTCGGCACCGATCGGCAGCTGCATCACCAGCGGGGTGGCGCCGAGGCGCTCCACGATGGTGTCGACGCAGAAGAAGAAGTTCGCGCCCGTGCGGTCCAGCTTGTTGATGAAGCAGATGCGCGGGACGCCGTAGCGGTCAGCCTGCCGCCACACGGTCTCGGACTGGGGCTCGACACCGGCGACACCGTCGAACACCGTCACGGCACCGTCGAGGACGCGCAGCGAACGCTCCACCTCGACGGTGAAGTCGACGTGACCCGGGGTGTCGATGATGTTGATGGTGTTGTCGACGCCGTCGACCGTCCAGTGGCAGGTCGTCGCGGCCGACGTGATCGTGATGCCGCGCTCCTGCTCCTGCTCCATCCAGTCCATGGTGGCAGCGCCATCGTGGACCTCACCGATCTTGTACGAGACACCGGTGTAGAACAGGATCCGCTCGGTGGTGGTGGTCTTGCCCGCGTCGATGTGCGCCATGATCCCGATGTTGCGGACCCTGGCGAGGTCAAGGGAGGTTGCAGCCATGGTGGCTCGTTCTCTCTCTGTCTAGTGACGGGGTACGGACTACCAGCGGTAGTGCGCGAAGGCCTTGTTGGACTCGGCCATCTTGTGGGTGTCCTCGCGACGCTTCACGGAAGCGCCCAGACCGTTGCTGGCGTCGAGGATCTCGTTCATCAGACGCTCGGTCATGGTCTTCTCGCGACGGGCGCGGGAGTAACCGACCATCCAGCGCAGCGCCAGGGTGCTGGCACGGCCCGGACGGACCTCGACCGGAACCTGGTAGGTCGCGCCACCGACACGGCGGGACTTGACCTCGAGGGCCGGCTTGACGTTCTCCAGCGCACGCTTCAGCGTGACGACCGGGTCCGAGCCGGTCTTCTCGCGGACGCCCTCAAGGGCGCCGTACACGATCCGCTCGGCGGTGGAGCGCTTGCCGTGCAGCAGGATCTTGTTGACCAGCTGGGTGACGACCGGGGAGCCGTAGACCGGGTCGATGATGACCGGGCGCTTCGGGGCGGGGCCCTTACGAGGCATTCTTACTTCTCCTTCTTGGCGCCGTAGCGGCTGCGAGCCTGCTTGCGGTTCTTGACACCCTGGGTGTCGAGCGAACCGCGGATGATCTTGTAGCGGACACCAGGAAGGTCCTTCACACGACCACCGCGCACCAGCACGATGGAGTGCTCCTGCAGGTTGTGGCCCTCGCCCGGGATGTAAGCGGTGACCTCGATCCCGCTGGTGAGGCGCACACGGGCGACCTTGCGGAGAGCCGAGTTCGGCTTCTTCGGGGTGGTCGTGTACACACGCGTGCAGACCCCACGGCGCTGCGGGGAGCCCTTCAGCGCGGGAGTCTTGTTCTTCTCGACCTTGTCCTGCCGGCCCTTTCGGACCAGCTGCTGGATCGTAGGCACCGTTTCTCCGTTTTCTTTGTGCCAAGGCTTGGTGGAACTAACCTGCGGTGTCTCCCTCGCACACGACCCCGTGGTCGACCCACGCGGTCGGGTGTGTTGGGCGTTTTCCGACACGGAATCCCATGGCTGATGTACAGCGACGGCGCTCTACGCGCGGTGCGCTGGGAAGCGCTCCGGCTCGGCGCGGCGGCCGGTGTGCATGCACGCACAAGGACCCGGGGACACCCCAGGCACAAGGTCAGAGCGTACCTAGCGCATGGGGCTCGGTCAAAACAAATGCAACGCCGCAGGTCGCGGCCTACGGCCGGGTGTCGCCTCGGTGTCCCGTACGCGACCGGCCGGTGTCGGGCCGCCCTTCACCTGCTCTACCACAGTCGGCGGGTGCCCGCCAGCGGAGCGGCGGCGGCGGGGGGCGGCGGGCGCGCTACGCGGCGGCCAGCAGGATCATCAGCGTCCAGAAGGCGCTGCCCAGGTAGCCGAGCACCAGGCCGAGGACCGCCGCCCAGTCGCCGTCCATGCCGCGCTCGCGGATCTGCGAGCGGGCGATGTGGCCGGTCACCACCGCGGGCAGCGACAGCCCGATCAGGCTGCACACCAGCGAGACCACCGCCAGCACGTTGGTGGGCCGGATCTGCGGCAACGGCGGCGACACCAGGAAGGTCGCCGGAACGGGCTGCGCGGACTGGAGCGGCGCCGCCATCGGCCCGCTCGGCAGGTCGGCCACCAGCGCGGCCAGTTCGCCGTAGGTCAGCGCCCGGGCCGCGGCCTCGTGGCGCTGCTCGTACTCCTGGACGGACAGCCGGCCCTCGGCGAACCCCGCCTTCAGCACGTCCACCGTCCGGTCGCGGTCCGCGTGGCTCGCCCGCATCGCCGCCTGCGGTGGCGGCGCGGGCTGCCAGCCGGCGGCCGCCGGCTGGTGGCCGTGCCGATGGGCGGGGCCGGACTCGCCCCACGATTGAACGGACATCCGCCACCTCCTGGCAGCGCGGCTCCCCGCGCGCTCACTGCTCCTCATAGTGCAGGACGAACAAGGGAACTGAGTAGTTGCCGGATCGAACCGGCGACCGCCGGAACCCGGCCACCGGGGGCGGCCCGCCCCACCCGGTCGGCGGGCACGCTCAGGGGATGCTCAAAGCGGGCGACAGCCCGTTGCCGCGGTGACAGGCTGGGCCGGGAGCAACCGCCCGACCACCCGTACGTCCACCCGTTCGTCCACCCACGACCACAGACAGAAGGCCGCCATGCAGGCGTCAGCACCGTCGCCCTCCGAACCCGGTCCGGCCGGCCACGGCGGACCGGGCACCCCGTCCGCCGTCAGCATCCAAGGACTGTGGAAACACTTCGGCAGCCAGGCCGCCGTGGCCGGGCTCAGCCTGGAACTGCCCGCCGGGGCGTTCATCGGCCTGGTCGGGCCGAACGGCGCGGGCAAGACCACCACGCTGTCCATGGTCACCGGCCTGCTCCGGCCCGACCAGGGCACCGTGCTGGTGCACGGCACCGACGTGTGGGCCGACCCGGTCACGGTCAAGGCCCGGATCGGCATCCTCCCCGAGGGCCTGCGGATGTTCGAGCGGCTCAGCGGGCGCGAACTGCTCCAGTACACCGGCCGGCTGCGCGGCCTGCCCGCCGCCGAGGTGGACCGCCGCACCGAGGAGCTGCTGGCCGTCCTGGACCTCGCCCGGGACGCCGACAAGCTGGTCGCCGACTACTCCACCGGCATGCGCAAGAAGATCGGCCTGGCCGCCGCGCTGCTGCACAACCCCGACGTGCTGTTCCTGGACGAGCCCTTCGAGGGCGTCGACCCGGTCTCCGCCCAGACCATCCGCGGCGTACTCAAGCGGTACGCGGCGGCCGGCTCCACGGTGGTCTTCTCCAGCCATGTGATGGAACTGGTCGAGCAGCTCTGCGACTGGGTCGCCGTGGTCAACGCCGGCCGGGTGATCGCCCAGGGACCGCTGGACTCCGTCCGCGACGGGCGCAGCCTGCACGAGGCCTTCCTGGAGCTGATCGGCGTCCGCGAGGACGACGGGCAGGCGCTCGGCTGGCTCGGTGGCGGGCAGTCCGGGAGCATCCAGTGACGACTGCGACGGTGCCCGACGGGCGGACGGTGGTGCGCGGCCTGGTCGCGCTCAAGCTGCGGCTGCTGCGCAACGGGCTGCGCCGCAGCCCCGGCCGGACCGCCGTGTACGTCATCGGCGGCGTCCTCGGCCTGGTCGTCGCGAGCGGCATGGCCTTCGGCATGGCGGTGCTGAACGGGCGCTACGCCGGGTCCGGGGACACCGGGGTGATGCTGCTCGGCGTGCTCACCCTGGGCTGGGCCGCGCTGCCGCTGTTCCTGTTCTCCAGCGACGAGAGCGCCGACCCGACCAGGCTCACCATGCTGCCGCTGCGGCCCGGCCCGCTGCTGCGCGGATCGCTGCTGGCCTCGCTGATCGGGCCCGGTCCGCTGATCAGCCTGGTGCTGGTGACCGGCGCGGTGCTGTCCGGCGCGGTGGGCGGCGCCTCGGCCGCGGCCGCGGTGGTCGGGGTGCCGCTCGCGCTGCTCTGCCTGGTCACGCTGTCCCGGGCGGTCGCGGCCGGGAACGCCCGGATGCTCTCCAGTCGCCGCGGCAAGGACTTCGCGATCTTCGGCGGGCTGGCCTTCGCCCTGCTCGTCCAGGCCGCCAACGTCGGCTCGCAGAGCATCTTCGGCCGCAGGCACGACAAGGACATCGACCTCAGCCCGTTGAAGCCGATCGCCTCGGTGCTGCGCTGGATCCCGCCGATCAGCGCGGCGGACGCCCCGCGCACGGTCGGCGAGGGCCACTACGCGCTCGGGCTGCTCCAGCTGGCCGCGGCCGGCGCGCTGCTCGTCCTGCTGCTGCGCTGGTGGCGCGGCAGCCTGCGGGAGCTGATGGTCACCGCCGACGCCTCCACCGTGGAGGTGGCGCGCGGGGTACAGAACACGGGCGGCTGGCGCTTCCTGCCCGAGGGCCGCACCGGCGCGGTGATGCAGCGGCACCTGCGATACGCCTGGCGCGAGCCGCGGGCCAAGGCCGCGCTGTTCACCAGCGTCGGGATGACGCTGGTGATCTGCGTGCTGTCGGTGGTCCAGGGCTGGTCGAGCGTCTACCTGCTGGCGATGACCGGGACCTTCCTCGGGCTGCAGATGCTCAACCTGTTCGGCATGGACGGCTCGGCGTTCTGGATGGTCGCCGCCACCCTGCGCACCCCGGCCGACGCCCGGGACGAGCTGCGCGGCCGGGCGTACGCGGTGCTGTCGTACGCCGTCCCGGTCGCCGTGGTGCTCGGGCTGGTGCTGGCCGCCGTCACCGGCGACTGGGCCGGGCTGCCGTCCGCGGTCGGCCTGGCGGTCGCGGTGCTCGGCTGCGGCATCGCGCTCGGCTCGGTGTTCAGCGTGCTCGCGCCGTACACCATGCCGGCCGACAGCAACCCGATGCGCAACGCCGCCCCGGGGCAGGGCGGGCTGATCCTGCTCAACCAGTTCGGCTCGATGATCGGCGTCGCGGTGCTCGCCCTGCCGGTCGGCGGCTACCTGTTCTGGGCGCTCGGCACGGACGGGCCGACCTGGCCGCTGCTGCTGCTCGGCCCGCTGTACGGCGGCCTGATCGCCACCCTGGGCATCCGACTGGCGGCCTCCCGGCTGCTGGACCGGATCCCGGAGATCATGGCCAAGGCCATCGAGCGGTAGATCGGTCTCCCCGGCCCCTCCGGCATCATGGGCCGGAGGGGCCGAACCGTCGAGGAGAGCAGGGACACACCGTGGGCAAGCGCGCGCAGCAGCAGGGCGACGGGAACGCCGGGCCGCTGCTGGAGCAGGCGGTGCGGTCGGTGCTCACCGCCCCCGAGGAGGGGCTGGACCTCGCACTGGACACCGGGGCCTCGCTGCTGGCCGCCTCGGTCGGGCAGTGGCCGGCGGTCAGCCGGGCGCTGCTGGGGTACGCGGACACCGCGGTGGGCCGCTGCTGGTCGGCCGGGTGGCGCCCGGCGGACCTGGTGCGGGTGGTGCGGCGCGGGCTGAAGCCCGTCCACCTGGCGCTCGCGGTGGATCTGATCGCCGCCGAGGGCCGCCGCCACCCCGCCGCGGGCCTGGACCGGCGCTGGCAGGAGCAGCTGCGCGAGCTGGAGGCCGAGGTCTGGTGGCCGGCCGACGAGCAGTACCTCGGGGCGTTCGCCCACCGGCACCGGCTGGACCGCTTCGCGCTCGCCACCGCCGTCCTGGAGCTGCTGCGCAGCTGGGGCCGGCTGCCCCCGATCGCCCCGGTCGGCCCCGCCCCGGGGCAGGCGGGCCAGTCGGCGACGGTGCGGCGCCCCGCCGGGCCGCAGCATCCCGGAGCACTGGCCGGCGAGCCGCGGATGCTGGCCCGGATCCGGGCGCTGCTGGCCAAGGCCGAGTCCACCGAGTACCCGGAGGAGGCCGAGGCGCTGACCGCCAAGGCCCAGCAGCTGATGGCCCAGCACAGCATCGACGAGGCGCTGGTGGCCGCCGCCGCGGCCGACCGGGACACCCCGGCGGCGCTGCGGATCGGCGTGGACAACCCGTACGAGGGCCCCAAGACGATGCTGCTGGACGCCGTCGCGGCGGCGAACCGGTGCCGGGTGGTGTGGGCGAAGGAGTTCGGCTTCTGCACCGTGATCGGCTTCGACGGCGACCTGGACGGCGTCGAGCTGCTCTACACCTCGCTGCTGGTGCAGGCCACCCACGCGCTCAACAAGGCCGGCTCCGGCAAGGACTCTCGCAGCAAGGCGTTCCGGCAGTCCTTCCTGGTCGCGTACGCGGCGCGGATCCGCGAGCGGCTGACCGCCGCCACCGAGCGGACCACCAGTGCCGCCGCGGCCGGCCGCCACCTGCGCGAGGACGGCACCGAGGAGCAGCTGCTGCCGGACGAGCGGCTGCTGCCCGCGCTGGCCGCCCGCTCGGCGGCGGTGGACGAGGAGGTCGGGAGGCTGTTCCCGAAACTGGTCTCGCAGCGGGTCCGGGTCAGCGACGGCGAGGGCTGGGCCGCCGGGCGGGCCGCGGCCGACCGCGCCGCGCTGCACGGGCGGGGCGAGATCCACACCTGACGGCCAGCCTGATAGAAACGACCCGCCACGAACGAAGGGGGAATTCGACGTGACGGAGTCGGCGGCGGAGTCGGGATACCGGGACCGGGTGCGCGGTGCGCTGCTCGGCGGCGCGATCGGCGATGCGCTGGGCTGGCCGGTGGAGTTCCAGCAACTGCACCAGATCCAGGACCGGTTCGGACCGCAGGGCGTGACCGCGCTCCCGGCCGCGAACGGCGGGCCGGTGGAGGTCACCGACGACACCCAGATGACGCTGTTCACCGCCGAGGGCCTGATCCGCGGCTTCGTCCGCGGCTGGACGGGCGGCGGCGGCTCGGTGCCGGAGGCCATGCACGGCGCCTACCGGCGCTGGCTGCAGACCCAGTACCAGCACTCGCCGGACACCGAGCCCCAGCCCCGCCCGTACGACGGCTGGCTGTTGAGCCGGCCGTTCCTGTACGCGCGGCGGGCGCCGGGCAACGCCTGCCTGAGCGGGGTGTCCGAGCACCCGGAGTTCGAGGCGCCGTCCGCGATCGGACGGCCGGGGCCGATCAACCCCGGCTCCAAGGGCTGCGGCACGGTGATGCGCTCGGCGCCGTTCGGGCTGGCCCGGCTCGGCGTGGAGCAGTCCTTCGGGCTGGCCGTGCAGTGCGCCCAGCTCACCCACGGGCACCCGACCGGCTACCTCGCGGCGGGCGCCTTCGCGGCACTGGTCGAGCGGCTGGCGGCCGGGACGGAGCCGTGGGCGGCGGTCGGCGAGACGGTGGAGCAGATCCGCGAGCTGCCGAGCTCCAAGGAGACCGTCCAGGCACTGGCCCGGGCGGTGCGGCTGGCCCAGGAGGCCGAGCCCGCGGCGGAGACGGTGGAGCGGGTCGGGCTCGGCTGGATCGCCGAGGAGTGCCTGGCCATCGGGGTGTACTCGCTGCTGGCGGCCACCCTCGACCCCGACCCGGTGCGCACCGCGCTGCTGCTGTCGGTGAACCACTCCGGGGACAGCGACTCCACCGGCGCGGTCTGCGGCAACCTGGTCGGGGCCGCGTACGGCGCCTCGGCACTGCCCGGCGAGTGGGTCCGGGCGGTCGAGGGGCGGGCCGAGCTGCTGACGGTCGCGGACGACCTGCTGGTGCTGTTCGGCAGCCGCGACCCGGCCCACCCGGCGCTCGGCGGGCGTTACCCGGCCTGGTAGGAGCTACTTCGCCTGCGGGTCGGTGACCTGACCGAGGAACAGCGGCCGGCCGGTGGAGGTGTCCCGGATCAGGAACAGGAACGGCCGGTCGATGTGCAGCTGGGCGGGCTGGCGCGGGGACGGCGCCGCCGCCCCGGCGACCACGGCACCGCTGCCGGCCGCCGCGACCGTGCCGCCTTCGTCGACCTCGACGGTGGCCTTCTGCAGCACCGCGCTGAGGCCGAGCGGCTCTTGGGCGATGCCGCCGAAGTCGGGCTTCTCGAAGGCCGCGTGGACGCCGAGCGAGCGCAGCGCGGAGCTGAGCTCGTTCGAGGTGTCGAAGTGGAAGCGCGGCAGCTGGAGGTCGACGGGCTGCTCGGCCAGGGCGCCGAGGATCCGGTCCAGCTGGGGCTGGTCCAGCCCCTTGCTGAAGGCCGCGAAGCCGCCCTGCGCGGGGACGATCAGGTCCATCGCCAGGTTGCCGTCCGCGTAGGGGAGTTCGACGGCCTGCCAGGGCTCGCCGACGATCCCGCCGGAGCCGTCGGCGTACTTGAAGTCGCCGTGCTGGCTCATCGACGGGACGGCCGGGGTCGAGCCGTCGAGCTTGTGGAAGGGCCGGTCGGCGGTGTTCGCGGGCTTGAACTCGGAGGCCCACTTCGCCTTGAGGTAGAGCGCGTCGGTCAGGACCAGCCGGGTGTCGGCGGTGATCGCGTTCGACGGGATGAGGTCCTTGATCCGGCCCTCGGTGGTCTTCTCCACGGCCGCGTTGATCGCCTTGCGGGCGTCCTCCGGGTTCTTGGCGAAGTCGGTGGTGTGCACCCCGGCGTCGAAGGCGGTGGCGAGGGTGGCCAGGTAGTCCGGTGAGACGGCCATGCCCTGCTTCGCCCAGACCTCGTCGCTCTCGCGCAGGGTGACCTTGTCGGTGGCCGGGGCGGGGCGGTCCAGCGCGCCGACGGCGAGGGCGTACTGCTTCGGGCCGAGGTCGGTGTGCAGGGCCTTGGCCAGCTCCTCGGCGGTCGCGCCGCGGGCGCCGGGCAACAGCATCCCGAGCACGGTGGCCAGCCCCACGGGCGAGACCACGGTGTTGCGCCCGGCGCCGTCCGGCGTCGCGGTGAGGCCGTGCAGGAGGTCCAGCCCGAAGGCGTCGGTGCCCTGCGCGGTGGCGGCCACCTGGGCCGGGTCCACCGCGGGCCGGCCGGCCGGCGCGGATGCCTTCAGCTCCGTGCCGGTGGCGGCCCCGGTGCTGCCGCAGCCCGCGACCAGCGGCGTGGCGAGGGCGGCGGCGAGGAGCAGCGCCGCCGGGCGGCGGGGGGTGCGACGACGGGTTCCGGTGCGGCTGTTCGTCATGGCCCTTCGACGCACTGCCCCGGGATCGGGTTCCGACTCGATCCCGGAGTTCAGTCCCAGAGCGCCCCGAGCTCCAGCAGCTCGTCCCGGTGCTCGATCCGCTCGACCCACTCCCCCGGCCAGACCGCCTCGCCGTGGTACGCACCGGCGAAGGCGCCGGCCAGGCAGGCGAGCGAGTCGGAGTCGCCGCTGGAGTAGGCGGCCCGGCGGACGGCGGCCACCGGGTCGTCCGGCAGCAGCAGGAAGCAGAGCAGGCCGGTGCCGAAGGCCTCCTCGGCGACCCAGCCCTCGCCGGTGGCCAGGCAGGGGTCGGCCTCCAGGTCGGGCGCGGCGAGCGCGGCCTGCAGCTGGTCGAGGACCTTGAGGCAGTCGTCCCAGCCGCGGGCGAGCACGGCCTGCGGCGACGCGCCGTACCAGCGGTCGGCGAGGTCGCCGAGCCAGAACTCGTCGTACCGCTCGCGGCTCGCCAGCGCGTACGCCCGCAGCACCGCGGGCAGCCCGGCGGGCGGGACGCCCTCGGCGAGCTTGCGCACGGCGTACGCGGTGAGGTCGCTGGCGGCGAGGGCGGTCGGGTGGCCGTGGGTGAGCGCGGACTGCAGCTGGGCGGCGCCGGAGAGCTGCCGGGCGTCCAGCTCGCGGATCAGCCCGATCGGGGCCACCCGCATGTTGGCGCCGCAGCCCTTGGAACCGACGTCGCTGGCCTGCTGCCAGCGGTACTCGTCGTGGCTGAGCCGCTCGCAGGCACGCAGGCAGGTCATGCCGGGGGCGCGGTTGTTCTGCGGGGAGCGCCACCAGTCGACGAACTCCTCGCGGACCGGCCGCTCCAGGCGCAGCGGGGTGAGCGGCCCGCGCGCCAGGGCGGTGCGCAGGCCGCGGGCGAGGGCGAGCGTCATCTGGGTGTCGTCGGTGACCAACGCCTTCTTCGGCAACGGGAGTTGCCGCCAGTCCGGCTGGACGGCGGCGATCTCCTCGACGCTCTTGAACTCGGTCACCCGGCCGATCGCGTCGCCGATCGCCAGCCCCAGCAGCGCCCCCGTCGCCTTGCCCACGGCCTTCTCCCCCTCAGTCGTCGGACTTCTCGATTGTCAGTTTTCTCGGCTGTCAGACTTCGACCAGCAGTTCCTTGAGCCCGCGGATCACGTAGCCCGGGTTCCACTCGGGCTCGCGGACCAGCCGCAGGCCCGGGGCCCGGCGCAGCAGCGTTCCATAGGACTCGGTGAGCTCCAGTCTCGCAAGCGGTGCGCCCAGACAGAAGTGGATTCCGGCGCCGAAGGTGATGTGCGGGTTGTCGGTGCGGCCGAGGTCGAGGCGGTCGGGGTCGGCGAAGCGCTCCGGGTCGCGGTTGGCGGAGCCGAAGAGCAGGGCGATCTCGGCGCCGCGCGGGATGGTGACGCCGCGGACCTCGACGTCCTCCAGCACCCAGCGCTCGAACATCTGCAGCGGAGTGTCCCAGCGCATCAGTTCCTCGACGGCGGTGGGCAGCAGCCCGTCCACGTCACCGCGCAGCCGGGCGAGTTCGCCGGGGTCGCGGAACAGCGCCCACCAGCCGTTGCCGGTGGTGTTGACGGTCGCCTCGTGGCCGGCGTTGAGCAGCAGCACGCAGGTGGAGACCATCTCCTGCTCGCTGAGCGCGTCGGTGCCCTCCTGGGCCTGGATCAGCGCGCTGATCAGGTCGGTGCCGGGGGCGGTGCGGCGCTCGCGGATCAGGGCGCGCAGGTAGTCGGAGAACTCGATGCTCGCGGTGACGGCCCGGCGGGCGACCTCCTCGCTCGGGTTGAGCTCGAACATCCCGGTGATGTCGGCGGACCAGGGGCGCAGCAGGTGCCGGTCGCCCTCCGGCACGCCGAGCATCTCGGCGATCACGGCGACCGGCAGCGGCTCGGCGACGGCGGCGATCAGGTCGCCGCCGCCGGCCGCGAGCAGCCCGTCGACCAGTTCCCCGGCCAGGCGCTTGACGGTCGGCCGCAGTCCCTCGACCATGCGCGGGGTGAAGGCCTTGGAGACCAGGCGGCGGATCCGGGTGTGGTCGGGCGCCTCCAGGTCGAGCAGCCCGTGGTCGTTGAGGGTGTGGAAGGGCTCGTGCGCCGGGTCGGGTTCGGGGCGGCCGAACTCCTGGTGGCCGAACCGATGGGTGTAGGTGCGGCCGAGCCGCCGGTCGCGCAGCAGGGCGCTGACGTCCTCGTGGCGCGAGACCAGCCACTGGTTCGTCGGCTCGTGGTACGCCACCGGCGCGTGCTCGCGCAGTTCGGCGTACGCGTCGTACGGGTGGGCCACGAACGCCGCCGACCAGGGGTCGAACTTCGCCGTCGTCGTCATCGGTCGATCTCCAGGCCGTGAGGGGGAGCCGGAAGGATCATCGTATGCACGCGGTACGTCCGTTTTTAAGCCTGTTCTGCGAGCACTTTCCGCACCAGCTCCGGGAGAGCGGTTGAGATCGGCTCCCGGATCACCTCGTCCGCCGCCTCATCGAAGGGGGTGGGCTCACCGTTCATGACGATCAGGCGGGCGCCGTGCTCCACGGCGATCTGCGGCAGCGAGGCCACCGGATAGACCTGCAAGCTCGTTCCCACCGCGAGGAAGAGGTCACAGGCCTTGGCGATCGCGTCGGCCTGCTGGAGCACCACCGGGTCCAGCGCCTCCCCGAACATCACCGTGCGCGGCTTGAGGATGCCGCCGCACTCCCGGCACGCCGGGTCCGGCTCGCCCGCCTCGACCCGCGCCAGCGCCTCCTCCATCGACCCGGTCACCCGGCAGCGCACGCACTGCACCTCCCGCGCGGTGCCGTGCAGTTCGAGCACCTTGCGGGCGGGCAGGCCGGCCCGCTGGTGCAACCCGTCCACGTTCTGGGTGAGCACCCGCACCGGCAGCCCGGAGCGCTCCAGGTCCACCAGCGCGCGGTGCCCGGCGTTCGGCTCGGCGGCCAGCGCACCGGCGTCGCGGCGCAGCAGCCAGGCCCGCTGGCGCACCTCCGGATCGGCCAGGTACGGGCCGATGGTCACGAGCTTCTGCGCCGACGGGTCCTTCTGCCAAAGCCCCTGCGGGCCGCGGCAGTCGGGGATGCCCGAGTCGGTCGAGATGCCCGCGCCGGTGAGCACGGCGATCAGGGGGCGCTTCGCGTTCATACCCCGGACGGTACGGCCGCGCGCCGCCCGCGGCCACCGAAAATCCGGTGCGCCCGGCCAACTCCCGCCGCAGACTGGGCCGGTCACCATCATTGCCGTGAAGGAGCCCCGTGCAGGGAGCAGTCAGCGTCTCGCCCGCCCAGATCCCCGAGCTGTTGCTCGGCCTGGCCACCGTCCGCCCGGTGTTCCTCTGGGGCGCCCCCGGGATCGGAAAGTCCTCCCTGGTCAGGGCGTTCGCCGAGTCGCTGGGCCTGGAGTGCGTGAGCCTGGTCGGCACCCAGCTCGCCCCGGAGGACCTGATCGGCGTCCCTCAGCTCACCCCGGAGGGCCGCTCCCGGTTCTGCCCGCCCGAGCAGATCGCCCGCGACGAGCCGTACTGCCTGTTCCTGGACGAGCTCAACGCGGCCTCGCCGGACGTCCAGAAGGCCTTCTACTCGCTGATCCTGGACCGCCGGATCGGCTCGTACGAGCTGCCGCCCGGCTCGATCGTGATCGGCGCCGGGAACCGCGCCACCGACGGTGCGCTCGCCCGCCCGATGGCGTCCGCGCTGGTCAACCGCATGGTCCACGTCCATCTGCGGGCCAGCGCCGAGGACTGGCTGCGCTGGGCGGCCGGCGCCGGCATCCACCCCTGGATCGTCGACCACCTCACCGACCGGCCCGACCACCTGTGGTCCGCCCCGCCCAAGACCGAGGAGCCGTTCTCCACCCCGCGCGCCTGGCACATGCTCTCCGACGCGCTGCACTCCTTCGGCCCCACCCTGGACGAGGAGACCCTCAAGGTCGTCACGTACGGGCTGCTCAGCGCACCGCACGCGGTCGCCTTCTGCGGCTACGCGAAGATCGTCCGCAACTCCTACGGCCTGGAGGCGATCCTCAAGGGCGACGCCCGCTGGCCGCACCGGCTGGAGGACCGCGACCTGCTCTACTACCTGGCCGACGCCTTCCGCGGCCGCCTGGTCAAGGAGCTGCCCGCCCGCAAGGAGCACGCCTCCGGGGCGCAGCGGCAGACCGCCTTCCGGGCCAAGTCGCTGCTGGTGCAGCTGGCGGAGATCTCGGTGGAGGTCGCCCAGACGGTGATCGCCGACGGCGCGGACGGCAACCCGGTGCTGCCCTCCTGGTTCCTGATCGAGGCCGCCCGGGACATGCCCCGGCTGGTCGAGGCCCGCCGGTGAAGCCCTCCGCCGCGAAGAAGCCGGACCCGGGCGCCGAGGCCTTCGCCGAGGGCGTCCAACTGCTGCGCCGCAACCCGGCCTTCGCCGCCCTGCGCGCCGACCTCTGCCGCACCCCGGACTGCACCACCGCCCCGCCGGACGGCTGGGCGGTGGTCGACTCCAACGGCACCGTGCACGTCAACCCGCGCCGCCGGGCCGAGCCCGAGGAGTGGGCCTGGGTGGTGGCCCACTGCCTGCTGCACCTCGGCTTCGGCCACCTCCCGGGCGCCCGCGGCACCCGGGTCCAGCCCGACCCGCACGCGGCCGCCGCCCGCTGCGCCGTGGTCAACCGCTTCCTCGCCACCTTCCCGGTCGGCCGCGCCCCGGTCGCCCTCCCCCAGGAGTACCCGGGCGGCGACGAGGAGGAGCTGGCCGCCCGCTGGCGCCGCGACGGCCTGCCGCCGGCCGGGGCCGCCGGGACGGCCGGCACGGCCGGCACCGGCGGCTGCGACCAGCTGCTGGTGGAGTGGCGCGGCCACGCCCAGGCGCCCGAGGACTGGCAGACGGCCTTCGCGGCCGCCCTCACCCGCACCATGTCCGCCGCGATGGACCGGGCCGGCGGGCGGATCGACACCGAGACCGGCGAGCGCCTGCCCGAGCGGCCCTGGACCAGGGCGCTCAACTGGTTCGTCTCCTCGTACCCCCTGCTCGGCGGCATCGCGGCCGGTCTCACCGTCGTGGCCGACGCCGAACTCGCCCGGGCGCACGACATCGCCGTCGCCGCCGTCAACGCCGAGGTCGGCGAGATCTACGTCAACCCGCTGCGCCACCACTCCGACGAGGAGTGGCGGTTCATCCTCGGCCACGAGATCCTGCACGCCGCCCTGCGGCACGGCGAGCGCCGCGGCGGGCGGGACCCGTTCCTGTTCAACGTCGCCGCCGACTACGTCATCAACGGCTGGCTGCTGGAGATGGGCGTCGGCGAGATGCCCGACGGGCTGCTGCACGACCCTCAGCTGAAGGGCCTGTCGGCCGAGGAGGTGTACGACCGGATCGCCCGCGACCAGCGCAGGATCCGCCGCCTCGCCACCCTGGCCGGGAAGAACCGTCCGGACGTCCTCGGCGAACCGCTGGTCCGCGACCGGCGCACCTACGTGGACCTCGACGACTTCTACCGGCGCGGGCTGCAGCAGGGCTTCGAGCTGCACCAGCGCGACCGCGGCCTGCTCCCGGCCGGGCTGGTCGAGGAGATCCGCGCGCTCGCCCACCCCCCGCTGCCCTGGGACGCCCGGCTGGCGCGCTGGTTCGACGAGTTCGTGCCGCGCCCGGAGCCGGTGCGCAGCTACTCCCGCCCGGCCCGTCGGCAGTCCGCCACCCCGGACATCCCCCGGGCCGGCCGCTACCACCCCGAGGAGGAGGTCCCGCGCTGCACCTTCGGGGTCGTCCTGGACACCTCGGGCTCGATGGACCGGACGCTGCTCGGCAAGGCGCTCGGCGCGATCGCCTCGTACGCCGCCGCCCGGGACGTCCCGGCCGCCCGGGTGGTGCACTGCGACGCCGCCCCGCACGACGCCGGGTACCTCCCGGTCGAGGAGATCGCCGGGCGGCTCCGGGTGCACGGTCGCGGCGGTACCGTCCTCCAGCCGGGCATCGACCTGCTGGAGCGGGCCGAGGACTTCCCGCCCGGGGCGCCCGTCCTGGTGATCACCGACGGCGAGTGCGACGTGCTGCGGGTGCGCCGCGAGCACGCCTTCCTCGTCCCGCGCGGGGCCGGGCTGCCGTTCACTCCGCGCGGGCCGGTGTTCCGGATGAGCTGAAGGCCGACGGCCGGTCAGGCCAGCGCCGGGCGCAGGGCGGTGGCCGAGCGGGTCAGCGGGGCGAGGGCGCCGAGGTAGCAGGCGGCGGCGAGCGGGATGAAGGCCAGGTCGGCCGCCGAGGCGACCGTGCCGGCCAGCATCAGCACCGGGCTCCACCAGCGCAGCGTCCGGCCCGCCCCCACCGAGGCGGCGACCAGCAGCGCCAGCAGGCCGACGTAGAACAGCAGCGGGCCGACCTTGTACACCGCCGGGAGCACCCCGGGGACGTCCTGGATCCGCTCGAACAGCCGCGACTGCTCGTCCTTGGCCGCCGAGACCACGCCGACGTACAGGTCGATCCCGATCTGCGCCAGCGAGGCCAGCAGGCCCGCGAACGCCGTCCCCAGCGCGGCGTTCGCGGCCAGCTTCCCGGCCGTGGTGCCGCGCGGGGCCAGCAGGGCGCGCAGAGCGAGCAGCACCGGGACGAACAGCAGCAGGCCGGCGAACATCGCGGTGTGCCCGGCGGTCCAGCCGAGGCCCGGCTCGCGGGAGCCGGGCACCAGGCGGATCCCGCCGTAGAGGGCCATCAGCGCGGGGGCGCCGACGGCGGCGTAGGCGGCGAGGCGGCTGTTCCGAAGGGCGTTCATGCGAGGTTCTCCCGTGGTGTCCGTGGCCCGCGGGACCGCTGTCCGGGTCCGCTTGCCGTGTCCGTTCCGACACCCCAGAGCCTTCCGGCCGAGCCCCTCGTCGCGGATCGCCCGCACCGGCGAACCCGGCGCCTCCCCCGTGCGGGGGAGTGCCTCAGGACTCCCCCACCACCACCGCCCCGGCCTCGTACGCGAACACCACCGCGTGCACCCGGTCGCGCAGCCCGAGCTTGCTCAGCACATTGCTGACGTGGGTCTTCACGGTGTGCTCGCTGACCACCAGCTCGGCCGCGATCTCCGCGTTGGACAGCCCGCGCGCGATCAGCCGCAGCGTCTCCCGCTCGCGCAGGGTCAGCTGCTCCAGCAGCTTGGACGGCGGCCGCACCGCCCGCTCCCGGCCGCCCGGCCGGCGGGCGGCGAACTCGCCGATCAGCCGCTTGGTCACCGAGGGCGCGAGCAGCGCCTCCCCCGAGGCGACCATCCGCACCCCGTGCGCCAGGTCGTCCCGTCGGACGTCCTTCAGCAGGAAGCCGCTGGCGCCCGCGTACAGCGCGTCGAAGACGTAGTCGTCGATGTCGAAGGTGGTCAGCATGATGACCTTGGTGGCCGGGAACTCCTCGCACACCCGGCGGGCCGCCTCCAGGCCGTCCATCACCGGCATCCGGACGTCCAGCAGCAGCACGTCCGGGTTGTGCGCGCGCACCGCCTCGACGGCCTCGGCGCCGTCGCAGGCCTCGGCCACCACCTCGATGTCCGGCTGGGCGTCCAGGATCATCCCGAACCCGGCCCGCACCAGCTCCTGGTCGTCCGCGACCACCACCCGTATCGGCATCATCCGCCCACCCTCTCCACCACGCCCGCCGGCCCCAGCGGCAGCCGGGCACTCACCAGGAAACCCCTGCCCTCCGGCCCGGGACCGGCCTCGGCCCGTCCGCCGCAGGCCGCCGCCCGCTCGCGGATGCCGACCAGGCCGCGCCCGCCGGACCAGCCGGCCACCGTGCGGTCGGCGGTCAGCGGCACGCCGCGGCCGTTGTCGGAGACCACCACCTCCAGCACCTCGCCGGAGCACCGCACCCGGATCGCGGCCCGGTCGGCCCCGGAGTGCTTGACGGTGTTGGTCAGCGCCTCCTGCACGATCCGGAACGCGGCCGCCTCGACGTCGGCGGGCAGCGCGCCCAGCCCGTCCGCGAGTTCGAGCTCGACCCCCAGGCCGGACCGGCGCACCCGCTCGGCCACGTCCGCGAGTTCGGCCAGCCGGGGCTGCGGCGCCAGCTCCCGGCCCGCCTCCGGGTCCTTCAACACCCCGAGCACCCGCCGCAGCTGGACCATCGCGTCGCGGCCGGAGTCGGCGATGGTGTCGAAGGCGCGGATCGCCCGGTCCGGGTTGTCGCGCACCACCAGCGGCCCGGCCTCGGCCTGGATGACCATCAGCGAGACGGCGTGCGCCAGGATGTCGTGCATCTCCCGGGCGATCCGGGCCCGCTCCTCCGCGACCGCCTGGGCCGCCTCGCTGGCCGCCCGCACCCCGGCCTCCCGCGCCCGCTCCGCCTCCACCCGGACCAACTGCCGCTGGGTGCGCACCAGGGCGCCGAAGACGAACGAGCCCGCCGAGGTGAGCACGCTGAACAGCGCGCCGTTCGGCGAGTGGGTGCCGATCACGTTGGCGGCCACCACCACCGCCAGCACCGTCCAGCGCTGCCGGTCGGGGAAGCGCTCCGCCACCGTGTACATCCCGATCACCGCGTACAGCGGCACCTGCGGGTTCGCCGAGTGCGCCACCACCGACAGCACCACCGAGGGCACGCTGCCGACGAGCAGCAGGGCCAGCGAGGCGCGGCGCCGCCAGGGCAGGAACGCCGAGGTGGACACCGCCAGCAGGTACACCCACCAGGGCCAGTGCGTGTCGTCGTTGTAGACCGACCACACCGACACCGCCACCGAGCAGACCGCCAGGAAGGTGTCCAGCACGTACGGGCTCAGCCCGGCCGTACGGCTCCGCCAACGCGCCGCGCGCTCCACCGTCGCCCCTCCCCCGTACCCGGGGACCCCGCCCCCGCGGAGAAGATCATGCCCTACCGGCAGAACCTCCGGCACCGCCCGGTCAGACACCGCTGACCGTCACACCGCCGGTCTCCGCCCGCGCGGTGATGCTGTGCGCCGCGCCCGGCTGCGAGGGGATGCTCACGTCGGTCCCGCCCGTCGTGGCCTGCGCGTCCACCGTGTACGCCTCCCCGGACGGCACCTTCAGATTCACCCCGCCGTTCGAGGTCGTCGCCTCCAGCTTCGACGGCGCGCTGGCGAAGTCGGCCCGCACGCCCCCGTTCACGGCGGTCAGCCGCACCTGCGGGGAGGTCAGCCCGCTGGCCTCGACCCCGCCGTTCTTCACGTCGGCCTCGGCGTCGGCGGCCAGCCCGGACAGCTTGATGCCGCCGTTCGTCTCCTTGACCCGCACTTTGGTCCCGGCCGGCACGTTGACGGTGTACCCGATCCCGCAGGAGTCGCAGTCATACGTCAGCCGGAGCACGCCGTCCTTCACCTCGTGGGTGCTCTTCGGCGCGTCCCCCCGGTAGTTCTGGTCCTCGACCACGTGTACCGCCTCGCCGCCGCCGGTCACCACCACACCGCCGTTCTGCCCCTCGATCACCAGTTCCTTGACCTGCTCGGCCACGCCGTAGCCGACCGTCCGGTGCTCCTGGTCGTCCCCGATCGGCAGACAGCCCGACATCCCGACCAGCACCCCCGCCGTGATCGCCACCGCGCCCAGCACCCGCTTCATGTCCGGCCCCCTTCGCAAGCCCCGTCATCCCGACACCGAGAAGCCTCCCGCGGCCGCCCCCTCCGCCACCTCCCCCGCCGGAGCGGTTCCCGCGGCTCCCCCGCGAGGGGGAGGGAGGTCGAGGGGAATTCGCGGATTCACCGGCGGAGGGGCCGCTTCGCGAGTAACTTGTTGGCCCGCGCTCCACCGTTCCCGAGCCCGACCGCGCCAAGGCGAACCCAGCGAGGGCTGATCAGGCATGGCCAACACGCCGCCCGGCGGACCAGGTCCCGCGACCGGTCACGGCCTCGACGACCGCGTGCCCTTCCTGGCCCGGCTCGACCACGCCGACCGCACCGCACTGCTCGCCCTCGGCCGCCGGCTCGACTACCCCGCGCGGGCCACCGCACTGCGCGAGGGCGAACCCTCCGACCACGTCCTGCTCGTGCTGCGCGGCTGGCTCAAGGTGACCGCCGCCGCCGAGAACGGGTACGAGGCGCTGCTCGCCCTGCGCGGCCCCGGCGACATCGTCGGCGAATCCGCCGCCCTCAGCGGCAGGCCCCGGGCGGCCACCGTCACCGCGCTGGAACAGGTCGAGACGACCGCCGTCGACCGGGCCGCGTTCACCGCCTACCTCCAGCGCACCCCCGCGGCCTCGATGCAGCTGCTGGCGCTCTCCACCGACCGGCTGCGCGCCGCCGACCACCACCGGCTGAAGTTCGCCTCGCTCAGCGTCAGCGAACGGCTCGCCGACCTGCTGCTGGAACTCGCCCGCACCCACGGCCGCCGCACCCCCGAGGGCATCGTCGTGTCCGTCCCGCTCAGCCAGCAGGAACTGGCCGGCTCGGTCGGCGCCTCCCGGGAGGCCGTCGCTCGGCTGCTCAAGTCCCTGCGGGACCGCGGCATCGTCGTCACGAGCCGCCGCTCGCTGGTCATCGCGCGCCCCGAACTGCTCCGGAGGCCCGGCCAAGTCCGCTGATCCGCACGAGAGTTCTGTGCACACCGTCACAGAGCGAGTGCCTCATCGGCGCTCACACCGACACGCCCGCAACGGGCAGGCTGAGGCCCGACGACGAACCGAGAGGCGACCATGACCGACCCGGTGAACCACACCATCCTGCTGCTGGACATCGAGCAGTTCGGCAGGCGGGACGACGTCGAACAGGCCTTCATGCGCCGGATGCTCTACTCCGTCCTGCACGAGACGCTGCGCAGCGCCGGTGTCGAACCAGCCGAACAGCGCCTGGAGGACCGTGGCGACTCGGTGATGGCCCTGATCAGCCCCACCGTCCCCAAGCCCCGGCTGCTGCACGCGCTGATCAACGAGACCCCCACCCTGCTGCACGCCAACAACCGGCTCTCGGCCGCCAGCGCCCGGGTACGGCTGCGGATCGTGCTCGCCTCCGGCGAGGTGGCCGTCCAGGAACTCGGCGGAGCACTCGGCGGCGCCGTCGGCTGGGACCTCAACCAGGCCTTCCGGCTGCTGGACTCCACCCCCCTGCGCGACGCACTGCGGCACCGGGACGGGCCCTGCGTGCTCGGCGTCTCCGACGCGCTCTACCAGGGCATCGTCCGGCACGGCCACGGCGGGCTGCTGCCGGAGGCGTTCCACCGGGTCACCGTCCAGGGCAAGGAGGGCGACTTCCCGGCCTGGCTGCACGGCGAACCCGCGCCCACGCCGGTCGGCGCCCCGAGTGCCACTCCGGCCGCCGCGGCCCCGATCGCCCAGCCCGCCCCCGCCCCGGCCGCCGCCCCCGTGCCCCAAGGCGCCCCCGCCCCGGCCGCCGCCCCCGTGCCCCAAGGCGCCCCCCAGCCCCAGGGCGCCCCCGCCACCTTCCAGTTCCTCGGCGGCACCCCGACCTTCGGCGGCAACCTGATCGGCGGCGACCAGCACGTCGTCTCCGGCGGCGAGGTCCACGGCGACGTCAACACCGGCAACACCGTCGGCGGTGACCGATGACCGCCGCCGCCGAGCCGCAGGCCCAGGACCAGGAGAACGACCTCCAGGAGGCCCCGCCCGAGGAACCGCAGAACGCCCTGGAGGCCGTCCAGGAGCTGCTGGAGCACGTCCCGGACGGCTTCGCCGGCCGCAACTACCTGTTCGCCGGCGGCAATCCCGACTTCGGCGGCGACCTCATCGGCGGGGACCGGCACACCGTCTCCGGCGGGCAGGTCCACGGCGACGTCGTCACCGGCCCGAAGACCACCGTCTACCAGTTCGGCTCCGCCTTCGGCGCCCCGCCGCACGCCTCCGGCGAGGTGCCGGCCGAGGAACTCACCGCCCTGACCGCGGTCTTCCGACCCGGATCAGCCTTCCAGCAGGCCCTGCAGCGGCTGCGCGAGCAGCGCGTCCTGATCCTCACCGGCCGGGCCGACACCGGGCGGCGCTCCGCCGCACTGATGCTGCTGCACACGCTGGGCATCCACCGGATCCGCAACCTGGACCCCGACGTCTCCCCCACCGCGCTGCTCACCGGCGCCGAACCGGCCCAGGGTTACCTGCTCGCCGACTACACGACCTCCCGCGCCCGCCCGCTGCTCCGATCCGACCTCGACCGCCTGCGCGAGAGCCTCGCCAAGCAGGACGGCTACCTGGTCATCACCACCACCCCCTCCGGCGCGATCCGCGAACTCCCCACCGTCGACTGGCAGCCGCCCGACCCCGGGCTCGTACTCGGCGCCCACCTGGACGCCCTGCGGGACGGCCAGGCCTCCGGCCGGCACCTGCTCACCCTGGAACCCGTCCAGGAGTTCCTGGCCAAGTACCCGCCGATCCGTGAAGTGGCCGAGTTCGCCGTCAAGTTGGCCCGCTACTCCCCCGAGACCGACCGACTCGCCGACCTCGCCGACTTCGGCCACGGCATCGTCCAGGAAAAGGTGGGCCGCTGGTTCGGGGACGACAAACTCCCCCTCCAGGAGAAGGCGTTCCTGATCTCCCTGGCCGTCTTCGACCACGCCCCCTACACCCTCGCCGCCGAGTGCGCCGACAAGCTGTTCCGCCGCCTGGAGACCATCCGCACCGCCGGGGAACCGCACGGCATCCCGCCCTTCGGCAGCTCGATCGAGGAGCGCATGGCCCTGGCCCGCGCCGAACTCACCGAGGAGACCGAGCAGACCCCGTGGGGCCCGGTCCCGCAGCGGATGGCCTCCTTCCTGGACCCTCGCACCTCGCCCACCCTGCTGCGCGAGGTGTGGACGAGCCACCCCTCCGCCCGCCCCGCGATCACCGGCTGGCTCAACGCGCTGGCCACCGACTCCCGCGCCCTGGTCCGTGCCCGGGTGGCCTCCACCACCGCCCTGCTGGCCTCCGTCGACCTCTCCGCCACCATGAGCGGACTGCTCGGCCCCTGGTCCGGCGCCAAGGACTTCCGGCTCTGCCTCCAGGCCGCCAACAGCCTCGCCCTCGCCTACCACGCGGGCACCGCCGCCGTTCCGCGGATCCTGCGCAGCTGGGCCGGTGACGACAACGCCCGCCGCCGCTGGACCGCCATCCGCTGCTACGCCCTGCTCGGCCCGCTCCTGCCCGACCAGGCCCTGGAGGCCTTCGTGCTGGCCGCCGAGCGGCTGAGCACCGGGGAGCTCGACCAGCTCGCCGCCAGGTTCCGGTCCGGCGACGGGGACCAGCTCCCGGCCGCCGGCCAGGGCGACCGCTTCCAGGTGCTCGGGCTGCTCGAAGCGGCCGAACTGCTGCTGCTCTCCGCCGAGGCCGAGCAGACGCTGCGTGCCCTGGTCCGCTGGCTCTCCGGCCCGGCCGCCCTGCGACAGCTGGCCCTGGCCGTCTTCCTGACCGCCGCCCGGCGCACCGAGGACACCGCCGTCGGCCGACCGCTGCTGCTCGACTGGTACGCCCGCAGCCCGCGCCCCGAGCCGGGGAGCGTGGTCAGCGTCACGGTGCTGGCCGCCCCCGAGGAGCCCGTACCCGTCCGCTCGCTGCTGGTCGCCCTGTGGCGCACGGCGCTGGAGGACCGCCGCTACCGCGACGCGGCCCTGGACGTGCTGCGCGGCTGGCTGATCGGTGCCGCCGACCAGCCCGCGACCACCGCCCGACTCACCGAACTGTTCGACGACCTGGCCGTCACCGAGCGCGACCGCCAGCGGCTCGACCACCTCGTCCGCTCCGTCCGTCCCGGCAGCCCGGCGACCCCGTTCCTGCCCGGCGGCTGAAGCCGCACCACCCGAACCCGTCCCGATCCTGGAGCACCCGCGCATGTCGGCACGACACCGCCCAGACTTCCCCGCCGGCGACCTCGTCGACCCGGTCCTGATGGTCCACCCGCTCGGCCGCGCGCTCGGCCTGCCCAAGCGGCCGAACGCCCGGGCCGACTCCGCCCTGGTCCTGACCACGCCGTCCGGTGACCACCAGGTCTACCTCCCGCCGCACCGCCCTGGCTTCAGCGACCTGGTCGGCCGCGGCTACCAGGCCGCCTTCGAGGTCGACCTCGGCCTGCACCACCTGCGGGTCGAGGAACGGCTGCCCGGCCGGGACGACGTCGGCGCCTTCGAGGCCGTGGTGGAGATCGACTGGCAGGTGTCGGCGGCGGAGCTGGTCGTGGCCAGCCGGATCCGGGACGTCCCGGCGCTGCTCGTCCCCCGGGTCCGGCAGCGGATGCGGGCGGTCACCCGCCACCTGACCACCGACCAGAGCGGCGAGGCCGAGACCGCCGTCCAGCAGGCGCTGGACGAGTACCCCGTCGCCGAGGCCGAGGGCCTGCGGGTGCGCTGCGCCGTCCAGCTGGACATCGACCAGGCGGCCCGCGACCAGAAGGAGCGGCTGCGCCTCTACCACTTCGACACCCAGGCGCACCCGCACGCCCTCCGGCAGGTCGAGGAGTCCCACGAGATCCTCGCCGCGAAGGCGAAGTTCTACCAGTACCACCTGGAGCAGGGCGGGGTCACCGCCTGGGCCCTCCAGGTCGCCGCCCACCCCGAGGACCTGAAGGAGGCCCTCAAGTACCTGAAGGACGAGCAGCAGGAACTGGTCCAGGGCCAGCTCCACGTGATCGAGCGGCTGCTCGACCAGAACGCCCTGGAGGAATTCGAGCTGGAGGGCCCGCGCCAGGACGCGAGGGCCGCGCTCGAAGCCCTCCTGCGGCAGCGGCCCGCCGGCCCGAGTGCGCCCGGCCCGGGTGGGCCCCGGCTCGACAAGGGCCCGAACCCTCCGCTCGCACAGTGAACCCGAGGAGCCCCACCGTGTCCGCCCCGCCCACCACCGCCGCGCCCACCAATACCCTGCTGGCACCACCGCCCGGCGCCGCCCTGCTCGCCGAACTGCGCACCGAGATCGCCCGCGCGGACAGCAAGGCCGCCGTCCTGGTCGCCGCCCTCGGCGTGATCGTCGGGGTGCTCGGCGGCCTGCTCACCAGCACCGGCTGGGCACCGCAGCAGCTCTCCGGCGCCGCCAAGGTGCTGCTCGCCCTCGGCGGGCTCGGCATCGCCGTCTCCCTGGTCTCGTTGCTGTTCGCGGTGCTGCCCCGCTTCCGCCGCAGCACCTGGCGCCCGGGCCGCCCGCTCGGCTACTTCGGGGACATCCGGCTGGCCGCCGAGCAGGGACTGCTCGCCGACGCCCTGGCCGACACCGAGCAACTGGCCGCCGAGGCCGTCCGCACCGCGCTCGCGGAGAACAGCCTGATCGTCTCGCGGAAGCACTCCTGGGTCCGGGTCGGCATCCTCGCCTTCGGCGCCGGCCTGTTCCCGCTGGTCACCGCCCTGTTCCTGGGCTGACCCGGCGCCGCACGCCCGTCCAGCACCGTCATGCACAGCCCATCACCGTACGGACGCCGCCGTCGCGCGCGTCCCGTCCCCGAGGACCTCGCCATGACCGAACCGACCTACCCGGACGCCCCGCCACCGCAGTACCCCGGCGCCCCGCCCCAGTACCCGACCGTCCCGCCGCAGTACCCGCAGGGCGCTCCCCAGCACCCGACCGCGACCCCGCCGCAGTACCCGGCGGCGCCCCCGCCCGAGTACCCCACCGCGCCCCCTCCGCAGTACCCCACCACCGCCGTACCGCCCCAGTACCCCACCGCGCCCCCGCCGCAGTACCCGACCGCCACCCCGCCCCCGCACCCCCCGCAGCAACCGCCCCGCATCCCCGCCCAGGGCTTCGCCCCGCCGCCCGCCCCGCCGCAGCCGCCCGTCCTCGACCCCACCGTCGACATCGCCCCGCACACCGGCCGGATCCACCTGGCCGCCCGCCAGCGCGGCGCCGACGCCACCGCGATCGGCCAACTGGTCTTCCAGCTCCCGCACTTCCTGTGCAGCCTGCTGGTCGTCACGCTGGTCTCGCTGCTCCTCCCCGAGCCGCTCAACCTGGTGCTGATCGGCCTCTGGATCGCCTCCGGCGCGCTGGTCTTCCACCGCCCGACCGAGAAGGTCCTCGCCCGCTACCTGTTCCGGATGCGTCCGGCGCTGCACTCCGAGCTGACCCGGCTGGAGCCGATCTGGCGCCAGGTGACCGCCAAGGCGGGGGTGAGCCCGGAGACGTACGACCTGTGGATCGAGGACCACAAGGCCGTCAACGCCACCGCGGCCGCCGGCCACATCGTCGGCGTCACCCGGTACGCGCTGGAGACCCTCCCCGACGCCCAGCTGGCCGCCGTGCTCGCCCATGAGCTCGGCCACCACCGCGGCGGTCACGCCTGGGCGACCCTGCTCGGCTACTGGTACTCGATGCCGGCCCGGATCGCCTGGGCGGCCTTCCGGATCGCGGCGGTCATCGCGTTCCGGATCGCCTCGGTGTTCTCGCTGCTCGGCGCCCTCGTGGTCGGGCTGGTCTCGATCGTCCTGGTGGTGGCCGTGGCCCTCTCCTTCCCGCCGCTGCTGCTGGTCCTGGTCACGCCGTACCTGCTCGCCGCCGTCGGCCGCCGCTCCGAGCTGCGGGCGGACGTCCAGGCCGCCGAACTCGGGTTCGCCGACGCCATGATCGAGGTCTTCCACGGCTTCCTGCGGGACGAGGAGGCGGCCCTGGAGATCGCCGCGCGGGAGAACGGCGGCCGGGCCGTCCGGCCGGGCCTGGGCCAGCGCCTGCTCTCCACCCACCCGGACACCCACACCCGGATCCGCCGCCTGGAGGACTGGCGGGCGGCCGCGGCCGCCCGCTAGCCGGAAACGCCGCAGGGCGGCCACCCCGTGAGGGGTGACCGCCCTGAGATCAGCGACCGTTGCCGGCCGAAGAGGTGACTCAGCCGGTGTACGGGCCGTAGTCGTAGTCGTCCAGCGGGACCGCCTGGCCGGAGCCGGCGCCGAAGGGCGACAGATCGTAGTCGTCGTAGCCGACGGCCGAGTACATCGCGGCCTTGGCCTCCTCGGTCGGCTCGACCCGGATGTTGCGGTAGCGGGGCAGACCCGTACCGGCCGGGATGAGCTTACCGAGGATGACGTTCTCCTTGAGGCCCAGCAGCGGGTCCGACTTGGCGTGGATCGCCGCGTCGGTGAGGACCCGGGTCGTCTCCTGGAAGGAGGCGGCCGACAGCCAGGACTCGGTGGCCAGCGAGGCCTTGGTGATACCCATCAGCTGCGGACGGCCGGAGGCGGGGTGACCGCCCTCGGAGACCACGCGACGGTTCTCCTGCTCGAAGCGGCCGCGCTCGACGAGCTCGCCCGGGAGCAGCTCGGCGTCGCCCGACTCGATGATCGTCACGCGGCGGAGCATCTGCCGGATGATGATCTCGATGTGCTTGTCGTGGATCGACACGCCCTGCGAGTTGTAGACCTTCTGGACCTCGGCGACCAGGTGGATCTGGACGGCACGCTGGCCCATGATGCGCAGGACGTCGTGCGGGTTGGTGGCACCCATGGTCAGCTTCTGGCCGACCTCGACCGCCTCGCCCTCGCTGACGAGCAGCTTCACGCGCTTCGAGACCGGGTAGGCGATCTCTTCGCTGCCGTCGTCCGGCGTGATGACGATCTTGCGGGTCTTCTCGGTGTCCTCGATCCGCGCCCGGCCGGTGGCCTCGGAGATCGGGGCCACACCCTTCGGGGTACGGGCCTCGAAGAGCTCGACGACACGCGGCAGACCCTGGGTGATGTCGTCACCGGCCACACCACCGGTGTGGAAGGTACGCATGGTCAGCTGGGTACCGGGCTCACCGATGGACTGGGCGGCGATGATGCCGACCGCCTCACCGATGTCGACCAGCTTGCCGGTGGCCAGCGAGCGCCCGTAGCACATGGCACAGGTGCCGACGGCCGACTCACAGGTCAGGATCGAGCGGACCTTGACCTCGGACACGCCGTGGCGGATCAGCTCGTCCATCAGCACGTCACCGAGGTCGGTGTTGGCGGTGGCGAGCAGCTTGCCGTCGACGGTGATGTCCTCGGCGAGCATGCGGGCGTAGACGCTGGTCTCGACGTCGTCGGCCTTGCGCAGCACGCCGTCGGCGCCCACGGAACCGATCGACAGCTTCAGGCCGCGCTCGGTGCCGCAGTCCTCCTCGCGAATGATGACGTCCTGGGAGACGTCGACCAGACGACGGGTGAGGTAGCCGGAGTCGGCGGTACGGAGCGCGGTGTCGGCCAGACCCTTACGGGCACCGTGGGTGGAGATGAAGTACTCCAGCACGGTGAGACCCTCACGGAACGACGCCTTGATGGGTCGCGGGATGGTCTCGTTCTTGGCGTTCGACACCAGACCGCGCATACCGGCGATCTGACGCATCTGCATCATGTTTCCACGAGCACCCGAGTCGACCATCATGAAGATGGGGTTCGTCTTCGGGAAGTTCGCGGCCATGGCCTCGGCGACCTCGTTGGTCGCCTGGGTCCAGATGCCGACGAGCTCCTGCTTGCGCTCGTCGTTGGTGATCAGACCGCGCTCGTACTGCTTCTGGACCTTCTCCGCCTTGGCCTCGAAGCCCTCAAGGATCTGGGGCTTGCTCGGCGGGACGATGACGTCCGAGATCGAGACGGTGACACCGGAACGGGTCGACCAGTGGAAGCCGGCCGCCTTCAGGTTGTCCAGGGTCGCCGCGACGACGACCTTGGGGTAGCGCTCCGCCAGGTCGTTGACGATCGCGGAGAGCTGCTTCTTGCCCACCTCGTAGTCGACGAACGGGTAGTCCTCGGGCAGCAGCTCGTTGAAGAGCGCGCGGCCCAGGGTAGTGCTCAGGCGGAAGGGCTCGCCGTCGAACCAGCTCGACTGGCCGTCCTCGTCCACCGGCGGGGTCCAGCCGCGGGGCGGGACGGTGCCAGCGCCGAGGCGCAGCTCGATCGGGGCCTGGACGTCCAGCTCGCGGGCGTCGAAGGCCATGATCGCCTCGGCGGTCGACGAGAAGGTGCGGCCGGCGCCCTTCACGTTGTCGCGGTCCGAGGTCAGGAAGAACAGACCGAGCACCATGTCCTGGGTCGGCATGGTGACGGGGCGACCGTCGGCCGGCTTCAGGATGTTGTTCGAGGACAGCATCAGGATGCGGGCCTCGGCCTGCGCCTCCGCGGAGAGCGGCAGGTGGACGGCCATCTGGTCACCGTCGAAGTCCGCGTTGAACGCGGTGCAGACGAGCGGGTGGATCTGGATGGCCTTGCCCTCGACCAGCTGCGGCTCGAAGGCCTGGATGCCGAGGCGGTGCAGGGTGGGCGCACGGTTCAGCAGGACGGGGTGCTCGGCGATGACCTCTTCGAGCACGTCCCACACGACCGGGCGGGCACGCTCGACCATGCGCTTGGCCGACTTGATGTTCTGCGCGTGGTTCAGGTCGACCAGGCGCTTCATCACGAACGGCTTGAAGAGCTCCAGCGCCATGGCCTTCGGCAGACCGCACTGGTGCAGCTTGAGCTGCGGGCCGACGACGATGACCGAACGGGCCGAGTAGTCGACTCGCTTGCCGAGCAGGTTCTGACGGAAACGACCCTGCTTGCCCTTCAGCATGTCGCTGAGGGACTTCAGCGGGCGGTTGCCCGGGCCGGTGACCGGACGGCCGCGGCGGCCGTTGTCGAACAGCGCGTCGACGGCCTCCTGGAGCATGCGCTTCTCGTTGTTCACGATGATCTCGGGGGCACCGAGGTCGAGCAGGCGCTTCAGGCGGTTGTTGCGGTTGATGACGCGGCGGTACAGGTCGTTCAGGTCGGAGGTCGCGAAGCGGCCACCGTCCAGCTGCACCATCGGACGCAGGTCCGGCGGGATGACCGGGACGCAGTCCAGGACCATGCCGTTCGGCTTGTTGCTGGTCTGCAGGAACGCGGAGACGACCTTGAGGCGCTTGAGCGCACGGGTCTTCTTCTGGCCCTTGCCGGTGCGGATGATCTCGCGGAGGCGCTCGGCCTCCTCCGCCAGGTCGAAGGTCTCGAGGCGGTCCTTGAGGGCCGCCGCGCCCATCGAGCCGGAGAAGTAGGTGCCGAAGCGGTCGCGCAGCTCGCGGTAGAGCAGCTCGTCGCCCTCGAGGTCCTGGACCTTGAGGTTCTTGAAGCGGGCCCACACCTCGTCGAGGCGGTCGAGCTCGCGCTGCGCGCGGTCGCGCAGCTGCTTCATCTCGCGCTCGGCGCCCTCGCGCACCTTGCGGCGCACGTCGGCCTTGGCGCCCTCGGCCTCCAGCTCGGCGAGGTCGGTCTCGGCCTTCTTGGCGCGGGCTTCGAGGTCGGAGTCGCGGCGGTTCTCGATCTGCTGGCGCTCGACCGAGACGTGCGCCTCCAGGGACGGCAGGTCGCGCTGGCGGCGCTCGTCGTCGACCCAGGTGATCATGTAGGCGGCGAAGTAGATGACCTTCTCGAGGTCCTTCGGCGCCAGGTCGAGCAGGTAGCCGAGGCGGGACGGCACACCCTTGAAGTACCAGATGTGGGTGACCGGGGCGGCCAGCTCGATGTGGCCCATCCGCTCGCGGCGCACCTTGGCGCGGGTCACCTCGACGCCGCAGCGCTCACAGATGATGCCCTTGAAGCGGACGCGCTTGTACTTTCCGCAGTAGCACTCCCAGTCCCGGGTGGGGCCGAAGATCTTCTCGCAGAAGAGTCCGTCCTTTTCGGGCTTCAGGGTGCGGTAGTTGATGGTCTCCGGCTTCTTGACCTCGCCGTGCGACCACTGGCGGATGTCGTCGGCGGTGGCCAGGCCGATGCGGAGCTCGTCGAAGAAGTTGACGTCAAGCACTGGTCGTCAAGCCCTCTTTCGTGATTCGAGAGTTTGTCTGTGGTCTGAGGGGGGCCTGGGGGCGGGCCGGCTGCGCACTCTGCTTGATTCAGAAGCGCGAGCCGGCCCGACCTCCGTCAGACCTCTTCGACGCTGCTCGGCTCGCGCCGGGACAGGTCGATGCCGAGCTCTTCGGCGGCGCGGAAGACGTCCTCGTCGGAGTCCCGCATCTCGATGGACTGGCCGTCCGAGGACAGCACCTCCACGTTGAGGCAGAGCGACTGCATTTCCTTGATGAGAACCTTGAAGGACTCGGGAATGCCGGGCTCGGGGATGTTCTCGCCCTTGACGATGGCCTCGTAGACCTTCACGCGGCCGAGGACGTCGTCGGACTTGATGGTGAGCAGCTCCTGCAGGGCGTACGCGGCACCGTACGCCTCAAGGGCCCACACCTCCATCTCACCGAAGCGCTGACCACCGAACTGCGCCTTACCACCGAGCGGCTGCTGGGTGATCATCGAGTACGGACCGGTCGAACGGGCGTGCAGCTTGTCGTCGACCAGGTGGTGCAGCTTGAGGATGTACATGTAGCCGACCGAGACCGGCATCGGGAACGGCTCGCCGGAGCGGCCGTCGAACAGGCGGGCCTTGCCGGTGGAGTTCACCAGGCGCTCACCGTCACGGGTGAGGGTGGTGTTGTCCAGCAGACCGGTGATCTCGTCCTCGCGGGCGCCGTCGAAGACCGGGGTGGCGAGGTTGGTGCCACCGGCGACCTGGTCGGCGCCGATCGCCTGCAGGCGCTGGGCCCACTCGTCGGCGAGACCGGAGACGTCCCAGCCCTGCTTGGCGAGCCACCCGAGGTGGATCTCCAGGACCTGTCCCGGGTTCATTCGGGACGGGACACCCAGCGGGTTGAGGATGATGTCGACCGGGGTGCCGTCCTCGAGGAAGGGCATGTCCTCGACCGGGAGGATCTTGGAGATGACACCCTTGTTGCCGTGACGGCCGGCGAGCTTGTCACCGTTGGTGATCTTGCGCTTCTGGGCCACGTAGACGCGGACCAGCTGGTTGACACCCGGGGGGAGCTCGTCGCCCTCCTCGCGGTCGAACACGCGCACGCCGATGACCTTGCCGGACTCACCGTGCGGGACCTTCAGCGAGGTGTCGCGGACCTCACGGGCCTTCTCACCGAAGATCGCGCGGAGCAGGCGCTCCTCGGGGGTCAGCTCGGTCTCACCCTTCGGGGTGACCTTGCCGACGAGGATGTCACCGGTGACGACGTCGGCGCCGATCCGGATGATGCCGCGCTCGTCCAGGTCCGCGAGGACCTCCTCGGAGACGTTCGGGATGTCCCGGGTGATCTCCTCGGGGCCGAGCTTGGTGTCACGGGCGTCGACCTCGTGCTCCTCGATGTGGATCGAGGAGAGGACGTCGTCCTGCACGAGGCGCTGCGACAGGATGATCGCGTCCTCGTAGTTGTGACCCTCCCACGACATGAACGCCACGAGCAGGTTCTTGCCGAGGGCCATCTCGCCCTCGTCGGTGCACGGGCCGTCGGCCAGCACCTGGTTGACCTCGACCCGGGCGCCCTCGTCCACGAGCACCTTCTGGTTGAAGGCGGTGCCCTGGTTGGAGCGGGTGAACTTGGCGGCGCGGTACGTGGTGTACGTGCCGTCGTCGTTGGCCACGGTGACGTAGTCGGCCGAGACCTCCTGCACCACACCGGACTTCTCGGCGGTGATGACGTCGGCGGCGTCGACGGCGCAGCGGTACTCCATGCCGGTACCGACCAGCGGGGCCTCGCTCTTCAGCAGCGGCACCGCCTGGCGCATCATGTTCGAGCCCATGAGCGCGCGGTTGGCGTCGTCGTGCTCGAGGAACGGGATCATGGCGGTCGCGACCGACACCATCTGGCGCGGCGAGACGTCCATGTAGTCGATCTCGGAGCCCGGGATGTAGTCGATCTCGCCACCACGGCGGCGGACCAGGACGCGCGGCTCGGCGAAGTGCAGGTCCGCGGTCAGCGGGGCGTTCGCCTGGGCGATGACGTAGCGGTCCTCCTCGTCGGCGGTGAGGTAGTCCACCTTCTCGGTGACGACACCGTCGACGACCTTGCGGTACGGGGTCTCGATGAAGCCGAAGGCGTTGACCCGGCCGTACGAGGCCAGCGACCCGATCAGACCGATGTTCGGGCCTTCCGGGGTCTCGATCGGACACATGCGGCCGTAGTGCGAGGGGTGCACGTCACGGACCTCGAAGCCGGCGCGCTCACGGGAGAGACCACCGGGACCGAGGGCGGACAGACGACGCTTGTGGGTCAGGCCCGACAGCGGGTTCGTCTGGTCCATGAACTGCGACAGCTGGCTGGTGCCGAAGAACTCCTTGATGGAGGCGACGACCGGCCGGATGTTGATCAGGGTCTGCGGCGTGATCGCCTCGACGTCCTGGGTGGTCATGCGCTCGCGCACGACGCGCTCCATGCGGGCGAGACCCGTACGGACCTGGTTCTGGATGAGCTCGCCGACGTTGCGCAGGCGGCGGTTGCCGAAGTGGTCGATGTCGTCGACCTCGACCACGATGTCGCGGCCGGTCTCGTCACGCCACTCGGTCTCACCCGCGTGCAGCTTCACCAGGTACTTGATCGCACCGATGATGTCGGGCTCGGTGAGCACGCCGGAGTCCAGCGACTCGGCGTTGCCCAGCTTGCGGTTGAGCTTGTAACGACCGACCTTGGCCAGGTCGTAGCGCTTCGGGTTGAAGTACAGGTTCTCCAGAAGCGTCTGCGCGGCCTCACGCGTCGGCGGCTCGCCCGGACGCAGCTTGCGGTAGATGTCCAGCAGCGCGTCGTCCTGGCCCTGGGTGTGGTCCTTCTCCAGGGTGTTGCGCATCGACTCGTACTCGCCGAACTCCTCGAGAATCATCTCGTTGGTCCAGCCGAGAGCCTTCAGCAGCACGGTGACGGACTGCTTGCGCTTGCGGTCGATGCGGACGCCGACCATGTCGCGCTTGTCGATCTCCATCTCCAGCCAGGCACCACGCGAGGGGATGACCTTGCAGGAGTAGATGTCCTTGTCGGACACCTTGTCCAGGGTGGAGTCGAAGTACACACCCGGGGAGCGGACCAGCTGCGACACGACGACACGCTCGGTGCCGTTGATCACGAACGTGCCCTTGTGGGTCATGAGCGGGAAGTCGCCCATGAAGACCGTCTGAGACTTGATCTCACCGGTCTCGTTGTTGGTGAACTCGGCCGTGACGAAGAGCGGAGCCGCGTACGTGAAGTCGCGGTCCTTGCACTCGTCAATGGAGTTCTTCGGCGGCTCGAAACGGTGGTCGCGGAAGGTCAGGGACATCGACCCGCTGAAGTCCTCGATCGGCGAGATCTCCTCGAAGATCTCCTCCAAACCGGACTTGGTGGGGACGTCCTGACCAGACTCCAGCGCCTGCTCGACCCGGGACTTCCAGGCCGCGTTGCCGAGCAGCCAGTCAAAGCTCTCGGTCTGCAGGGCCAGGAGGTTCGGGACCTCGAGGGGCTCCTTGATCTTCGCGAACGAGACGCGGAGCGGGGCGGTGGATGCGGCGGAATTGTTCGAGGCGTTGCGCGGCGCGGCCAAGAGGGGGGTCCTTCCGAGGGCTCGGAGCTCACTACGCGCGTACCAGCCGGGCCTGCTTGGGCTTGGAGCCGCCTCCCTCGCCGCTGGCCTCTGCCAGGGTCGAAATCCCAGGTCAGAGCCGCTTTGCGGAGGCAGTGCCAGACCCCATCAGGGCAACGCAAACTCCGGGCGACGAGTCACGGAGAAGCTAACAGGCAGCGCAAAGGGACAGTGTAGCCAATGGCCACACTGCTGTCCAGCTCTGATTCGGAAACCGAATCGGAGACTCCTCCCGGTAGCCGGGGGCGCGGACGCCCACCGGGTACTGCTCTAACTCACGTGGAGTCATTTCCCGCCCGAGCCGCTGGTTATGCATCCAGCGGCGAACCAACCCGGGCGGACTCGCGCCTTGAGAATCGCGCGCCCCGCCAGGTTCGTCAAGGGCCCGCCGGCGGCGCGGACCTCGACCCGTCTATCGGCCCGAACCCCTCCGGCGTTACAGAAGCCGTGGTCGGGACCAGTGTCGACGACGGTGATCACCATACTCCTCGACGCCGACAGTACCGAGTGAGCGATCGGCCACACCGGTGGTTCTCGGACGGCTCCGGGAACGCAAAAGAGACCGGGCCGACCACCCACAAGGGTGATCGGCCCGGCCTCAGGCCCCCTCAGAGGGGGCGAGAAGTCACTTGACGGTGACCTTGGCGCCAGCGGCCTCGAGGGCAGCCTTGGCCTTCTCGGCAACGTCCTTGGCAACCTTCTCCAGGACCTTGGCACCGGCGGTGTCAACGAGGTCCTTGGCCTCCTTCAGGCCGAGGGAGGTCAGGGTGCGCACCTCCTTGATGACCTGGATCTTCTTGTCGCCCGCACCGTCGAGGATGACGTCGAACTCGTCCTGCTCCTCGACGGCCTCAGCGGCGGCACCGGGGACACCGGCGGCGGCGACGGCGACCGGGGCGGCGGCGGTGACGTCGAACTTCTCCTCGAAGGCCTTCACGAAGGCAGCGAGCTCGATGAGGGTGAGCTCCTCGAACTGCGCGAGCAGCTCGTCCTGGGACAGCTTCGCCATGATTGGCGTCCTTCCACTAAATCGGCAGGTGGTGCCGGATGTACGGGTTGGCGGGCGTACGGGCCCGCAGCGAGGCGTGAGCCTGCCGAATTACTCGGCGGCCTCGTCCTCGGCGGCGGGAGCCGGCGTACCGGCACCGCCCTGCTCGACCTTGTCGCGCAGCGCGTCCACGGTGCGGACGAGCTTCGACGGCAGGGCCTGGAAGAGCGCGGCAGCCTGGGACTGCTTGGCCTTCAGGGCACCCGCCAGCTTGGCGAGCAGCACCTCGCGGGACTCGAGGTCCGCGAGCTTCTTGATCTCATCGGCGGACAGCGCCTTACCGTCAAGGACACCGCCCTTGATGATGAGAGCGGGGTTCTCCTTGGCGAAGTCACGCAGAGCCTTCGCCGACTCCACCGGGTCACCGGTGACGAAGGCAACAGCCGTCGGACCGTTGAACAGGTCGTCGAGCTCGGAGATCCCGGCCTCGTTGGCCGCGATCTTGGTCAGCGTGTTCTTCACCACGGCGTACTCGGCGTTGTCGCCGAGCGAGCGACGCAGGGTCTTGACCTGCTTCACCGAGAGACCGCGGTACTCGGTCAGCAGCGCCGCGGAGGAGCCACGGAACTTGTCCGTGATCTCGGCAACGGCAGCAGCCTTGTCGGGCCTGGCCATAGGCTTACGCCTCCTTCCGTGATGTCGAAGTCCGGCCGACCGTGAAGTCGACCATTCAGGCCTCGAACCGACCGGACGGAAGGAAGGCTCTTGCGAAATGCAATGAGCCCCGGTGCGCAGGCGCACGGGGCTCGGAACGACCTCGACGGGCGGCCGCGCGGACGCGGTACCCGGAAGTCGAAGCTCCAGACACACCTGCGCGGGCCGCCTGCGACGAAGCGCAGATCCTTCGGCCACCTGCTCCCTGACGGGCGCGGCGACAACCAGCGGTCTTTGGCTTCGGCAACAGTAACCGGACTCGTCCGGACGACGCAAATCGCCCTCGGACGGGTGAACCCGGGCGGGTCAGGGGCGGTTCAGCGGGCCAGTGGGGAGACCGTCCGGACGCCGGTGTCCACGGTGTCCGTCTCGGCCGGGGCCTGGGCCGAGAGCAGCGGGCCGGCCGGGTCGGAGTAGAGCACCGAGTCGTCAGCCCGGCCGCTGTCCCCGTTGCCGGTGCGCTGGAGCCGGACCAGCTGGTCCTTGTCGTTCAGCCAGAGGTCCAGGGTGAGCGAGATCGAGCCGCCGGGGGCCAGCGCGGCCCGAAGGCCGTCCCGGCGGGCCTGGGTCAGCCCGGTCTGGGCGGCCGCGTACTTCTCGGCGGTGGTGGTCACCCGGTAGTGCTCGACGGTCGAGTCCTCGTACTTCTCCTCGCCGACGAAGCTCGCGTCCGCCCCGTCGGCGGTGGCCGCGGCCAGCGCCTCGACCGGGTTCAGCAGGTCGATCAGCCCCGCGTACGGGACATCCTTGTGGCCGTCCGGGTCGGGCGGGACGGAGAAGCGCTCCCAGTGCTTTCCGCCGTTCCTGGCCGCGGTGGCGGCGTCGCCGCCCTGGTAGGCGACGGTGTCCACGACGATCAGCTGCTCGGCGTCCCCCGGGGTGGAGCGCTTGATCTGCAGCGCCGTCTTGGGCGCCCAGAACAGCGGACCGGACCCGGCGTCCGCGCCCAGCCGGTAGCTGACCTTGGCCCGGCGGGCGGTCTGCATGGCCAGCTCGGCGGAGAGCAGCACCCCGTGCGGCGAACGGTCGGTCGGCTTGGCCGGCCCGGTCGAGGTGGCGGTGGTCGGCGAGGCACTGCTCGCGCTCGACCCGGCGGACGGCGCGGCGGGCGCGTCGTCGCCCCCGCCGCAGCCGGTCAGTCCGCTCGCGAGCACGGCGACCACGGCCAGTGCCGCCAGCCGCTGCCGTCCCGCCATCGTCCGTTCCTCTCTCACCGGGCCACCTTGCCATCCGGACCCGGATCCGCCGGTGGCGGCCCCCTGGTCGGACCCCACCGGCCCCGGCCCGTCCACCGGTCGGACGAGTCGGGGCCGGAACGGGGACCGGGGTCAGCTGTCCGCGGCGGCGTTCTTGCCGAGCTTCGCCAGCTCGGTGATCTCGATCGTGTCGGACTTGTCCGGCGCGGTCGTGGTGACCGGGGTGCCGTAGTCCGAGTAGGTGACGGTGACCTTCATCGCGCCGGCCTTGGTGTCGGCCTGCTCGCTCCGCTTCACCACGAGCTGGTCGGCGTCCACCCAGACGTCGATGGTCTCGCTGGTGATGCCCATGGCGGACAGCGACTTCTTCATCCGGTCGAGCTGCTCGGCGGTCAGCTGGCCGCTGTTGGCCTTCGCCATGTCGGCCACGTTCAGCTCACCGCTGTAGTGGGTGGCCGGCTTGCCGTTCACCGTCTCCTGGCCGACCTCGGTCACGCTGCCGGAGGCGATCAGGGTCCGCACGCCCTCCACGGGGTCGGCCTTCTTGAACTGGTCGGCACCGCCCGCGCCGCCGCCGGCGGCGGCGCCCTGCATCTTGGCCACGTCGTCGTAGCCGATGTGCACCCAGTGCCGCCCGTCGGACGCCTGCAGGGCGTCGCCACCGAGCTTCATGTACATACCGTCCGTGACGAACCGGTAGACGAAGGCCGTGCCGCCGATGCTGGTGGTCATCTTGTCGGCACCCGGCATGCCGGACATGTCCATCGTCATGTCGCCCTGGAGACCGTCGCCCCAGGCCATCGCGCCGTCGGCCTTCATGGTGATGCCGCCGATCGCGATCGACTCGGTGACCTTGGCGGACTTGGCGGCGCCGGTCTTCTTGCTGACCTGCTCCAGGAAGACCGCCGGGCTCACCTTGACCGGTGGGGCCGCCTGGGTGGTCGCGGCGGCGGCAGCCGTGGTCGGCGCGGCCGGGGCCGCGTTCTTGCCGGCGGAGTCGTTGTTGTCGTTGCAGGCGGTCGCGGTCAGCGCCAGCGCGGCGAGGACGACGGCGACGGCGGCCTTACGGGTTCCAGCCATGGTGTTCCCCCCTTGAGAACCCCCGGGCGCGCGGTGCGCCCGGGGGTGGTAGCCGGTGGTTGCTGCGGATCGGCCCGGAGCAGCGCCGGTGCGAGCGTCCGGCCGGATCAGCCGAACAGCTTGAGCAGGTCGGCCTGGGAGCCGAGGTCACCGGCGGCGGGCGCCTCGACCTTGGTGCCCTTGCCCAGGTCGGAGTACTTGACGGTGGCGGCCTTCGACTCGCCGTTGGTGTCGCCGTACTCCTGGTACTTGACGAGCTCCTGCTTGTCGTTCAGCCAGAAGTCGATGGTGAGGGTCTTCCCGTCCTGCTCCAGCGTCTTCTGGACGGACTGGCGCTGTTCCGGCGTGAGCGCGGTCATCCCGGCCACCAGGGTGGCGGTCTCCTCGACGGCCCGCAGGTGGGTGGTCTGGACGCCGTCCACGCTCTCCTGGCCGACCTTGCTCAGCTTGCCGGTCCCGGCCGCGATGGTGAGCTGGGCGACCGGGTTGGTCATCTGACCCATCACCACGAAGGCGCCGCCCATCTCCTCCGAGGTGGGCACCTTGATCCAGTGCTTCCCCTGCAGGGCCGCGGCGTCGTCGCCGCCGACGTAGGCGTCGGCCCCGATCACCCGGATCTTGAGCTTCTTGCCGTCCATGTCACTGGACACGTCCAGGGCGACCTTGCCCGGGTCCTTCCAGTCGACGGTGCCGGCGCCGCCCGGGCTGGAGGGGTCGGGGGAGGTCATGGTGACCTTGCCGTTCCCGGCCTTCTGCATCACCAGGGCGGCGGCGGTGAGCGCGGCCTTCGGGTCCGCGGTCAGCCCGGCCGGGACCGACCCGGCGTCCTTGGTGTCACCGGCAGCCTTGCTGTCGCTGCCGCCCTTGTTGCCGCAGGCGGTGGCGCCGGCCAGCAGGACGGCGGCGGTCACGACGGTAGCGGCGAGACGCACGGCACGCATGGAAGTACCCCCCGTAAGTTCTTCGGAAGAGCCGATCCTCAGCTTCTTCTCACGCGGACTCTAACGGATCGCCCGGGCCGACCCGCACCGGATATCCCCCCTGCCGTCACCCGGCCGCGGCGGGCGTGGTGTCCCCCGCCCCGGAGGCTGAGACATCCGTCGTGGTCACCGTGGTTCCGGCAGTCCCCTGCGCCGTCTCGCGCAGTCGCAGCAGTCGCCGGCCCGGCCCGACCCAGACGTCGTAGCCGATCTGCGCGACCCCGCGCTGCCGGTACCAGTCGACCACCGCGGCCAGCCGCTGGGGGCTCAACTCCCCGTCCGCGCCGAAGTAGTCGGCCACCGGGGCGGCGCCCCGGTAGTGCGCGACGGTCGCCCCGGCCAGCTGCTCGCCGCCGAGCGAACCGAGCCGGTCGCTCTGGGCCATCGCGTACGCCCGGCTGCCCGGGTTGGTGACCAGCGTGCTCATCCAGCCGCCCGCGTAGCCGCCGGGGTCGATGCCGGCCTTCGGGTCGAGCGACTCCGCGGTGGTGCGGTCCGCGTGCTTGGCCGCGGCGCCCTGGTAGGCGAGGTCGATCGCGCCGTCGTGGAGGGCCAGCTGCCCGGTGCCCAGTTCGTCGGTGACGGCCAGCGCGGCCTCGTCCCGGTCCCCCCAGACCAGCGTGCCGCTCGCGGTGCGCCGGCCGTCCGGGCCCTCCCGCACCACGTCGATCCGGGCGCCGCCGGTGTCGTCCAGCGCCTGGGCGGCCGCGAGCACCACCTGCTTGGGCGGCACCGGCGCCGGCTCGCCGGGGACCTGGGTGCCGGGGGCGGCCAGCATGCTGCAGCCGCTGGCGGCGCCGAGCAGCAGCAGGGCCGCCGCGAGCGCGGCGGGGCGAAGGGCGGGCGGCACGGCACACTCCGGCGGTCACAGGTTCCCCATATGAACTGACCGGCAGAGCGTACGACGACTCGGTCAACCGTTCCCATCCGCCCGTGTTCCGATCCCGCAACCGTTTCCGCCTCCCGGGCCGTGCGGGGCCGGGCAGCGGCCGGACAGCGGCCGGAAACGAACGACGGCGGGCCCGCCCCCCCGGTGAAGGGGGTGCGGGCCCGCCGTACGGACTGCTCTAGAGCGCTGGGGCTCAGACCGCGGCCGGGTCCTCCTCGACGAGGAGGTTGCGGGTGCGGTTCGGGTCCACCTGGATGCCGGGGCCCATGGTGGTCGAGAACGCGGTCTTCTTGATGTAGCGGCCCTTGGCGGCGGACGGCTTGGCGCGGAGCACCTCGTCCAGCGCGGCGGCGTAGTTCTCGACCAGCTGCTCGTCGGTGAAGGAGGCCTTACCGATGATGAAGTGCAGGTTCGAGTGCTTGTCGACGCGGAACTCGATCTTGCCGCCCTTGATGTCGTTGACAGCCTTGGCGACGTCCGGGGTCACGGTGCCGGTCTTCGGGTTCGGCATCAGACCACGGGGACCGAGCACGCGGCCCAGGCGGCCGACCTTGCCCATGAGGTCCGGGGTGGCGACGACGGCGTCGAAGTCCAGCTTGCCCTTCGCGACCTCGTCGATCAGCTCGTCGGCACCGACGATGTCGGCGCCCGCAGCACGCGCGGCCTCGGCACGCTCGCCGGTCGCGAAGACCAGGACCCGAGCGGTCTTACCGGTGCCGTGCGGGAGGATCACGGTGCTGCGGACCATCTGGTCGGCCTTGCGCGGGTCGACGCCCAGACGCATGGCGACCTCAACGGTGCCGTCGAACTTGGTGGTGCTGGTCGCCTTGGCGAGGCGGACGGCCTCGAGGGGGGCGTAAAGGCGCTCGCGGTCGACCTTGGCGTCCGCGGCCTTCAGAGCCTTGCTGCGCTTCACTGCTGCTCCTGAATGGTGATGGGAGTTGTGGTAGTCAACGGGCCTGCGCAGGCCCTACCACGGGGAACGGCTGAGCCGGATCTGTCCCTGACGGAACGGGGGCTGGTCAGCCCTCGACCGTGATGCCCATCGACCGGGCGGTGCCGGCGATGATCTTCTCCGCCGCGTCCAGGTCGTTGGCGTTCAGGTCGGGCATCTTGGTGGTGGCGATGTCGCGGACCTGGGCGCTGGTGAGCTTGGCGACCTTGGTCTTGTGCGGCTCGCTCGAGCCCTTCTCGATACCGGCGGCCTTCAGGATGAGGCGCGCGGCCGGCGGCGTCTTCGTGATGAAGGTGAAGGAACGGTCCTCGTAGACCGTGATCTCCACCGGCACGATCATGCCGCGCTGCGACTCGGTCGCAGCGTTGTAGGCCTTGCAGAACTCCATGATGTTGACGCCGTGCTGGCCCAGCGCGGGGCCGACCGGCGGCGCCGGGTTGGCCGCGCCGGCGTTGATCTGGAGCTTGATAAGCCCCGTGACCTTCTTCTTCTTGGGAGGCATGTCTCTCCGGGTCCTTCCGAGAGGTGATTGCTGGTGCGTGCGGAACCGGGGCGACACCCGGTCGCCAGCACACACATCGGACCAGGCTAACGCGTCAGCGCCGCTGGACCAAAACGGATCCGGGGCAGGGCCCTCGGCCCCGCCCCGGATCCGAAGACCGTATGACTAGTTCTTCTGGATCTGGTCGAAGGAGAGCTCGACCGGGGTCTCCCGGCCGAAGATCTCGACCAGGCCCTTGACCTTCTTCGAGTCGGGGTTGATCTCGTTGATGGTCGCCTGCAGGGTCGCGAACGGGCCGTCGGTGACGGTGACCGAGTCGCCGACCTCGAAGTCCAGCACCTGGATCTCGGTCGGCTTGACCGGCGAGGGCTTGCCGGCCTCCTTGGCGGCCTGGCGCTCGACGTCCGGGGCGAGCATCTTGACGACCTCGTCCAGGGTCAGCGGGTACGGGTCGTAGGCGTTGCCGACGAAGCCGGTGACACCCGGGGTGTTGCGCACGACGCCCCAGGACTCCGGGGTGAGGTCCATGCGCACCAGGACGTAGCCGGGGAGCTTGTTCTGGCGGATGGTCTTGCGGTCGCCGTTCTTGATCTGGACGACCTCCTCCTGCGGCACCTCGGCCTGGAAGATGTACTCCTCGACGTTCAGCGAGACGGCGCGCTGCTCCAGGTTCTGCTTCACCCGGTTCTCGTAGCCGGCGTAGGTGTGGATCACGTACCACTCGCCCGGCATGAAGCGCAGGTCCTCGCGGAACTTGGCGACCGGGTCGACCTCGACCTCGGCCTCGGCGGCCTCCTCGGCCTCCTCGGTGGACTCCTCGTCGGCGAGCTCCTCGGTGCCGGCCTCCGCCGCGGCGACCTCCACGTGCAGAGCGGACTCCTCGGCGGCCTCGCCGGCCTCGGCCTCGTCGTACGCCTCGACCTCGTCCTCGTCGCTGTCCGCGGCGTCGACGATCTGCTCGGCGGACTCGGCGTCGTCAGCCAGCTCGGCCGCGTCCAGCTCGGCGGCGACATCCGCCTCGCGGACGGTCTCGTCGGCGTCGTACAGGGGGGACTCAGACACGGTGGCTGCTTCTTTCCTGGAGATGGTGAAGGTGGCGCGCTCCGAAACCGGACCGGCGCGCGGCCGCTCGCGCGGGCGCCAGGAAAGGTCTCGGAGACTTCAACAGTACCGAGTCCACGGTACGCGCGCGTACGTCCGCCGCCGACAGCTCGACCCGGACCGATGATTCGGCCCGGGTCGGGAGGTGGTTCGGAGGTGGGGGCTCGATCAGCCGAAGACCAAGAGGCTCAGCTTGGCGAAGCCGTAGTCGAGGCCGTAGACGAAGCCCATCACGACCACGACGAAGGTCACCACGACCGCGGTGTAGTTGGTGAGCTCGCTCCTGGTGGGCCAGACGACCTTGCGCAGCTCGGCGATGATCTGGCGGTAGAACAGGCCCATCCGCGCGAACAGGCCCTTCTTCGCCCGCTTGCCGGACTTCTTCTGCTTGCCGGACTTCTTGTCGCCCTCGGCAGCAGTGGTCTCGGCAGCGCCGTCGGTCCCCTCGGGGTTGCCGCTCTCAGGCGTTGCGGTGGAGCCCGTGGTCTCCGTCACTCGTCCTCACCTGAATCCGGGTCCGGCCGAACATCGCCTGCGTACCCGTTTCAGGCACGAGCGGTCGGCTTAAGCGGTGCTGATCGGTGCCCTCTCCGCATCAAGCCCGCTCGCTCTGTGGAGCGAACGGGCTGAATACGGATCAAGCAGCAGGGCAAGAGGGACTCGAACCCCCAACCGCCGGTTTTGGAGACCGGTGCTCTACCAATTGAGCTATTGCCCTACGGAACCTCGCGGCTCCTGGTGGCGACCAACCTACCGTATCTCCCCCCGCCGTCTGTACAGGCGGTGAAAGCTCCGGTCTTTTTCGGTGGGCCGTCGAGGAGCGAGTGTACGTGGTCGGAGGCTGTTTGGTCGAACCTCTTCTTCCGGGGCCACCGCCCGCCCGGCGGATGTCCGGCCCGGCGCGGCGATCACCGGCGGATCGGCGGGGGCCGCCATGCGGACGGGGCCGTACGGATGGTGAAACCGCGATGACCGGTCCGTCCCGGTTCTGCGACGATGCAGGCATGAGCGCTTCCACCCCGCAGCCCGACCAGTCCATCCGCCCCGCCGACCGCCGGGTCTCCGCCCGGATCGGCGCGATCGCCGAGTCCGCGACCCTCGCAGTGGACGCCAAGGCCAAGGCCCTCAAGGCGGCCGGCCGTCCGGTGATCGGCTTCGGTGCCGGCGAGCCCGACTTCCCCACGCCGGACTACATCGTCGAGGCGGCCGTCGAGGCCTGCCGCGACCCGAAGAACCACCGCTACACCCCGGCGGGTGGCCTGCCCGAGCTGAAGGCCGCGATCGCCGCCAAGACGCTGCGCGATTCGGGCTACGAGGTGGACGCCTCCCAGGTGCTGGTCACCAACGGCGGCAAGCAGGCGATCTACGAGGCCTTCGCCGCGATCCTGGACCCGGGCGACGAGGTCATCATCCCGGCCCCGTACTGGACCACCTACCCGGAGTCCGTCCAGCTGGCCGGCGGTGTCCCGGTGGAGGTCGTGTCCGACGAGACCACCGGCTACAAGGTCTCGGTCGAGCAGCTGGAGGCCGCCCGCACCGAGAACACCAAGGTGGTGCTCTTCGTCTCGCCGTCCAACCCGACCGGCGCGGTGTACACCGAGGCCGAGGCCGAGGCGATCGGCCGCTGGGCGCTGGAGCACGGCCTGTGGGTGCTCACCGACGAGATCTACGAGCACCTGGTCTACGGCGACGCGAGCTTCACCTCGCTGCCGGCCCTGCTGCCCGAGCTGGCCGACAAGTGCATCGTGGTCAACGGCGTCGCGAAGACCTACGCGATGACCGGCTGGCGGGTGGGCTGGGTGATCGGCCCCAAGGACGTGATCAAGGCCGCGACCAACCTGCAGTCGCACGCCACCTCGAACGTCTCCAACGTCGCCCAGCGCGCCGCGCTGGCCGCCGTCGCGGGCGACCTGTCCGCGGTGCACGAGATGCGCACCGCCTTCGACCGCCGCCGCAGGACCATCGTGCGGATGCTCAACGAGATCGAGGGCGTCGTCTGCCCCGAGCCCGAGGGCGCGTTCTACGTGTACCCGTCGGTCAAGGCCCTGCTGGGCAAGGAGATCCGCGGCCAGCGCCCGCAGACCTCCGGTGAGCTGGCCGCCCTGATCCTGGACGAGGCCGAGGTCGCGGTCGTCCCGGGCGAGGCCTTCGGCACCCCCGGCTACCTGCGGCTCTCCTACGCGCTCGGCGACGCCGACCTGGTCGAGGGCATCGGCCGGGTCCAGAAGCTGCTCGGCGAGGCCCGCGACTGACCTCTCGCCGACCCCGGGCGTCAACCTGACATACGGGATTCACCCGGCATACCGCCCTCTTTCACCCCTTCGGGGGATGGAAAGAGGGCGGTTCCCGTTTGGGGGCCGCATACGGCAGTATCGCCGAATGGAACGCCTGTTGAACCCGCGAGACGTCAGGGGCCTCCCGAAGGCCCACCTGCACCTGCACTTCACCGGCTCGATGCGGCCCGCCACCCTGCTGGAGCTGGCCGACAAGCACGGCGTCCGGCTGCCGGAGGCCCTCAGCTCCGGCGAGCCGCCCAAACTGCGGGCCACCGACGAACGCGGCTGGTTCCGCTTCCAGCGCCTGTACGACACCGCCCGCTCGGTGCTCCGCGACGAGTCGGACATCCGCCGGCTGGTCCTGGAGACCGCCCAGGACGAGCGGCGGGACGGCTCCCGCTGGCTGGAGATCCAGGTCGACCCGACCTCCTACGCGCCCCGGCTGGGCGGGCTGATCCCCGCGCTGGAACTGATCCTGGACGCGGTGAAGCACGCCGCCGAGGCCACCGGGGTGGGCATCCGGGTGCTGGTCGCGGCCAACCGGATGAAGTCCCCGATGGACGCCCGGACGCTGGCCCGGCTCGCCGTCCGCTACGCCGATCACGGCGTGGTCGGCTTCGGCCTCTCCAACGACGAGCGCCGCGGCCTGGCCCGGGACTTCGACCGGGCCTTCGAGATCGCCCGCAAGGGCGGGCTGATGGCCGCCCCGCACGGCGGCGAGCTGGCCGGCCCGGAGTCCGTCCGGGACTGCCTGGACGATCTGGGCGCCGGCCGGATCGGCCACGGCGTCCGGGCCGCCGAGGACCCGCGGCTGATGGCCCGGCTGGCCGACCGTCAGATCACCTGCGAGGTCTGCCCGTCCTCCAACGTCTCGCTCGGCGTCTACGAGCACCCCGAGGCGGTGCCGCTGCGCCGGTTGTTCGACGCCGGGGTGCCGCTGGCGCTCGGCGCGGACGACCCGCTGCTGTTCGGCAGCCGACTGGCCGCCCAGTACGACCTGGCCCGGGACGTCCTGGGCTTCAGCGACACCGAACTCGCCGAGCTGGCACGGCAGTCGGTGCGCGGCTCGTGCGCGCCGGAGTCCGTCCGCAAGGAGCTGCTGGCGGACATCGACGCCTGGCTGGTGGACGGGCACGCCCCTACGGGGGCCTAGAGCTTGACGCCCACCATCACCGGCTCGTTCACCAGCTCCACCCCGAAGGCCTCGCGGACCCCGTCCCGGATCTCCCGGGCCAGGGCCAGCAGGTCCTCGGCGGTGGCCGCGCCGCGGTTGGTGAGCGCCAGGGTGTGCTTGGTGGAGAGCGTCGCCGGGCCGTCGCCGTAGCCCTTGCCGAAGCCCGCCCGGTCGATCAGCCAGGCCGCCGAGGTCTTGGTGCAGCCCTCCGGGGCCGGGTAGGCGGGGGCGTTCTCGGTGCCCGGGCGGGTGCGGAAGGACTCGTACTGCGCCGCCGTGAGCACCGGGTTGGTGAAGAAGGAGCCGGCCGACCAGGTGTCGTGGTCCGCCGGGTCGAGCACCATGCCCTTGCCGGCCCGCAGCCCCAGCACCGCGTCGTACGCCTCGACCAGCGGCACCGGCTCGCCCTGCTCGACACCGAAGTGCCTGGCGACCTCGGCGTACTTGACCGGGGTGGAGAGCCCCGCGCGGTCCGCCAGGGCGAACCGCACCCGCAACACCACGTAGCGGTCCGGCTCGGCCTTGAAGCGGCTGTGCCGGTAGGAGAACGCGCACTCGGCGTTCGTGAGGGTGACCACCTCGCCCGCCGCGCGGTCGTAGGCGACCACCTCGGTGACGGTCTGCGCCACCTCCTGGCCGTACGCGCCGACGTTCTGCACCGGGGTCGCGCCGGCCGAGCCGGGGATGCCGGCCAGGAACTCGATCCCGGCCAGGCCGTGCTCGCGCACCGCGCGGGTGACCGCCTCCGACCACACCTCCCCGGCCGCCAGCTCCAGCACCGTGCCGTCCAGGGCGAAGCCGGTGGTGGCGATCCGCAGCACGGTGCCGGGGAAGCCGGCGTCGCCGATCACCAGGTTGGAGCCGCCGCCGAGGACCAGCAGCGGCTCGCCCGCCGCGTCGGCCTCGCGGACGGCGGCGATCACCTCGTCGTCGGTGTGGGCGGTCACCAGGCGGCGGGCCGGGCCGCCGAGCCGGAGCGTGGTCAGCGGGGCGAGGGGGGCGTCGTTTTCTACCAGCACGCCCACCAGCGTACGGGGACGGGGGCGGCCGGTCGGCCGCCCCCGGTGGCCCGCGCCCACCGCTCAGGCCTTCGAGACCTCGGCCGGGACGGCGTCCTCGACCGCCGGCGTTCCCGACTCGACCGGCGCGGCCGCCGCTCCCGGTTCGACCAGAGCGGCCACCGCGGGCGACTCGGTCACCGCGGGCCGCCCGCCCGGCTTCCGCCGGCCCGGCAGCAGCAGCCCGCAGGCCCCGGCCGCCAGCACCACCGCGGCGCCGACGTACAGCGCGGGCCCCATCGCGTGGACGAAGGTCCCCGCCGTGCCGTCGCCGCCCTGCTCCGAGAAGACCGCCGCCAGCACCGCCACCCCGAGCGCGCCGCCGACCTCGCGCAGCGCGTTGTTGGCCCCGGAGGCGATGCCCTGCTCCTCCGGCCGGACGCTGTCCATCACCATGGCGGCGGTCGGCGCGAAGTACATCGACATCCCGACGCCGCACATCACCACGGCGGGCACCACCGGCCCGTACGCGTAGTGGTCCATCCCGGTGTTGATCACCGCGTACAGCGCCAGGCCGACGCCCTGCAGCGTCAGGCCGAGCACCACGATCGGACGGCCGCCGAAGCGGTCGGCCAGGATGCCGGCGAGCGGCGCGACGATAAGCCCCACCCCGGTCCACGGGAGCATCCGGACGCCGGCCTCCTGCGGGGTGTAGCCGCCGACGGTCTGCAGGTGCTGGCTGATCAGGAAGATCGAGCCGAACATCCCGAGCGACATCAGCAGGCCGGAGGCGTTGACGGCGGTGAAGGTCCGGTTGCGGAACAGCCGCATCGGGAGCATCGGGTGCTTCGCGCCGCGCTGCTCGTAGCGGACGAAGGCGAGCAGCAGCAGCGCGCCGCCGGTGAGCGCGCCCAGCACCAGCGGGCTGGTCCAGCCGTCCGGGTTGCCGCGGATCAGGCCGAGCACCACGCCGAACAGGCCGAGGCTGACCAGCACCGTGCCGACGGCGTCCAGCGCGGGGCTCGCCCCCCGGCTCTCGCGCAGCCGCCAGGCGGCCAGCGGGATCAGCACGACGCCGACCGGCACGTTCACCCAGAAGATCCACTGCCAGGAGAGGTTCTCGGTCAGGGTGCCGCCGACCAGCGGCCCGGTGGCGATGGCGAGACCGTTGACGCCGGCCCAGATGCCGAAGGCCATCCCGCGCTTGACCGCTGGGATGGCGGCGGTCAGCAGGGTGAGGGTGAGCGGCATCGACACCGCGGCCCCGACGCCCTGGACGGCACGGGCGGCGATCAGCGCGCCGATGCCGGGCGAGAGCGCGGCCGCGGCGGAGCCGGCGGTGAAGAGCGAGAGGCCGACCACGAACATCCGGCGGCGGCCGAAGCGGTCGCCGAGCACCGCGCCGAACATCAGCAGCACGGCGAAGGAGAGGGTGTAGGCGCTGACCGTCCACTCCAGGTCGGACAGCCCGCCGCCGAGCTCCTCGCGGATGGACGGCAACGCGGTGGTGACGACCAGGTTGTCCAGGGCCGCCATGAAACCGGCGAGGCTGGTGATCACCAGGGTCCAGACGCCGGTGCGTCCGAGGCCCGGTTTCTCGGTCGCGGGCTCCGTCGTGTTCTTCGTCGTGATCTCCGTCATGACTCCACTTCCCCCAGAGTTTCCCAGATAGTTATTGATCACTAACTTTCGAGGGCCGAAAAAAGGCCGCACGGACTCCGCCGTGCGACCCGCTACTCCCCGCCCTCGTGCCCGTCCTCGCGATCGTCCTCGCGCCCGTCCTCGCGATCGCCGAAGCCGTCCCAGACCCGGTGCTCCCGGGGGAAGCCCAGCGCCACCAGGGCGTTGATCAGCATGCCGTACGCGAAGAACTCCGTGGTGCCCTGCACGTCACCGCCGACCCGCTCCCGGACCCGCTCGAACAGCTCCCCCCACAGCTGCCGGGCGGTCTCGCCGATCTCGTCCTCCCCGGCCATCCGGGAGGCGAACACCGAGACGTAGAGCTGCATCTGCATCATGAGCTGCTCGCTGTCCTCGACCAGGCCCATGTACGCCTCGGACATCGCCGCGGCGGCCTCCTCCCCGGTCAGCCCGACGGACGCCTCGTCGAAGACCCGCCAGGTCTCCTCGATGCAGCGCTCCGCGGCGGCCGTGAAGATCGCCTGCTTGCTCGGGAACAGCCGGAACAGGTACGGCTGCGAGACGCCCACCCGACGGGCGATCGCCTCGGTGGAGGTGCCCCGGTAGCCGTTCCTGGCGAACTCGATCACCGCAGCCCGGACGACGCTCTCACGCCGCTCCTCCGCACTCATCCGCATGCTCGTCTTCGCCACGGAAACCAAGTTAGTGACCAATCACTATCTCTGCAAGCGCGAAAAACCGCCTCGAAGCCCGTCGAACGGGCCCCGGGGCGGCTGACCTCGGAGAACGGCCTGGGAAAGCGCCGGGAAGAGGCCGGAGAACGAGGGCCTCAGGCGAGCCGGACGACCGCCCTGGACATCCCGAGCACCTTCTGCCCGCCCGAGGTGGCCAGCAGGTCGACCTGCACCGTGCGGTCGTCCAGCTTCTTGGCGACCTTGGCCGAGACCTCGATCACCGCGCCGACCCCGTCGTTCGGCACCGGCACCGGCCGGGTGAAGCGGACGCCGTACTCGACCACCGCAGCCGGGTCGCCGACCCAGTCGGTGACCACCCGGATCGCCTCGGCCATGGTGAACATGCCGTGCGCGATGACGTCCGGCAGGCCGACCTCCAGCGCGAACTTCTCGTTCCAGTGGATCGGGTTGAAGTCGCCGGAGGCGCCCGCGTAGCGCACCAGTGTGGCGCGGGTCACCGGGAAGGACTGTGCCGGCAGCTGGGTGCCGACCTCGACCTCGTCGTAGTTGATCGCCATCGCGCTCACTCCCCCGCCTCGTCGGCGGCCCGGGCCACCAGCGTCATGATCGCCGTCACCACGTGCTCGCCGGTCTCGTCCGCCACCTCGCCGCGCACCGTGAGCACGTCGTTGCCCGCCAGCGACTTGATGTTGTCGATGGTGACCGCGACCGTCAGCCGGTCGCCGGCCCGCACCGGACGGGTGTACCGGAACTTCTGGTCACCGTGCACCACCCGGCTGTAGTCCAGGCCCAGCTCCGGATCCTCGACGACCTGGCCGGCCGCCTGGAAGGCGATCGCGAACGGGAAGGTCGGCGGGGCGATCACGTCCGGGTGGCCCAGCGCCTTCGCGGCCTCCGCGTCGGTGTACGCCGGATTGGCGTCCCCGATCGCGATCGCGAACTCGCGGATCTTCTCCCGGCCGACCTCGTAAGGATCGGTGGGCGGGTAACTACGCCCGATGAAGGACGGGTCGAGCGCCATGGCAGCTCCTCGGAACGCGGGTGGAAACGCGGACGGATACGAAAAAGACTCCGGGCCACACCCCTGTTGAGGGATGCGGCCCGGAGTCGAAGACCTGAATTCACACAGGCCCGGCGCCCTGCGACAGGGTCAGCGGGTCTCGCGGTGCGCAGTGTGCGAGTTGCAGCGGGGGCAGTGCTTCTTCATCTCAAGACGGTCCGGGTCGTTACGCCGGTTCTTCTTGGTGATGTAGTTCCGCTCCTTGCACTCCACGCAGGCCAGCGTGATCTTCGGGCGGACGTCGGTGGCAGCCACGGGAGTGCCTTCCTTGGACAACGAATAAGAACACAACAAGAGTAGCCGACCGGGAGTGCGATCTCCCGACCGACTACGCGGGGTAGCGGTGACCGGACTTGAACCGGTGACACAGCGATTATGAGCCGCTTGCTCTACCAACTGAGCTACACCGCCACAGTGATCAGCAGCACAACCGAAGCTGACTGCCTTTCACCAGAGCCCCCATGCGGAATCGAACCGCAGACCTTCTCCTTACCATGGAGACGCTCTACCGACTGAGCTATAGGGGCGAACGAGGAAGAGATTACACGTTCCGCGCCCAGAGGTGAAATCCGTATCCCGGGGCGAAGACCGCAGGTCGGCGAGGTGCACGGACGGCCGATCCAAGGCCGGGCGTTCGATCGGCCCGCGAGCCGCGCGCCCCGAGCCGATACGACTATTGCCCGCCTCCCGGCGGCCCGCCCCCGTGCGCCATAGGCTCGACGCTCATTGGCCGGGTCACGAGAAGGAGCCGTCGATGGACAGCGCAGCCGCCGACGGGCCGGACTCCGGGCCCGGCCCGGCGGCCAACCCGCTCGGACACGGCCCGGTCCTGCTGCTCACCGGAGCCCGACTGGCCGACGGACGGGTGGTGGACGTCCGGATCAGCGGCGACCGGATCCAGGCGGTGGGCACCGTCGGCAGCCTCGGCCCGTTGCCCGCCCTGCCCGGTGCCCCCACCGTCACCACCGGCGCCCGGATCGACCTCCGGGGCTACCTGCTGCTCCCGGCCCCCGCCGAGGCGCACGCCCACTACGACACCGCCTTCTCCGCCGCCCTGCCCACCCCGCCGCCGGACGCCCCCGCCGACCTCACCCGCAGGGTGACCGAGGCCGCGCTGACCTCGCTCGGCTACGGCGCCACCGCCCAGCGCACCCACGTACGGATCGGCGACGTGCACGGGCTGAGCCGGCTGGAGGCGGTGCTCACCGCCCGCCAGGCGCTGCGGGGCCTGGCCGAGCTCCAGGCGGTGGCGATGCCCCGGCTGCTCACCGGCCGGGCCGGCGCGGACGGTCGCGCCCAGCTGCGCGAGGCCCTCAAGCTGGGCGCCACGGCGGCCGGCGGCTGCCCGGAGCTGGACCCGGACCCGTCCGGGTACGTGCACCTGCTGCTGGAGGCCGCCCGGGAGGCGGACTGCCCGGTGGACCTCCACACCACCGCCGCGGACGCGGCCCAACTCGCCCGGCTGGCAAGCGTCTTGGCGCCGATGCGGCCGCGGGTGACGCTCGGCCCGTGCGGGGCGCTGGCCCCCGGCGCGTCCACCGTGCTGGCGACCAGCGGGGTGCGGGTGGTCTGGCTGCCGCAGAACGGCGGCTGCACCGGGCTGGAAGGCCGGCCCTCCGGTCCGCGGCCGGGCCTGGTCCGGGAGTTGGCCGCGGCCCGGGTGCCGCTGGCGGCGGGCAGCGGCGCCCTGCGGGACCAGTCCAACCCGGTCGGCCGGGCCGATCCGCTGGAGTCCGCCTATCTGCTCGCGGCGGGCGGAGAGTTGACGCCGGAGGCGGCGTACGACGCGGTGGCGAACCAGGCCCGGGCGGCGCTCGGGCTGCCGCCGGTCCGGGTGGACGCCGGGTTCCCGGCGGAGCTGCTGGCGGTGCGCGGGGACAGCATGGCCGGGGCGCTCGCGGGCGGGCACAGCCGGCTGGTGGTGCACAGCGGCCGGGTGGTCAGCCGGACCAGCGCGGTCCGGGAGTTCGCGGACACGGTGGCGCTGGCGCTGCCCCGGCAGTCCGGCGGCGCGGACTGCTGAGGGTGGCAGCCAAAGGGGCGCGCGCCTTGCGTCGCGCGCCCCTACGGCTACGGCTACGGCTACGGCTACGGCACGTACCGGTACCCGATCCCCGGCTCGGTGATCAGGTGGCGCGGACGGGCCGGGTCGCGCTCCAGCTTGCGGCGCAGCCCCGCCAGGTAGACCCGCAGGTAGTTGCCGCGCGACTCCTGGGCCGGCCCCCACACCTCGCGCAGGATCTGCCGCCCGGGCACCAGCCGGCCGGGGTTGGCGAGCAGCAGGCCGAGGATCCGCCACTCGGTCGGGGTGAGCCGTACCGGGCCGCCCGGGCCGAGCACCGTGGTGGCCGCGAGGTCGACGGTGTGGTCGCCGATCACCGGCCGTTCCGGCGGGACGGCGCCCAGCGGCCGGCGCAGCACCGCCCTCAGCCGGGCCAGCAGTTCGTCCATCAGGAACGGCTTGGTGAGGTAGTCGTCGGCGCCCGCGTCGAGGGCTCCGATCTTGTCGGCGGCGTCGGACCGGCCGGAGAGCACGATGATCGGCATCGGGCTGCGGGTGCGCAGTCCGCGCAGCACCTCCATGCCGTCGAGGTCGGGCAGGCCGAGGTCGAGCAGGACGGCGTCCGGGACGGAGTGCGCTGCCCGGTCGAGCGCCTCCCCGCCACTGGCGGCGGTGCGGACGGCGTACCGCCGGGCGCTGAGGTTGATCCGCAGGGTGCGCAGCAGGGCCGGTTCGTCGTCGACGACGAGGATCTCATTCATGCGGTGGCGCCTCCCCAGTGGCGGTGTGCTCGGTGGCGAAGGGCTCGGCGGTGTGCTCGGTGGCGGCGGGCAGGGTGAGCAGCATGGTGGTGCCGCCGCCGGGGGTGTCCTCGACCTCCAGGCTGCCGCCCATGGCCTCGGCGAGGCCGCGGGAGAGGGCGAGGCCGAGGCCGACCCCGGTGGTGTTGTCGGTGTCGCCGAGGCGCTGGAAGGGCAGGAAGACCCGGTCGCGGTCCTCGGGGGCGATGCCGGGGCCGCGGTCGATCACCCGGATCTCGACCTGGTCGGCGTGGTGGCTGGCGGTGACCAGGACGGGCGCGCCGGGGGCGTTGTAGCGCAGCGCGTTGGTGATCACGTTGGCGAGCACCCGTTCCAGCAGCGGCGGGTCGGCGAGCACCGGCGGGGCGCCCTCGGGGATGTCAACAGTCAGGTCGATCGGCTGGACCGGCGCGTACGGGTCGGGGAGGCTGTCGAGCGCCCTGGGCAGGACCTCGTCCAGGTGGGTCTCGGTGAGGTGCAGGGTGAGCGCGCCCGCCTGGAGCCGGCTCATGTCGAGCAGGTTGTCCACCAACCGGGTGAGTTTGACCAGCGACTCGTCGGCGGTGGCGAGGAGTTCGGCCTGGTCCTCGGGCGAGAACTCGACGTCGGGGCTGCGCAGCGAGCCGACCGAGGCGCGGGCGGCGGCGAGCGGGGTGCGCAGGTCGTGGCTGACGGCGGCGAGCAGCGCGGTGCGCATCCGGTCGGCGGCCTTGATCGGCTCGACCTCGGCGGCGACCACGGCCAGCCGGTCGCGTTCCAGCGCGGCGCCGACGTGGGCGGCGAAGGCGGTGAGGACGCGCTGGTCGGCGGCGGGCAGCCGGCGGCCGGTCAGGACCAGGACGGCGTCGGCGCCGACCGGGACCTCGGTGGTCTCGTGCGGCGCCTCCCCGTCGTCCGGGTGCTCGGCCGCGCAGTGGGCGAGCACCTCGCCGTCGGAGCGGGAGAGCAGCGCGACGGTCCGCATGCCGAAGGCCGTCCGGGACTTCTCCAGCAGGGCGGGCAGTGCGTCGGCGCCGCGCAGCACGCTGCCGGCCAGGGTGGAGAGGGTCTCGGCCTCGGCGGTGGCGCGGGCGGCCCGGCTGGTGAGCCGGCTGGCGTGGTCGACCACGGTGGAGACGGCGAGCGCGATGGCGGCGAAGACCACCAGGGCGACGATGTTGTTGGTCTCCCCGATGGTCAGGCTGTGGATCGGCGGGATGAAGTAGTAGTTCAGCAGCACCGAGGCGATGAACGCGGCCAGCAGGGCGGACATGGCGCCGCCGAGCAGGGCGACGATGACCACGCCGAGCTGGAAGATCAGCGCGTCGGTGGTGAGGTTGATGCTGGCGTGGGCCTGGGAGAGCACGGCGGTGAGCAGCCAGGGCAGCACGAAGCCGGCCACGTAGCCCGCGACGGTGCGGCGCCGGGAGTGGCGCCGGCCCAGCGAGGGCAGCCGGCCGCGGCCGGTGAACTCGTGGGTGACCATGTGGACGTCGATGTCCTCGGAGGCGTCCACGGTGGTCTCGCCGATGCCGGGGCCGGTGAGGAAGCGGTTGATCCGGCCGCGGCGGCTGGTGCCCAGCACCAGCTGGGTGGCGTCGTGGGCGCGGGCGAAGGCGAGCAGCGCGGTGGGGATGTCGTCGCCGACCACCACGTGGTAGCTGCCGCCGAGGGTCTCGACCAGCCGGCGCTGCTGGGCGAGCGCGCCGGAGGAGGCGCCGGCCAGGCCGTCGCTGCGGGTCACGTGGACGGCCAGCAGGTCGCCGGCGGCGGTGCGGTCGGCGATCCGGGCGGCGCGTCTGATCAGGGTCTCGCCCTCGGGGCCGCCGGTGAGGGCGACCACCACCCGCTCGCGGGTCTCCCAGACCCGGTCGATGCTGTGGGCCGCCCGGTAGTCGCGCAGCCCCTCGTCGACCCGCCCGGCCACCCAGAGCAGGGCGAGTTCGCGCAGGGCGGTGAGGTTGCCGACCCGGAAGTAGTT